>JAJYPH010000059.1 GCA_021795575.1 Bacillota bacterium
GGCTCCCGCTCCGGATCCCAAGACCCAGTACAACTTCACGGACCCCGAGTCGGCCATCATGGTGACCAAGAACCAAGGCGTGCAACAGGCCTACAACACGCAGATCCTCGTGGATGCCACGGCGGGGTTCATTGTAGGCGTGGCCGTGTCGGCCCACGCGGGGGACACCACGGAACTGGGCGCGGTGCTGGATGCCGCCGTGGGCGGCCGCGCCCCCGCGCAGTTGCTGGCCGACGCGGGGTACGGGGCGGCCGCCAATCTCCGCGACCTGGCGGCCCGCCACATCGACGCCTACGTCGCGGTGGGGGCGGCCGCCGACCCGCCGGGGCAAGACGAGCGCGTGCACAAAGCCCACTTCACGTACGACCCGGCCACCGACCGCTACCACTGTCCCGGTGACCAGTGGTTGCCGTTCCACCGCACGCGGATCGCCGCGGGCGGGGGCGGGCGGACGGAGGCGCGGCGGGTGTATCGGAGTGAGGCGGCGGCCTGTGCCGGTTGTCCTTTCGCCGCCCAGTGCCTGAAGAAAGGCCGCCGGACGCGGACGGTCGAGCGGGGACCGGATGACGCGGTCCGCGAGGCGATGGCGGCCAAGGTGCGCACGCCGGCGGGGGCCGCGCTCTACCGCCAGCGGAAGGGGATCGTGGAGCCGGTGTTTGGGATTCTCAAGGAAGTGTTGGGGTTCCGCCAGTTTAGCCGCCGGGGGCTCGCCGCCGCGACCAGCGAATTCACGCTGTTGGCGCTGGCGTACAACATCAAGATCCTGGCCCGGGGCACCCCGCGGGCGGCCCCGTCGCCCTGCGGGGCCCCCGCCGCCGGGATCCGGGAGCGGCCCCCGGCGCTCCGGCGGCTCGTGTCCCTATGGGGCCGCGGCCGGAGCCTCCTGGAGGCCTGTCCCGGCCCGCAGACGGGCCGGGACGCCCGGGCGTTCTTTCGTGGGCTCCTCCCGACCGCAGCGTAGCGCATCGCCCCCAACGATACCTGGACGGACTCCTAGCCAGGTTTGGTTTTCCACCCAAGCCCACGGGATCGGCCGCATTACAGACGTGGACGACGGCAATGGCCAACGCACGGACGTGCGTCCCTCCCAATCCCACGGTCTTCAATGGTCCGGCGGGGATGGCAGCCAGCTTCGGCTACGTCGGGACACACAAGCAGTTTTGGGCTGGCTACACTGACAATTCATCCAACAACGGCGGCGTTATCTACAACCAGGTTCAAGGCGGGTGGGTTCAGCCCTCTGTTCGCGGCAACAGTGCCTACCCCCAGAGCAAGTACCTCTCAGATGCGCCAAACGTCGGATTCTGGGTTGGATTAGGCGGAGTCAACGGCGGTGCGTTGGTGCAGGCCGGGGCTGCGTCTATAGGCACTGCGACGCCGCAGTACCGTTTTTTCACGCAGGATCTACCGTATAACCCCGGGGCAGTTTGGGAGGGCCCAGCCATTCGGCCAGGGCAAACTACGTTTGTCGACGTGGTGTACAACTTTGACGGTAGCGCATCCTACTACTTGGAAAACGTGACAACCGGTGCCTATAGCCCGTTTACCAACCAGGCATCGCCTGACTTCACAGGACACTCCGCAGACTTCGTTTCCGAGAAGCCGAGTACAGCGGCCTATCAGCCGCGCTTCAGTGGTGTTACGTTCCACGGAGCAGCCGCCTTTTGGAACCACAACAACGGAGAAGAATTAGTCGCCAACTTGAACTATACGAAACAAGTTGAGGTGAACGGGAATGGGACGGTCATGGCATCTCCCACGAATCCCTCATCACCTTCTTCGTTTACCGTGAACTGGTATCATGACTAGGTTGACCGGATGCGCTCTTTTGGTTGTGGACAGATTTACTGTCAGGCCACGGCGATTGCCCCAAAAGTCCGCATCCGAGGGTGGGGGATCAATCAAGAGGTGTCTCGGCAGTCGAGTGTCATGGCCGTCCATTCGGTATTTGAGAGGCAGGTGAACCAAGTGACTGTGCCGGTCAGCATCAAGCAGGTGCGCGACTCGCCGCGGCTCTGGCGGGCCGCCTACTGGTTTGTGCCCGCCGCTATGGTGTGGGCCCTGGTTCGCTACGCCGAAGCCGGATGGGGCTTCGCCGGGAATCCTTACAGCTACGAACTGGTCGCGGCGGGCATCCTCCTGCAGGGGTGGCTCCCCGTGATGGCGACGTGGTGGACACGGCGGACCGGTGCGGGGCTGGGCCTCTTTGCGCGACTGGTGTCCATTCAGGCGGCGACGGGCATCGCCATGGCGGCGCTCTATGTTCTCATCCTCATCGTCACCCCCAGTGGTGCCAATCCGTGGCAGATGGTGGACTACTATGCCAAGAACCCAGGCGTGGCCCTCACCATCGTGATGGTGATCGCGTTCAGTTGGGCACTCACGGGCGTCGGCATGCTGGTCGGCGCGGCCACGCGCAAGGGCCTGGCCCTGTGGCCCGCCGCCATCATGGCCGCAGTGTTGGTGTTGGCCTATCTGACCCTCTGGTGGGGTCGCATCCCCAACCCCATTCTGCTTGACTTCCGGTCCATGCAGTTTGCTTGGTTCCATCAGGATATCCCGTTGCGGTACGCGCCCCCCGGCCCGTCGTCCCCAGCGTTCCTGTGGCCGTGTGTCGTGTCCCTGCTGGTTGCAGCGACGACAACCCTGACGGCAATCCGCCTTTCTGGCCAGCGCGAGCTTGGCGTTGACGCTCAGGACAGTCCATGAGGACGCCTTAGGATAAACAACTTCGCCGATCCGCATCGACCCACCACGCGGCCTCTCGTGCCTTGCCGGCGTATACTGTGACTTCGACCCAAGAGGTGCTGACCAGTAGGGGACAACCGCCTAGACGGATTGGCGTCTGAAACCCATGGACGGGTTTACTGTGGATCCTCCGGCGTATTGATCCCGGTCCGCTCAGGCCGCGTGGGCGCCGGCGGGATCCCGGCCCGCGAGTTAGGCCATGATGATTACGGCATCCTTCCGTTGCCTTGCGCGCCGGCTCTGGGGCAACGCCGCGCTGATTCAGTGCGGCGCCCTCGCCGCACATGGCCGTCGGAGTGCCCCGGTGGCTCATCGGCTTGTTCGTGATGGTGGGCCTCGTTGACCTGACCCTGTTCGCCTGGTTTCTGCACCGCGCAGCCCGCCGCTCCCTCCCCCACCCCTGAGTCCCAGACCCCAAGACCAAGGAGGTGCTCCCATGTCCATTGCGTTTGCCCAAACACCAGCCCGCGAGGCGGCCCACGCCGCAATGCGCCGCGCCCAGGCCACCCTAGCCCACGCCGAGGACGCGTTGGCCGCCGCCCTCGCCGACTTGGAGAGGCACCAGCGCCCGGACAGCTACGCGCGCGTCCACCGGGCGCGCACCGTGCTCCGGGCGGCTCGCCGAGCGTATGACCGGGCGGATGCCCGGTGGGTGCGGGCCTAAGACGCCCCGCGCCCGGTGCTTGACGCGCGCCACGCGGCTCTGCCCCGCTCGTCCTGATGCTCCGGTTGCTATCTCTCCGTGTGGGAAAGGTTGGGTTCCATGCCGCATCCCTCGGTCGCCCCGACCGCCCCCACCGCCGAGCAGGCCGCCATCGTCGCCGCGGTCGCCTCCGGTCAGCCCCTACGGGTCCTCGCGCTGGCGGGGACCGGCAAGACCACGACGCTGCAGTTGGCGTCCCGGGCACTGGGGGGCCACCGCGTCCTCTACCTCGCCTTCAACCGCTCGGTGGCGGACGAGGCCCGGGCGCGCTTTCCGCGCCATGTGGACGCCCGAACCGCCCACAGCCTCGCCTTTGCGGCGGTGGGCCGCTCCTATGGCGCCCGACTGGTCGCCAGCCCCTTCGCCATTCGCCAGGCCTGGCCCCGGTGGGCCGATGCCCGCCTGCGCGCGCAGGGCTTGGACCGCTCCCAAGGGCTCGCGGCCGTCACACAGACGCTGACGGCCTTTTTGCATACCACGGCGCGCGAGCCGGGGACCGCCCACGTGCCGCCCGTGGCCTTTGCCGGCCGGGCCCCCGCCGACCGGGCGGCGGCCGTCGCGGCCGTGGTGGACCTCGCGCGCTACTTTTGGCGCCAGCAACAGGACCCGGCCAGCGCCTGCCCCATCACCCACGATGTCTATCTGAAGCGCTGGCAGCTGTCGCGCCCGACGCTGCCGTACGACACGATTCTCCTAGATGAAGCGCAGGACGCCGACCCCGTGCTGATCGACGTGCTCCGGCACCAGTCGGCGCAGCTGGTGCTGGTCGGCGACCCCCACCAGGCCATCTATGGCTGGCGCGGGGCCCGGGACGCCTTGGCCGGCTGGCGGGGCACGACGCTGCCGCTCACGCACTCCTGGCGCTTTGGCCCCGAGATTGCGGACGCCGCCAATGCCGCGCTGACCCGCCTCGGCGCACCCTATCCGCTCGTCGGCACCGGGCCGGGCGCGCCGCCGGGCGGCCCGGCCGCCTTCATTGCCCGCACGACGCTCGGCCTGCTGGGCGAAGCGGTGCGGGCCATCGGGCAGCGCACCCCCGTCGCCCTCTTGGGCGGCGCGGAACCGGTGGCCGGACTGCTCGACGCCGCCCACACGCTCCACGGCGGCGGGGTGCCGCGCCATCCGGACCTCGCCTTGTTCGAGGACTGGGCGGATCTCCAGGCCGCGTCCGAGACGCCCGCCGGGGGCGAGTACCGCCCGCTGGTGGACTACGTCCAGCAGCAGCGCGCCCGCGTGCCGCCGGTCGTGCGCCAGCTCCGGACGGAGACGGTCGAGGCCGCCGCCGCCCAGGTGGTGCTCACGACCTGCCACAAGGCCAAGGGCCGCGAGTGGTCCACGGTCACGTGCGCGGGGGACTTTCGGTGGCCCCGCTACGCGGACGACCGCGAGGAAGCCCACTTGCTCTACGTGGCCCTCACGCGGGGCCGGCATGTGCTGCACGCCGACGCCGCGCGCCGGGCGATTGAGCGGGGCCGGCCGCTGCAGGAGCTGCCGGCCCGGCCCCCTCGCCGCTCGCCGCCTCCCCACGATGGCTATACATCCGGGACGCCATGACCCGGTTTGCCCGCCACGAAGCCCGCCGACAACTGGGGTGGTCCGATCCCGCCAGCGGTGACTTCCGGGCCATAGCCGCGCCCCCACGGGGCGCGGCTCCTCCGGGGCTCGCTGTCTATCGGGCGCCGTCCCCTGCCCCTCCACGCTTTGCGACAAGAAGAAGGACGTGATGGCCACGACCGGAGAACTCTATCGTCTCTTTCAGATCGCCACCGCCAACCTGGCGGCGGCCACGTACGAGGACCAGCGCCAGGCCTACCTGACAACCCACACGTCCGCCAAGCGCTTCCGCTTTGCGCCGACGCCAGCGCATGAGTTTCTGACGCTCTTGATGGGCACTGCGCATGTGGAGGCCGCAGGCCTCTACGAATTGGTCTCGCGGTACTATGCGCGCCTGTTGGCGCTGGACGCGCCGCGCCCGGACACCTACGCCTGCGCCTGGCTCTTGCAGGAGATGCGCGCCGCGCTCGATCTGCCCGCCACGGCCTAAACACGCTCGCCCCCATTCCCCCCGGAGGTCGTTGCCCTGTCATCGTCGGAGGCCGTGCGTCCCGCCGATGGCCTGTGGGCGCTCTGCGCCTTTGTCGCCTTGGCCGCTATACTGGGCGGGTTGCTCCACGCGCCGACGGCGCTGGCGCACGCCACGCCCGGGGGACTGTTGGCCCTCTACGGCGCCACGGTGGCCGCCGAAGGCGGCGCGGTGGCCTGGGTGCTGAGACGCCGGAGGCGGCTGGCCGTCTTTCTGGCCACGCGGTACCGCTGGCGGGGCCGAACCGTGGCCGCCGGCGCTGCCGCTGGGCTGGCCCTAAGTGGCCTCGCCGCCCTGCTGGCCCGGGCGGAGCATCCCTGGCTGCCGGTCGTGAGCAACAATCCCTTGGTCGCAAATCCCGCCGCCACCCAGATGCCGCTGGCCCTGCTGCTGCCCCTTGTCCTGCTGATCGTGGGGGGCGCGCCGCTGGCGGAGGAAGCCCTGTATCGGGGCCTGCTGTTTGGCGGCTGGCAGCGCGTCGTGGGCGTCGGGCCGGCCGCGCTCGGATCCGCTATCCTATTTGGCCTCGCGCATGTCCAGCCCGCCCTCTGGCTGCCGATGGCGGCGCTGGGCGCCGGGCTCGCCGGCCTCACGGCTCGCACAGGCTCGCTGTGGCCGGCGACGGCCGCCCATGCCACCTTCAACCTGACCGCCATCGTGCTCGCGCTGCGCGTGCACTAGCCCTCAGGGTCCCCTCCCCTGCGAAAGGAGCCATCATGCCGTGCGCCTTCGTGTTATCGCCTATCCCCCGGAGGGACACGCCGATGCCCCCGTGATCCTCGGCGAGGCGCCCACGCTGTCCGGCGCCCGCCACCTGGTCCGCCAGGCGCTGGGGCTCCGGCGCCGCTGACGCTGGTCTGCGGCGAAGACACGGCGGCGTGGCGGACAGAGTTCGGCCTCACCAAGATCGGCGGACCCCGTCGCCCGCCGGTCTTCGCATCGCAGGCCGTGGACGCGGTGGCCATTGCGATGGGCATCAGCGGGTGTGCGTTGGGGCACCCGCCGTTCTCCGTCTGGACCGCGCTTCGTCATCACCGGCGGGCCCTTCACCGGCAGAACCCGCAACGGGGCGGGATCCGACCGGTCTATGGCGGCACGACCAACGGCACGTTTTTTCGGAAGGGCGACTGGGTGGCCGTGTTCCAACCGCGCAAGCGGGTCACGCTGCGAGGTTGGGTGACGGGCCTGCCCACCCCTCGCACTCCCAAGGTGGCCGTCCAGGATGCCGTCGGCGCACGCCTCGGCCAGTACCCTCCGCAACACGTCCGGCTGTTGGCACGAGCGGGCGGATTCTCTTGGAGAGAGGGGGCCCCGCGGCTCCTCCCCACGGCTGAAGCCGGGGGTGTCCGCGCCGGGAACAACTGATGACAACCATCACCGCCGTCTATCTGGAACGCGACCACACGGCATCGTCCACCCAGGCCACCGGCTACCTAGTCCTGAACCACGATTGGCGACTGAACGGGGTGCGGGTCGTCAAGAGTTCGGGGGGGCGCCTCTTGGTTTCCCTGCCGCACCGGCAGCACGGCGGACGGTTCGACGACTTTCTGCACCCCCTGAACAAGGGGGCTCGCCGCTATCTAAGCGACACGGTGCTCGCGGCCTACGAGAAGTTGGTGGCCAGCGAGGCGAGTTAGCCGCCCATTTGGCCCTGGATCGCGGCCGCCCTGCTGTGGGCCGCGGTAGCCCATCAGCTCACGACGCTCCGCTTCGGCGGGCGCTGAGGCGGGGTGGCTCACCGGGGGATTGCCGCCGGCGTCGGCCTGGACTTAAGCCGCCTGTCCGCTCAGCGCCATGTGGCCACGCTCAGGCCGGAGGCTGCCGTGGAAGCGGTGACCCCCTCGTTCCTGGTGATAGCGCCTCGGACGCACCGGCTGTCCCCCTCGTGGGGCGGCCCGGCAGCGCTGGCGGACTCAGTCGTGAACTTGGTCCCATGGCGAGAGTCCATTTACGGGCGTCGTACTTGGGTATGCTATCGCTACGTTAGCACTCGCCCTTCCCGCTACCGCCACGGCTTTGCCTTGGAGCGGGTCCAGGTGCGCCCGGCTACACCGCCGTTCGCATCAGCACCCCGCTTATCATCCCCATCACTGTCGGCACCAACGTCAGGCGCTCAGTTTCATCACGCCGTGGTCCCGCCGTGGTGTTCGATCTACCCGTGCATCAGCTTAGGAGGGGTCGACCCATCTGTTATAACCAGCACGAGCGGCACAATGCTAGTTGCCATCGCCACAGCCACGATGAGTCCGATCACGGGATATGACAGTCCTGGTGCTAGCGGTATCAACGTCCACAACAATATCACATGGACGCTAAACAGCACGATTGCTACCGGTGTTTTTCCTCTCCATACCACTCTAGGTTCACGCCATGCGACTGCCAGCACCCAAACCGATACGCCAAGAAGATCCATGCCGAGACTCATCGGTACACTGGCAATCAATGCGACTCCAATCCCTATGGAATACCACGATCGAGATCGGGGCCAGAGAGTCATAATAGCACCCCATATCACCAGGACCACGAGGGGTGAACCAACCCATGCGACAGGCGTTCTCCACCCAGTCACCTGTTCTAATCTTAATCCGTCAACAATCACAGAGAACATCGCCACAACGGTCCACCCAGGAACTCCGAAACGGTTCTTAGTGTTCTCGCATTGCTTATCCACGCTTCTGCTCTCCTTTGGACGCGAAACGAACGCACACAACGCGATATAGCTTATCAGTTTTGAATCGTGTAATATCCAATCAGGTTCGTGCACCCTCCCGATGCCCATGTGTTCACATAGCCAGTAAGCATGCCGTTAGCATGCCCTACTGCGTGGTTGTACTGCACCGAAATGAACGTCTCGGCGGCCGGATCCTGGGTGATTGTCGGGCAAAAAATCGCATTGAGAAACCCCGCACCCGACTGGACGACTGCCTTTGTATGGCCATTCGCGAAATATCGCATAAAGCTTGATCCTGTGAGCGCCCAGCCAGTGTGCTGATTATTATATAAGTATTCACTTCCAGTGAAAGCGCTTACGTAGCCACCGCCGTTCGTCCATGAAATCGAGTCTTTTACGATGGCTAGGGAAATGCCGGCAAAGTCATGCCATACGACCTCGAATGACCCAGAAGGATCGCTTGTGGTGGAGGAATGTGTCCAGATCTCCCCTCCAGTGGCATTTTGCAACGACGACGTAGTGGGTCTTCCAATCTCCAGCAGTTGTGTGTGGGATCGTGGATTGAAGCCGAGCTCGACGCTCGCCACCGTGACACCGGGCGGACTTGTGATTTTGGCAGGGTACGCCCAGGTGCCGTTCTTTGTCTTCTGTCCTCGCACCACATATCGCCGACCATCTTTTACAACTAACGGAGTACTTGACAGTGGTATAGACACCGCGCCGGGGGTACTGAAGAATGTCTTCGTCCCAGCAGTCGTCACATTGGCGCTCAGCGAGATTGCTAGGCTACCAGGAGACGCCGCAGCAACGGGCGACATCATTCCCAACGCCAAGGCCAGAGAGATGATGCTTCCCGAAAATATCTTACCCATTGTTCTCTCCTCCGTACAGCAACCGGGTTGCGTCGCACTCAAACCTGCTCGTCGGTGATTGGGTAATGCCACACTAGCCCCGCCCCCATAGTGTGTAGGGTACCCCAGGACGGCAGCGAGCGCAAACGGTGAGAACGGCTACTGCTCGGCCGGAGCCGAGCGGCAGCCAGCGCCGAATTTGTCTGTCCCTGTACAGGCGGCTCACCGGCCCCACACCCCGCAAACATCCCCGGCCCAACCTCAGGGGGCTTCCGCAAAGAGGCTGGCTAGCGTTCTGCAGCGCACACTTTGGCAGACGCACGCACACAATCCATGACAACCATCACCCATACCATTTCGAACGCGACCGCATGGCGTCACCCACCCTGGCCGTCGGCCATCTCGTGCTAAACCACGACTGGCAATTGAACGCCGGGCGCGTGGTCACCGAGGCCGGCATCGCGCATCGGGTCCTGCGCCCCGACGTCAAGCGCGCCGACCGCGAAGCCTGGATCCAGCAGGCGGCGGCCGACGACGTGCGCATCATCCTGTCCCACCCCCAGTTGGTCGAGACGGGCCTGGACCTGTTGGCCTGGCCGACGCTCATTTGGTACTCCACGGGCTACAATCTGTTCCGCCTGCGCCAGGCGTCCCGCCGGGCCTGGCGGATTGGCCAGACAGCGCCCTGCCGGGTCGTGTTCCTGGGCTATGAGGAAACCCTGCAGGCCGACGCCCTGCGGCTCATGGGCGCCAAGCTCGCCACGGCCATGGGCCTCGAAGGCCAGATGTCGCTCACCGGTCTGCAAGCCTTGGCGGAAGACCAGGACCTCGGCAACGCGCTGGCGCGCGCCCTAGCGTATGGGCTCAGCGCCCAGCCCGATGTCTCAAGCGTCTGGCAGACGGCCGCCGATCCCCGGATCTTCACGGCCGCCGCCGCGCCCGTCATCCCGCCGGCCCCCTTGGTTCCGGCGGCGCGCCCCCCGCTCACCGCCATCCGCCCGACCCGCCGCCCCGTGCCGCAACTGGCCTGGGCGTTCGACTAGCGCGGGGCCCCATGCCCCCGCCCCCTGCGGGGGACGGGGGCTCCAGGGGGGGCTGGATCGGCCCGCCTTGGCGGAGACCCTCGCCGCGGAGATGGCCAGCCACGGGCGGTAGCGTCTGGCCCGGCACCTCCGGGACGTGGTCGCTCGAATCCGCCACGCCAGCACGCCCTTGGGGCGGGCAGCGCTGGGGGTCGTCGCCGCGAAGCGTCGGACGCCACAAGTTGCAAAAGTCGCCCACGCTTCCCACTCGAAAGGATGTGGCTCCAAAGATGTCCTGGGCCTCACGACACTTGCGCGACCGGCGCGGTGAGTCGAGTATGTTCGGCGCCATTGGAATCTTGACGTTTTCCCTCGCCATCGTCGCCGTGTCGGTGATTCTCTTTCTGCCCCATGGTTCCTTGCGCACCAGCCCCCGCATCATCAAAATCTCCGACACCACGGTCAGCTACAACTTGGGCACCTGCCCCGCTCGCTATATCCAATTCGCCCATAAGCATCCCGTCACCATCGCGACCTGCAGCTATCACTGGGTGAGCCAGGTCAAGGTGGGAGACCGCCTAACGTATCAGCGCGGCATCGCTGGCGGCACCCGCTACATCGGCTACGTCAAGTAGCCACCCGGTGGCCGCCGCCCCGCGCCAAGGCCTGGTCCTGCGGCCCCAGGACTTTGCCGCGTGGGACCGCCGCACCGGCACACCCTTTATGCTGTCGGCACACGGCCCCGCCGGCCCGTGCTCGTCGCCGTCGGGCTCCCTCGCTAACAGAGCCGTCCGCCACTCTCATCATCGGAAAGGATGACGCCCCCTATGTCTCACAGATTCTCTGACGAGCACAGCCAGACTTTGAATGGTTTCGCGGTGATCTTGATCGCAGGACTCGTGATCGCCTTTATCTGGTGGGCTGGCAATACGTTCTTCACGTCCTTCGGTCCTCCGTCCGGGCCCCTTACCCTCAGCGCACCGGTGGTCCGCATCACCGACACCAAGAAGTTCGACGGCCAAAGCATGTGCGCCGGTCGAAACTTCCAACTCGCCAACGGATCCCTCGTCACGCTCTCCATCTGCGGCCACCCGTGGATCACCGCAGTGCAGGTGGGTGATCGCTTAAAGCAGGAAAAAAAGTTTGCCGGCATCTACATGGGCTTCGCCAAGTGAGCGCATGCCCCCGCCGCCCAGCGGCGGGGGCTCTTTGCGATTTGAATTTGACTTTGACTTTGAAGTTTTTGCTCCCGCAAGGAGGGTTTCTGCATGACGACCGCCACCGCTGAGATCATTATCAGCACCAAAGATTTGCCGCGATCCGATTGGCTAGCCCACCGCCGCGCGGGCATTGGCGGCTCGGATGCCGCCGCGCTGTTGGGCCTGCACCCCTACAAAACCGCCCTGGATGTCTATCTCGACAAAACAGGCATCAAGCCGGACGAGGACACGGCGGGCGAGGCCGCCTACTGGGGCACCACCTTGGAGCCCATCGTCGCCCAACGGTTCGGGGACCTCCATCCATACGACCTCGCGAACCCCGCCGAGATGTGGCGGCACCCAACGTACCCCTTCATGCTGGCCAACGTGGACCGCGTGCTCACGGATCCTAGCGATCCCGCTCGGGGACCGGGCATTTTGGAGTGCAAGACGGCCAGCGCCTTCTTAGCCAAGCAATGGAGTGAAAACCAGGCGCCTGACCACTATCTCGTGCAGGTGCAGCACTACCTGGCCGTCACCGGGTACCAATGGGCGTATCTCGCCGTGCTGATTGGGGGCCAGCGCTTCTTGGCCGTCGACGTGCCCCGCGACGAGGCGTTCATTGCCACCCTCATCGAGGCGGAGGCCGCGTTTTGGGATCGGGTGCAACGCCGCGACCCGCCGCCCCTCGATGGCTCCAAAGCCGCCGCCACGCTGTTAAAGCAGCTCTATCCCACCGCGCAGGACCTCACCGTGATCTTGCCGCCCGAGACCCTGGAAGCCGCCGAAGCTTTTGTGGCCGCCAAAGCCCGGGAGAAGCAGGCTAAGGAGGACAGCCAGGCCGCCCAGAATCTCCTCCAAGCCCAGATGGGTGCAGCGGCCCACGGCGTTATTGGCCCCTACCGTGTGGAGTGGACCACCCGCGAGCGCCACAGCCTTGATACGGCCGGCCTGAAAGCGGACCATCCCACCCTGTGCCAATCCTACGAGAAGACGACCACGTACCGGCAGTTCGACGTGAAATCGAAGAAGAACTCCGCCGCCCAGGAGGTGTCATAGCCATGCCCGCGTCCCTCAGCCCCACCGCCCGCCGGAAGCTCACCGCGCTCCAGGATGCCCCCCCGCCCCTCGATGCCGAGACCCGAGCCGTCCTGCAATACGGGGACGACCTGTCCACGCTGAGTGACGCGCAGCGGGACCACTACTATCGCGCCACCTGCCAGCGCTTGGGGCTTGACCCCGACACGTTTCCGCTCGCCTTCTGCCTGATGACGGAAAATAAAAAGAAAGACGGGGAATGGGTCAGCGCGTCCAAGTTGGTCCTCTACGCACCCAAGGCCGCAACCGACCAGCTGCGCGCGCTGCACCAAATCAGCATTGACCCCGATGCCGTGACGGTCGATGACGGCAACGAGGTCGTCAAGGTCATCGTGCGGGGCCACTTGCCCGACGGCCGACAGGACACCGAAATCGGCGCCGCGTCCCTCATCACCTATGACGGCGTGCCCCTCCAGGGGACCGCCCGGGCGAACGCCTACATGCGGGCCTTCACCAAGGCCAAGCGGCGCCTCACGCTCTCCTTGGTGGGCAGCGGCCTGCTGGATGAGTCGGAGGTGGAAGACACGCCGGGCGCCCTCGCGCTGCCCGACCTCCACCGGCCGGCCGCCAACCCCGTATCCCCCATGCCCTCGGCACCCCCGACGACCGCCAACCCTGCCCCAGCGGAAGTTGTTGCCGTAGTGCCGGAGCCTGCCGTCTCCACCGAAGCGGCCAAATCGCTCGCGGAGCCACGCGCAACACCCGCAGACCCCACCGCGCCCGCCGAGCGTCTCGCCGACCCGGAGGCCAAGGCGCTGTGGGCGCGCGCCCAAGCCTGGCGCCCGCCGTTCGCGAACTCGGCTGGCTTGCTGCAGTATGTCAACACGCTCCTCAACACGGCGTACACCGACCTGCGGGCGATCGCCCCCGACCACTATCAGGCGGTGATGGCCGAACTGGATCCGGCCAACCGCGCCCCGGCGACGGGATAGCGTCGCCGCCCCATCATCCCTCGAAAGGAGGTGCCCCGACGACCGATCACCAGCGCCAGGCCGCCGCCCTGATTCGCAAGGCCCCACACCGACGCAAAGCCCTGCAAGCCGCCGTGGATGCCTTCAACCGCCTGCACTCCGAGTTCGATCCCCGCCCCTCGTAGCCCCTCCCCCGCCCCACAAAATCTATACCGCCCGCCTTGGCGGCGAGCGGTCCGGCTACAAGTGTTTCCGATCCCCCACGAAAAGGAGTGGCCCGATGGCTAGTTCAAAGATCGACAAACTGATTGCCGAATTCCTCGCGGAAAAAGAGGCCATGCATCGCTCCCGCTGGCGCCAAGTGGACCTGGCGGCCGCCGTCTACGCCGAAGGCGGTCCCGACGCCTTGCGCCGGCTCTCCGCCGCCAGCGGACTCACGCGCGCGTCTTGCGCCACTACGTGGCGCTCGCGAACGCCTTTCCGCCGGGCGCCCGCTACACCACCCTGACTTACGACCACCATCGTATTGCGATGCGGGCGGCGCGGCACTTCCCTGCGGACACGCCAGCCCATGAGCCCACCTTCTGGCTGGACCAAGCCGCCGCGCAAGGCTGGCACCGCCCGCAAATGCTGTTCGCCGTGAAACACTACGTGTCCCCCGAGGACACCGTCTCCAGCCGACAAGCCCAGATGGTCCTGCACGTCAGTGACGCCGACCGCGCGCGCACGCGCATCGTCGCTCAACTCGAAGACTTCAACGCCCGCCACGCGATCTATTGGGGCTCTCGCCTCGTGTTGGTCGAGCAGCCGATTCTCGCGCCAGCGTCCTAAACGTCCTCTCCACTCCACGGCACAAAGGCGGTGTCCCCCATGGCAACCCGTGTGTCCCTTCCTTCTCCCGCCCAGCGCGCCCGCGCCGCCCACCCGGTCCTGACCACCGTCGGGGCCACGGTGCCGTTAAAGCGACAGGGGTCCCGGTGGAACGGCCCCTGCCCCTGGCACGGGGACCGCGGGCGCCCCAACCTGTACGTCTTTCCCGCGACCGACACGTGGCACTGCTTTGCGTGCGGCGCCACGGGGACGGACTGGACTGGCTCGCCCGCGTGCAGGGAGTCAGCGTCCCCACCGTCATTCGCACCCTGGCGACCGCCCCGGCGCCGGTGCGCACACCCCCTCCCCCCACTGCGGCGACCGTGTTGACCGCCGGGGCGGACCCGGACCCGCGGCATCGCACCTATCGCGCCCTACTGCGCGCGCGGCCGCTGTCGCCCGCGCACCGCGCCTGGCTGGCGGATCGGGGCATCGATCCCGACCAGGCAAGGCAGCGCGGCTACGGGAGCCTGCAGCCGGGACCCGCCCCGGTCGTCCCCGAGGCGGACGGGGTCCCGGGGTTTTATCGCGCCGGCACCGCCTGGCGCCTCGCCGGCCCCGCCGGCTTAGCCCTCCCGGTACGCGACGCCGCCGTCCGCATTCAGGGGATCCAGGTGCACGCGGACGACCCCAGCCACGGGAAGTACCGCTGGCTCTCCTCGCCGAACCGCCCCGGCGGCGCCTCCTCCGGCGCTCCGCCCCATGTCACGCCGGGCACGGGCCAGTCGTGTGGATCACCGAAGGTCCGCTGAAGGCCGATGTGCTGGCGCAGGCCTTAAGCGTGCGGGCCGTGGGGGTGCCGGGCGTGTCCGTGTGGCGCCGCGCTGTGGCCGTCCTGCGCGCGTGTGCGCCGGTGACGGTGGTGCTGGCGTTTGACCAGGACCCCGTGCCCGCGACGGCTGCGGCGGTGGCGGTCCAAGTGCAGGCGCTGGCCGACGCGTGCGCGGCGCAAGGCTGGCGCGTCGAGCACGCACGGTGGGATCCGCAATTCAAGGGCGTCGATGATGCGCTTATGGCGGGGGCGGCGCTGGAGGTAGGCCTACGGTAGCGCTCCGCCGGGCGCGTCCTCCTCGCCCCGATCCAGTGCCCGCAGCCACAAAATCATGGCGGCCGCCCTCTCTTCGCTCATGCCTGCGGCCGTGAGACGATCCCAGGTGACAAAGGCGCTTGCCGTCAGTTGCGGCGGCAGCAAATCGGTAATGAGCACGCCCAGGGCGTTGGCGATGTCTAGCAGGGTCTGCACCTTGGGCACATGCCGCCCATGCTCCAAATGTACCAAGTGTCCGTCCTGACTGCGATTTCCCATGGCTTCCGCGAGTTCCGCAAAGGTCCACCCCCGGACGCGGCGAAAACGCCGCATACGTGTTGCTATCTCTTGGGCCAGCGGGTTCAAGCCACACGCCTCCCGACACTGAAACCTTTCAGTCCAGAACCTTGACCGGGTGCAACTGTTGTGATTAGCTAAGTGTATCACTCGGACAGTTCTGACAAATTGGTCAGACCACCCCGAGTAGGCATACCAGCGACACCGTGGGCCGGACAGCTGCGTTGGGTTCTCCCAATAGCTTGGCGGGCACGGGCACTGTCCCGGCCGCTGCCGGCCGCGCTATTGAATACACCTGTTTTTCCCATATACCAGGGCGTGCCGTCCCCAGGGGGATGGTGCGCCCTTTTTGATAGCGGGGTGTGTCATGAATCGGCTGTATCATATCGCGCCGGGCACCGATGCGCTGGCGCTCTTGGAGCGCGCGCGGCTCGAAAATGTGCTTTTGTTTCCGGGGTTTCGGTGGTCTCACCGCTTCATTGTCGTCCACGTGGCGGCGCCCCTGTTCTGGCTAGGAGCCTGTCCATTAATTCGGCTATAGCGGGGTGAAAGGCAGGAAACAGGAGAGAAGATGGCGAAGGACCGGAGTACCAAGATACTGCCGGAGGAGCGTATGCGATGCACGTTCGCGCGGGCCACCGCCTCGACCAGGATTGGCTCTTGCCGCCCCGCATGGATGAGTGGGTCTCCCCAGGCCATCTCGCGCGCGTCGTGGACGCCGTCGTCGCCCGCTTGGACCTGCGCGCGGTCCGCGCGCGCTATCACCAAGCGGGGGCCGGCGCGCCGCCGTATGACCCCGCGTTGTTGTTGCGGGTGCTCATTTACGGGTATCTGACGCAGCGGATTAGCTCGCGCAAGATGGCGCGGGCCTGTGAAGAAGACCTCCCGATGCTGTGGCTGGCGCGGGGGGAACGCCCGCGCCATAGTGTGCTGGCGACGTTTCGCGTCCAGTGCACCGCGGAGATCCCGGGGTGGATGGCCCAGGTGGTACTGGTGGCGACGGAGCTGGGGCTGGTGGGCTGGCAACTGGGCGCAGTGGACGGGTCGAAGATCCACGCCGATGCCTCCAAGCACAAGGCCATGTCGTATCAGCGGATGCAAGAGGTGGTCCCGAAGTTGCAGGCCGAGATCGCGGCGCTGGTGGCGGCGCATGGGGCGGCGGATGCGGTCGACGGGGCGGCGCC
>JAJYPH010000260.1 GCA_021795575.1 Bacillota bacterium
CCAGGAAGCTTTCCCATTCGCTGCGTTGGCCCCGGGTGTGCTGGGCGTAGGCGTCCAGTGCCTCCCGCAGGACTTGGCCCTCCGACTTGCCGCTGCAGGACGCCCGCTCTTTCAGCCAGTGTTCCTGGTCTCGCCGCAAAAACAATTGCTTGCGAACCACAGATCCACCTCCTGTGGTGGTGTGTAGGCGTAGTGTACATCGGTGGTGCCAGAGGGTCAAGCGCCTCGGCCCCAGACCTCGTCGTTGACGACTTGTGGCCGTCGTGATAGTTTCATGGCGTTCGACGTCGGCTTCTCCATGGACGCGCCGCTTCGCGGCAGCCACTGGAACGGGTCGGCGCCTCTTATCGAGAGCGGTGGAGGGTTCGGGCCCGATGAAGCCCGGCAACCGGGGGCAACCCACGGTGCCAAGCCCCGCACGGCTGTCCGTGAGGGATGAGAGGATAGTGGGATCGCGCGTGCGCCCGCCATTCTTCCATCCGGGAGGGCAGGGCGTTTTTGTTGTGCAAACACGTACGCGTGACCACGTGAGGGAGGCAATGCCGTGAGCGGTCGGTATCTGTTTACGTCGGAGTCGGTGACGGAGGGGCATCCGGACAAGGTGGCCGACCAGATTTCCGACGCCATTCTGGATGATCTCCTGGCCAATGACCCGATGGCGCGGGTGGCGGCCGAGACGGTCGTGGCCACGGGCCTCACGCTGGTGGCGGGCGAAATCTCGACGACGGCCTACGTGGACATACCGCGGGTGGTGCGGGACACCATCCGCCAGATTGGCTACACCCGCGCCAAGATGGGCTTTGACAGCGACACGGTGGCGGTCCTGACCAGCATTGACGAACAGTCCGGGGACATTGCCCAGGGCGTCGATCGCTCCTGGGAGGAACGGGAAGGGGCGGACGGGGACGAGCTGTCCCTGCAGGGCGCTGGAGACCAGGGGCTCGTATTTGGGTACGCCTGCCGGGAGACCCCTGAACTCATGCCGCTGCCGATTGCGCTGGCCCACCGTCTGGCACGGCGACTGGCCGACGTCCGCAAGGACGGGACCCTGCCGTTTCTGTGGCCCGACGGAAAAACCCAGGTGACCGTCGCGTATGAGAACCATCGGCCCGTGGCGGTGGAAACGGTCGTCGTCTCGGCCCAGCATCAGCCGGAAACCAGCCATCGGGATCTCGTGGCCGCGCTGAACGCGGCCGTGGTGCGGCCCGTCCTGGGCGATTTGGCCACGCGCGACTTGAAGGTGCTCATCAACCCCACGGGTCGATTTGTGGTGGGCGGTCCCCGGGGAGACACCGGACTCACGGGGCGGAAGATCATTGTTGACACGTACGGGGGCATGGCACGGCACGGCGGTGGCGCGTTTTCGGGGAAAGACCCGACGAAAGTGGACCGGTCCGCCTCGTACGCGGCGCGCTGGGTGGCCAAGCACCTCGTGGCCGCGCGCCTGGCGGAGCGCGCCGAGGTGCAGGTGTCCTACGCCATTGGGGTGGCCCGGCCCCTGTCGGTTTCGGTCGACACGTTTGGGACCGGGGTGCTGCCCGACGACCGTCTGGCCGCGGGGGTGCAGGACGTTTTTGACCTCCGTCCGCTCGCCATCATTCGCGCCCTCGACTTAAGACGCCCCTTGTATCGGCAGACCGCGGCCTACGGCCACTTCGGCCGCCCGGATCTGAACCTGCCGTGGGAGCGGCTGGACCGCCTGGACGCGCTGGCGGCGGCCACGCGCGCCCGGGCGTGACCCGGACGCGGAACCACGGCCCGCGCGCCGCATAGGGTGACCCCGAGGGGGGAGCCGCCCGTGCGGAGCGCGCCAGTGTGGCTGTGGGTGCTCGCGCTCACCGGCACGGTGGCCCTGGTTCAAGGGTGGCTTCTCCGTCGACCCCCGCGCCTTTGGGTGATCTGCCCCCACGTGGACCGGGGGGCCGCCGGCACGGAACCCCTGGAGCTGGCGGTGCGGCGCGTGTGTCGTGAGCTGGCGCAGCGCGACCGCCTGGTGGTGGTGGCCAGTGAGGCTTGGCCCGACGAGGTGTGGCTGGCCGTGAACCTGCTGCGCCGCCGCTTTCCCTTCAGCGTCGAAACTACCATGCCGGAGGCGGGGAACAGCGATGTCGTGATCCTGCGCCCGCACGTCGCCGCACCCTCTGCCTGACGGTTTCCGCCCCATCGTCACACTTCGTGGGGGCTGGTTAACGAAATGCATCCCGTTCTCGCCGACAACTTGCCTATCCCCACCCCAAACCCGCGGAACCAAGCCTTATCAACAGAGTTATCCCCAGTATCCCCAACTGAGAATGGAGATCGCTGTCGAATGGCGGCGGCCTCTGGTACCGGGGCCGGCGGCGTGGGACTCATGCTATAATGCTGGCACTCGCTGGCAAAGGGGCCCCAGTTGCCGGTGGAACGAGCCAGGGAGGCGGTGCAGGATGGACATTCGCGTCCGCGGGAAGAACGTGCCCCTGACCGATGCATTGCGAGACCATGTGGAAAAGAAGCTCGGGAAGTTGTCGCGGCACTTCGGCCACGACCCGGTCGTGGCTGAAGCGGTCCTGTCCGTCGAGAAAGA
Source organism: Bacillota bacterium (assembly GCA_021795575.1). GTDB lineage: Bacteria > Bacillota > Sulfobacillia > Sulfobacillales > JAIMBI01 > JAJZWV01. The sequence goes on from JAJYPH010000260.1 coordinate 2,564, forward strand.
CCGCCAGATGATCGAAGTCACCTTGCCTCTCCCTCACGGACGCGTACTGCGCGGCCAGGAGTCGACGGAGGACATGTATGCGTCGGTCGAGATCGTGGTGCAGAAACTGGAACGGCAGCTGGACAAGCTCAAGACCCATGCCAAGACGCGGACGGCGCACAGCGCCGCCGAGCGTCCGACGCCCGCCGCTGAGCCCACTGACGGCACTGTGGTCCGGCGCAAGACGTTCCCCGACAAGCCCATGACCCTAGAGGAAGCCATCTTGCAGATGGACTTGGTCAGCCACGACTTCTTCGCCTTCACCAACGCGGAGAGCGAGCGAATCAACGTGCTGTACCGCCGGCGGGACGGCAACCTGGGGCTCTTGGAACCGGATTAACCTGTCGTTTAGTCTGCTCGACAAATATTTTCGTGGCGAAAGCAGGAAATGACAGGGGCAGTGGCGAACTGCAAACGTCCCGGAGGTGAGCGATGGCGCTGCCAACGAACGCGGCGGAGGCGGAACAGGTGCTGGGCCGCCTGGCGGGGGTCGAAGCGGTCCGAGTCGAGTGGCAGGGTGACGCGGTGACGCGGGTGCACGTCTTGTCGCGGGGCTTCCGCGACACGGGCAGCCTTGAGCGCGACGTGACGACCGTCTTTGAAAAGCACTTCGGGGTGGACTTGGACCCGGCTGTGCTGTCGGTCGTGGCGCTGTACGGCGAGGGGGCGGACGCGTCCAGCCGGCCCCGTCTGGTGGCCGTATCTTGGACCAGGGGTCGCGGCTTCGTGGAGGTGCGGTGCCGGCTGCGGGCGGGGGCCATTACCATGGAAGGGCGCGGGCGGGACGCCTCGGCCGGTCGCGCAGGCGCTAAGGCGGCCTTGGCGGCGGCGGAATCGCTGGTGGCCGGGTTGGTGCGGCTGGAGCTGGTGGACCTGGTGGAGACCGACACGCCGATTGGCACGGTGGCGCTGGCGGTGGCCCGGCTGGGCGGGGATCTGCTCATCACGGGCTCGTCGGTGGTTGAGGGCGATTTCGTGGAGTGTGCGGCCAAGGCGGCATTGGATGCGGTCAACCGGCGCCTCTTATGGGTAGCTCTGGCGGCCGGACAGGAAGCCGAAAGCGCCTGATAGGGCGACGCGACCGACGGGAGGAAAACCAAACTTTTTAAAGTCTGACCGACCGAAATACCCCTGAGAGAAGCGAATTGATCGGGTGTGGTGCACGAGCGAGCACCCTGACCGATAAGTGTGGGGGTACACTTTACAAATGCAGCGGGTTTACAAGGCGTTGTTGACAGTCGTCGACCTCCTGACCAGT
>JAJYPH010000261.1 GCA_021795575.1 Bacillota bacterium
CCGCGCGGCGGCCCCAGGAACACGGCCCCGTACCAGCGCAGCATGGCGGTGGCGCCCGTGGCGGCCAAGAGCGCCAGCAGGATGCCGACGACCACGAGCGGCGGCTTAAGCGGCCCAGCGCTTTCCATGAAGACGGATTCCAGGGACAGCCACTCCGCCAGGTAGCCTCCGGTGGGCGGCAGCGCCATCAGGGCAATCACGGCCACGAGCGCCCATCGTGCGAGCCACCCGGCCCGGCGATACAGCCCGCCCAAGGCATCCAGCCGGCGCCCCGCACCCGCCTGCTCCACCCATCCCGCAATACCAAAGGCGGCGGTCTTGGCTCCCAGGTGCATGAGGGCCACGGCATAAAAGGCGGCCAGCGCCACACCGGCGGGGGCGGGGGCGCCCGTGCGGAGAAAGACGACCGAGAGGCCCAACAGCGCCGTCGCGAGCCCCATCCACTCGACGGTGGAGTACGCCAACACCCGCTTCACGTCATGGTCCAGGGCCGCGTGCACCGCCCCCAGGGCGCCGCCCACCACCCCGAGCCCCACCGTGATCCACCCCACGGTCAGGTCCGGGTGCGTCCAGCCGTACCACTGACCCAGTGCCACCATCACCACCGCCGTGGTCACCCCGGACAGCACACCCGCCACCACCCCGGGCGCCTCGGGTTCCGCCACCGGCAGCCATACCTGAAAGGGGAACAGCCCCGTCTTCGCGCCCAGGCCCAACAGGCCCAACAGCGCGGCGACGTCCGCCACGGGGCCGATCACCGCATGGGTGGTCAGCAGGATGGCGCCGACGATGAGCGCGGCGGTGCCCAGCTCATTCATCACGAGGAGCACCCAGCCCGCGGCCAGGACCCGCGCCCGGTGCGCCCCGGCCACCACCGCCCCATAGGCGGACGCGGTCAACAGGCCCCACGCCAGCACCAGGGCCAGCGCATCGGCGGCACTTAAGATGCCCGCCACGCCAACCGCCAGCCAGCTGGCCGCGATCATTTCTCCCGGCACCGCCCCCGCCGAGGCCCGTGCGCTCACCGCGAGGCCGCCCATCAGGCCCACGACCACGAGCCAGCCGGACACCCACGGATCCACGTGCCATCCCACCGGCCCTACCGGCGTGGCCAGATGCAGCGTGCCACTGCGCCACAAAAAGCCTCCCGCGCCCGCCAGAGCCAGCGCGAACCAGCCACCGACGGCCAGCCGTGCCCGGAGGCGCCCGCCGACCCGGCCCGCGTGCAGCAGGCTCAGCCCGCCAGCGAGCGCGGTCAGCAGCCCCAGCAGGGCGGCCGCCAGCATCAGCGGGCCTCCGCGACGGGCGCGGGGCGCCCGACCGCCGCCAGCAGTCCGGCCAGCAGGTCGTTGGGGCTGGGCGGGCAGCCCGGAATGCGCGCGGCCACCGGGACCACCCCGTCCAGCCGCCCCACCACCCCCGGGATGCCGTGAAACACGCCCCCGTCCTCGGTGGCACACGCACCCACCGCCACCACCAGCCGCGGTTCGGGCATCGCGTCGTAGGCGGTGCGGATGACGGGCACCATCGCCTCGGTGATGACGCCGGTTACCAGCAGCAGGTCCGCGTGGCGCGGCGACGGCGAGAGCGCGAAGCCAAAGCGCGACAAATCATAGACCGGGCTCGCCAGCAATTGAATCTCCGCCTCACAGCCGTTGCACGAGCCCCCATCCAGCTGGCGCAGGGTGAGCGAGTGGCGAAACAGCGGATTGGCGGTCACGTCCAGCGGGCCGCGCGCCGGGGCGGCCGGGTCGGCTTGACCCGGGAAGCTGGTCACCACCGGCCGCTTGAGATAGTGCATGAGCCATCGTCGATAAAACATGCGGCGCTCCCTCCTCGTGTGGCATCTTCTCCCGCCCGTCGCGTCCCCTGCACCCGCTACAAGTCCAACGCGGACACGGCCAGGGAGAAGCTGGCGTCAATGATGGGAAAGTCCTGCAGGATGTTTCGCTGCTCCAACGCCAGCGGCACGGCGGGCCAGTTCAGCTGGGACGGCGTCGTGAGCGAGGCCGCTCGAACACGCCCCGCGTGCACCTCTAGGCGGTAGCACAGCCGGCCGCGGGGCGCCTCCACCGTCCCCAAGCCCACACCCCCGTCGCCGGGGCGCCCCTGGCTGGCGGTGGTTTCGGGCTCGGACCCCGAATCCATGACCCGCGACAGCATCGCCAAGCTTTGCCGCACCTCGCCCACACGAACCCAGGCACGGCCGTACGAATCGGGCCGATTGACGGACACGGGCGCCAGATCGGCTGTGAAGGTCCCATACCCGGCATACGGGGCATCCCAGCGCGTGTCCCGCGTGAGCCCGGCACTTTTGCCCACAAAACCGGTCCAGTACACCGCCCCGTCCGGGTATTCCGGCAGGCGGCCCGCCCCGTGCAGCCGATCCAGATAGCTGTTGGTGGCGTCCAGTGCGCTGGCGACCGCGTCCACCTGCTGCCGGACGGCGGTCACCAGGGCCGGCAGCGCCGACAGCTCGGCGGACAGCGGCCGGCGCTGCCCACCGGGCCCCACCACCCCACGCAGATACCGGTGCCCGGCGAGCGCCGCCTGAAATCTGAGCAGCGTCTCTTTGAGGCGAAACCAGTCGGCGGCAGCCGCTACGGTGCCCGTCGACGCCGCCAACAGCGCCAAATCCCCCACGTGGCTGGTGATGCGCTCCAACTCGGCCAGCACCACCCGAGCCTGCTGGTCCGCGGCAGACACCCCGATGCCCAGCGCCTGTTCCACCGCCAGGGAAAACGCCAGGGCGTGCGCGACCGGCGACGTACCCGTCACACGCTCGGCAACCAGGAGGGCGGCGGACACATCCGCCCCCGTCATGGCCTCGGCCACGTGCCGCCGCTTGTAGCCGGCACGCAGCCGCACCTGGTGAATCTCGTCGCCCAGCACCACCAGCTGGTACGCGAGCGACTCGGACACGTCGCCCCGCACCGGGCCGAGCGGCATGAGGTGCAGTCCCCGCCCCCGCACGGGACGCCGCCGGCTGGCACTATGCCACACGACCGGGGGCAGCGTGTGCTCGACCCCCCAAAACAGTTGATGCCCCGCGCGGGTGGGCCGCGCGAACGGGCCGGGCCCCAAGACGAGCTCCTCCGGCCCTCTCCGGGCTGCCGGTGCGATGACCAGCGTGAGCCCGCGCGCGTTTACGAACGCGTGCAGCAGGGCGGCGCCGTCGCGCGCCATCTGCCCCAGCGCATCGGACAGCGCATCGGTCGCGTGCGGCTCCCGAATTCCGACGGTCATGCGGTCGGCCATGCTACACCCCCCGTCCCAGCCCCAGGAACACCCAGGGCACCACCACCCCGGCCGACATCGTGAGGCTGGACATCAAAAGCACGGGCAAGGATAAAAGCTTGGACTCCTGCGGGCCCGCTCCCTCGGGGTGCACCGGAGGCCGAGAGCCCTGCCAGAGCCGCGGCAACCGGTACATGAGCGCCACGAAGCCTCCAGCCAGCAGCAGCGCCGTCAGCGCCGCCCACACCGCCATGCCCTTATCCGCCAAGCCTCCCTGAATGACCAGCCACTCGCTCCAGAAGGGCCCGAGCGGCGGCAGACCGGCCAGGGCCCCGATGGCCACCATGAGACCCCCGGCCGTCCACGGGAGTCGTCGGCCCAGGCCGTGAATCTGCCGCGTGTCCACGGTCCCGTAGTGTGCCTGCACCGACCCGGAGAGATAAAACGCCTGGCTTTTGGCCAGCCCGTGGGTGAACACGTGCAGAAACGCCCCTAAGAGGGCCGGCCCCCCGAAAGCCAGCCCCACCGCAATGACCCCCATGTGCTCGACGGACGAGTACGCCAACAGACGCTTCAGATTGTGCTGGCGCGAGATCAAAGCCACGCCGACCACCA
>JAJYPH010000003.1 GCA_021795575.1 Bacillota bacterium
CCGGCCGCGCCGGCGGCCTCCTTGTCCTGTGTCACTGCATCCACCCTGGGCCGCGTCCTCCTCCCCGGCGAGTCACGCCCGAAACGCTGCCACCGTCACCAGCCAGCCCGCCGCTCCCCTCCGTACGCGCACCACGCGCCACACCGGGTTGGCCAAGGGCCGAGCCGCCATGCCCGTACCCGTGGGCTCTACCGTCCATTCCGCCGGAATGGCGCGACCAGCCAGCGCTTGGCCCAGCTGTGGCACGCGGTCATGGGTTGAGGAGATCATGTTCTTTCGCGCTCGCCAGCTCTTCCAACTGGTGCGTGTACCGGTCGGTTAGCTTCTGCAGCCGCTCCAAGAGGCGCCGACTGTCATCTTCCGGCAGGGTCTTGTCGGCCTTGATGACGTCCTGACTCTCGCGCCGAACGTTGCGCAGCGACACCCGTTCATCCTCGAGCCGCCGCTTTAACTGCCGCACCAGGTCCCGACGGCGGTCCTCCGTGAGCGCCGGGACGGAAAGCCGAATCAGCGACCCGTCCACCCGAATGCCAAGTCCCAGGTCCGCCTTCTGAATCGCCTTCTCGATGGCCGGCACCGCCCCCTTGTCGAACGGTTGCACCACCAGCAGTCGGGGCTCAGGAACCGCCACCTGGCCCAGGTGGGGCAGCGGCGTGGCCGTGCCGTAATAGTCCACCATGACCTTGTCCAGCAGGGCGGGGTGTGCCCGCCCCGCCCGCATGCCCTGGAGCTCCCGCTGAAAAAACTCGATGGTGTGGGCCATTTTTTCCTCGGCGCCCGCGAGGCGGTCCGCCTCAGACATGCGCATCATCTCCTGATCCCACTAATGTGCCGATGCTCTCGCCCAAGATCACCTTGCGGATGTTGCCATACACGTTGAGATCAAAAATGACGATGGGGATGCGGTTGTCCATGCAGAGCGAAATGGCGGTGGCGTCCATCACCCGGAGATTCTGCTTCAGAACATCCAGATACGCGATTTCATCCAACAGCTTCGCGCCCGGATGCGTCCGGGGGTCTGCGTCAAACATGCCCGGCTCCTTGGTGGCTTTCAGCATGACGTCTGCTTCAATCTCGGCTGCCCGCAGCGCGGCCGTCGTGTCGGTGGAGAAGTAGGGGTTGCCATTGCCGGCCGCAAAGATCACCACCCGGCCCTGCTCCAGGTGCGCCAGCGCCTTGCGGCGGATGTACGGCTCCGCCACCTCTTTCATTTCAATCGCCGTCTGCACGCGGACGGCCACGCCATGCTGTTCGAGGGCGTCCATGAGCGCCAGACCGTTCATGACCGTGGCCAGCATCCCGATGTAGTCCGCGGTGGCGCGGTCCATGCCCTGCGAGCTTCCCGCCAAACCCCGCCAGAAGTTGCCACCGCCGACGACCACCCCCACCTGCACCCCCAGCGCCAGCACCTCGGCAATCTGACGCGCCACACTGTCCACCGTGCCCGGATCGATGCCGAAGCCCGTTTGGCCGGCCAGCGCCTCCCCGGAAATTTTTAGCACCACGCGCCGGTAACGGGGCCCGGTTCCCTCACGCCGTTCGTTCAGCACGATGCCCCCCTCGCCCGTCGGACACTCTTAGAGTCCACGTTCAAAGCGCACGAATCGGCGCACGCGCACGTGCTCGCCCAACCGCGCCGCCTGTTCCGCAATCGCATCCCCGACGGTCTGGTCCGCGTTCTTCAAAAACGCCTGCTCCAGAAGGCACTGCTCCTGATAAAATTTCTCCAGCCGCCCCGCCACCAGCTTCTCGGCAATGTGGGGCGGCTTGCCCGCCTCGGCCGCTTCCGCGGCCCACTGCGCGGACCGTTGGGCCACCTCGTCCGTGGGCACGGCGGTCCGCTCCACCCAGGTGGGCGCCATGGCGGCGATGTGCAGCGCGACATCGTGCACCAGCGACGCAAATTGATCGTTGCGCGCCACGAAGTCGGTCTCGCAGTTCACCTCGACCAGCACGCCGACACGACCGCCCGGGTGGATGTAGCTGTCCACCAACCCCTCCCGTGCGTCGCGGTCGGCCCGCTTCTTGGCGGCCAGCGCGCCCCGCTCCCGGAGCCACTCGATCGCCGCCTCGATGTTTCCCTCGGTCTCCTCCAGCGCCCGCTTGCACTCCATCATCCCCGCTCCGGTCATTTCCCGGAGCTCTTTGACCTGCTTCGCTGTCGTCATGCTGCCTCCATGCGCATCGTGTTCGAGCACGGGATCACTCGGCCACCACGGCGGGCGTCACCACCACCGCCGGCGGCCGTGCGTCGGGCACGTCCGACTGCCCTTCCCGCCCCTCCAGGAGGGCATCGGCCATCCGGGCCGTCAACAGGCGCACAGCGCGAATCGCGTCGTCGTTGCCGGGAATGAGGTAGTCGGCCTCGTCGGGGTCGCAGTTGGTGTCGACAATGGCCACCACCGGTATGCCCATCTTGCGTGCTTCGGTCACGGCGATGTGCTCCTTGCGCGGGTCCACGACGAATACGGCCTGCGGCAAATCCCGCATACCCTCAATCCCACCCAAATATTTCTCGAGGCGGGTTTTTTCCCGCAACAGGGCGCTGACCTCTTTCTTAGGAAGCCGCTCCCACTGGCCGTCCATTTCCTGGTGCTTCAGGTCGGTCAGCCGGCGCACGCGCCGCTTGATCGTCGCAAAGTTGGTGAGCATGCCCCCGAGCCACCGCTGGTTGACGAAGTATTGCCCGCTCCGCTGGGACTCTTCGCTGACGGCATCCTGGGCCTGCTTCTTCGTGCCGATGAACAGCACATGCCCCCCGTCGGCCCCCACCTCGCGCATAAACGCATAGGCTTCTTCCACTTTGCGCACGGTCTTCTGAAGGTCAATAATGTAGATGCCGTTGCGCTCCGTAAAGATATACGGCTTCATTTTGGGATTCCAGCGGCGTGTTTGGTGACCAAAGTGGACGCCGGCCTCCAACAACTGCTTCATCGAAATCACAGGCATGGTCCATCTCCTTCCGGTTGCTGCCGCCGCCGGTTCATCGCTCGGGTGACCTGCCGCGGCAGGCACCGGCCCGAAACTTCCCGGCGTGCGAAGTGCGTGGGCAGAACGCCCGGCGTAGTATAGCACAGCGCGCCCCAGCGCACCGACGCGCGTGACGGCCGGCGCTTGACACGTGCCCGCCTCATCGCAACATCTCGACACGATGCCGTCGGCCCGGTGTGGGCCACGGTGATGTCCGCGCGGGCATTCAATGAGGACACGGCGCCGCCAGCGATGGCCAATCCGTGCTCATGAACGACCGGGGGAGGGCCCCGCCTGTCCTGCGGGCCGTGTCCGACGACGCGCGGCCCACTGGGCGGGTGGGGGTCCCCGAGCCGGCCGGAATCGACGGCGGAATGCGCACCCGTTCACGGTGCCCCGTCACGGCTGGACCCCAACGTGGCCTCCGACGTGCGGACAGGGGCAACCGGGCGGATTCACCCGGTCGTCGCAGCCTGGTGGTGCGTGTCGGCTTGGGGAGTCCACGGTGGTCACGCGCCACGCGGCAGATGTCCCGGACACGGGCCCCCGGGTCCTGCATCCCGGGGATGCGCCCGGCTGAGCAGAGTTCAGTCTCTCGGCCGGCGCACCAGCCGCACGCGAACCGGCACCCACAGGTGTCCCCATCCCAACGACAGCCAGACCGCCGAGTGTCCCAACCAGGCATTCCCCGCCCGCAGCACGGCGGGCTCGGGCGCCCGTCCACGGGAGGACGCCCCCAACTGCCGCGCCACGGCGGCCTCCACCCGAGCGTCCACACCCGCGGCCACCCGGCGCACCACACCCGGCGGCACCCGAACCGCGATGCCGTCCACGGTGAGCGGCGTGGTGCGAATGACGTCCAGCACGGTGCCCCGGATGCTGCCGGCGGCCGCCCTCGCTACCACGGGCACCCAGCCACGCGCGGCCCCAGGGCCTGGGGGCGCCACCGCCACGGCCACCGGGCCCATGAGCCAAACGGCCAGCACCACGGCCGTCTCCAGGGCCAAGAGCCCAGCCGCGCCCAGCACCAGCCCCTGCACCAATGACCGTTTCACCGTCTTCCTCCACCGGCAGTGTATCCGGCGATGGCCGTTCCATGCAGGCTAGCGGGCCGCTCAAGTCGACGCGTCCGGAGCGTCTGACGGCGGACCGGGGGCGGGCATCTCTTGGGCGCTGTGGGCCTGGGGGGTCGGCGGCGGTGCCGGCCGACGTGGCTCCGACGCCACCATGCCGTACACTGCACCGATGTAGAGTCCCGCCATCGCGGCCTTGTCCAGTCCGCTGCCCGGCGACCACACCACCACCGCCACCGAGGCGATGATGCCCAGTAAAAACAGGGCGGCCCGGGCCACCTCGTTCAGGTAGCGGAGGCGTCGCGACCGGGCCTTGATGAGCCGACCGGCGGCCGCACCCAGCGCGGTCGTGAGCGCAATCACCAGCACGTGGCCGATGGTGAGACTCATGGCGGCCTCCTTCGCGACGGCTTCGCTAAAGCGCCAGCGGGACCGGCACGCGCGCGGTGCGTTCTGGCAACGGGGCCGACACGGGATCGCCCGTGCGCTCCGCCGTCAGGAAAAACGTTCGCGCTCCGGTGATGCGCACGGGCACAAACCGGTGCGTGAGGTCCACCCCGGCCTCGCGCGGGAGCAGGATGACTTTGTTCGTTCCTGATCGGGCTGCCCACACGTTGGGATCTTTCCGGCTGAGCCCTTCCACCAGTACCAGGTCTGACCGGCCGACCCATGCCTGGTTCTTTTCCAGGCTGATCCGATACTGCAGCGCCATCAGACGGTTCAGCCGGTCTTTCTTGAGCATCTCGGGAACGGGATTGCGCCCCTCCCACCGCGCCGCCGGCGTGCCGGCACGCGGTGAGTAGATAAAGGTGAACGCGGTGTCAAACCCCACCTCCTCCATCAGGGAGAGCGTATCGGCAAAGTCCTCGTCCGTCTCCCCGGGAAATCCCACGATCACATCGGTGGTCAGCACGGCGTCGGGGATGGCTTGACGCACGCGGCCCACCAGGTCCAGATACTGCTCGCGCGTATACTTGCGGTTCATCTTTTTGAGCACCGCCGAGCTGCCGGACTGCACCGGCAAATGAACGTGCCGGGTCACCTTGCGACTGGCGGCGATCGTGTCAATCAGCTTTTGAGAAAAATCTTTGGGGTGGCTCGTGAGGTACCGGAGCCAGCGCACCCCGTCGAGAGGCTCCAGCGCCGCCAAGAGGTCGGCCAAATCCAGGGCGGGGTCAAGGTCATGGCCATACGAGTTCACGTTTTGGCCCAGCACCGTCACGTCCTGATATCCCTCCGCCGCCAGCGCCCGCACCTCCGCCACGATGTCGTCAATCGATCGGCTTTGCTCCCGGCCACGGGTAAACGGCACAATGCAATACGTGCAAAACTTGTCGCACCCGTAGATGATATTGACGAAGGCGCTGGCCCCGTCGGCCCGGCGGGACGGGAGATTCGGCTGCACCTCGGGCGACGCCTCCCAGACGTCCACCACCATCTCGCGGCTGCCCGCCGCCCGCTCCAGCAGCTCTGGCAGCTGATGCAGGTTGTGGGTGCCAAACACCACGTCGACGTGCGGCGCGTGGCGCTTCAGCCACGCGATGGTGCCGGGCTCCTGGGCCATGCACCCGGCAAAGGCCACCGTGAGGTCCGGCCGATCGTGCTTCATCGCCTTTAAGCCGCCGATGTAGCCAAACGCGTGGTCCTCGGCCGAGCCGCGCACCGCGCAGGTGTTGACCACCACCAGATCCGCGTCGGCGTCGCCGTGCGCGCGCTCGTAGCCCATCTCCTCCAGCTGGCCCGCCATGATCTCGGAGTCGCGCACGTTCATTTGGCAGCCAAACGTACGGATGTGGTAGCGCGGGGCCGTGGCCATGCGGATCCCTCCTCCCTGTCTGTCGCTGTCTCGTCCTCGCCAAGAGCACGGTCATCGGGCGGCGTCGCCCTCCAGCGTATCACGGGCGTCCAGCACCGCATCGGCTTGACCGACGCGCCGAGCCACGCGGTTGACGATCGCTGCAGGGGCGCTGAAGCGTACTAGGTAGCCTGTGTCCGTGAGGCGCTGGTCCAGGATGTCGCCTTCCGCGCGGATCCACCCCAGCACCTCGCCGGCCGCCCACGGGACGGCCAGCTCCACGGGCGGACGGGCCTGACGAAGCCGGTCCGTGAGACGGGCCACCAGCCCGGCTTGGTTCCAGCCGGTTTCGGCGGACACCGGCACGCCCCGCGGCCGCTGGCCCGGTGGCACCCGATCCCACTGGTTTTCCACCAGAACCCGGGGAATCGCGGCGGCGCCCACCTCCGCCAGGACCTCCTCCACCACCGCTTCCTGTCGGGCGCCATCCCGGGAGGCATCAACCACCACCGCCAGCAGGTCAGCCTCGCGCACTTCGTCCAGGGTGGACTTGAAGGCCGCCACCAGCGCGTGGGGCAGGCGGCGGACGAATCCCACCGTATCCACCAGCAGCACCGGCCCGAAGCCGGCCAGATGCACGCGCCGCACCCCCGGATCCAACGTGGCAAACAGCTGATCCTCCACCAGCGCCCCCCGCCGGGTCAGCAGCCGGAACAACGACGACTTGCCCACATTGGTGTAGCCGACCAGCGCCACCGTGGGCACCAACCCGGTCGAGCGGCGCTCCCGCCGCACCCGGCGCTCCAGCTCGACGCGTGACAGCTCGGCGCCCAGCGCAGCTAGCCGCTGCCGCACGCGTCGGCGATCAATTTCCAGCCGGGTTTCGCCGGGCCCCCGCGTGCCAATGCCGCCACCCGTCCGCGAGAGCCCCTGCTGCCGGGCGGCCAGCCGTGGCAGCCGGTAGGTGAGCTGGGCCATTTCCACCTGCAGGCGGCCCTCCCGGCTGTTGGCGCGTCGACTGAAAATATCCAAAATCAGTTCGGTGCGGTCAATCACCCGGCATTCGAACTCGGTCTCCCACTCGCGGGCCCACCGCGGGGTGAGCTCGTCCGCCCAAATCACCAGGTTGAGGTGGTCGGCGGCCACCCGGTCCCGCACGGCCGCCAGCGTCCCCCGCCCGACAGGACCCCCGCCCTCGCGCGGTTTCAGCCATGTGTCCACCACCACGGCCCCCGCGCTCCGCGCCAGCGCCGCCAGCTCGGCCATGTCTTCGGCGGCCTGCGCCTGCGCCGCCCCCGCGCCGCGCTTGTCGTAGCTGCCCAGGAGGAGCGCCCGCTCCGCCGGTAGCTCTCTGCCCATCGTGCACCCCCTTCCGTCAGGACCCGCGCAGCGTGGTCAACAGCACCACCGCTGGCCCGCCGGCGGGATCAAGGGCGAGGGCCGTCCCCGCGTCCCTCCGTGCGCGAGCCAGGTTGTGCAGGGCCCGCTCGGACTGTGCGGCGTCGTACCATGGCTGCCACCACCCCGGGCTCACCCGCACGGCGGCGCGGAAGAAGCCCAGGGCCGCGGCCGGCTGGTGCTCGGCCAGCAGCAGCCGGCCCCATTCATCGTAGGTCGCCCCTTCGGGGCCGCCCAGCACCTCCGCGCGACGCAGATCCCGCTCCGCGGCGGGCCACTCGGCACGCGCCACCGCCACGGCCGCCAGACCATCCCAGGCTAGCCAATCCGCCGGATGACGCCGGGTGGCATTCCCGTAAGCCACACCGGCCGCACTCCACTGGCCCGCCTGCAGGGCTAACAGGCCCACATTGTCCTCCAACGTCGCGGACCCCGGGGCGAGCCGGAGCGCGTGGGTCGCCAGGGCCAGCGCGGTGCGGGGGTGGCCCAGCGCGTCCATGATCTGGGCGAGCCGCACATAGGCGGCCGACGAGCCGGGATCGCGCGCCACCACCTGTTCCTGGTCATACGCGGCGCGGGTCAGGTCAAATCGGGCGCGCTGCCACCGCTGGCCGCCGGCGGCCGCAAACCGGCTCGCCGCCGCCGGCGGTGTGACTCGCCCACACCCCGCGATGAGCAGAGCCACCCCGGCCAGTCCCAGCCACCACGCCACTCCTGTGCGCAAGCCTCACCATCCTAAAAACGCGCGAACGCCCGGGTCCCGGACACACTGGGCCATCCCCGGGGCCAGCGGCAGCCCCTCCACGCCCTCTGCCGACACCCAACGGGCCTCCCCCGCATCCGTGCCGGCGCGGAGGCATCCGCCGCCGGCCCATTCACAGGCCATGTCCACCACCACAAAATGATGCGCGGTGCCACCCCGTTCATCCGTCTGCCGTAGTTCCCCGACAAAAAGTGGTGCCCCGGCCGTCACGGCGAGCCCCGTTTCTTCGGCCGCTTCGCGCTCCGCGCCGCCGCCCAGCGTCTCGGCCCACTCCAAATGTCCCCCGGGGAAGGCCCATGTGCCTTCATAGGGCGCCTGGCCCCTGCGCACCAGCACCGTGCGCCCCGCGCCATCGCGAATGACCGCTGCCACGCCCACCTGGGGGCGCGGCGCGGTGGTCAACGGCGCTCCTCGGCCGCTGCGGTGTCGTAGACGGACAACTCGTGTCCGTCGTCCCGCAGACGCAGGCCGAACGCCAGGCCCCGGTCAGACAGCACCTGATTTAAAAATGTTACGACGTGACTGGGTTCAAAGCTTTCGAACCAGCGCGTGCCAAGCACGCGCAGGGCATCGTGGTCTGCCCGCACTTCCGTCATTGGACAACCCGCCTTTCGAGCCGCTCGCCTCGTCAGGGCGCTGCCGCCTACGCCGATTATGGGATTTTCGGGCGGCGGCGTCCACCCAGTGGCCGCAGCACCAGCAACCGGACAGCCGACGACGGCACCCGGCGGGCACACTAGACCCGGTGGCCATCGCGCTGCCAAAACACCGCACTCAGGGGAGGTGGCGACCGTGGCTCAGTGGACGAGCGGCACGACGTTGCTGCCGGACCAAGTGCGCGACCGGTTCAAGTACGAAGTGGCCGGGGAGCTCGGCCTGTTGGACGACATCGAGACCAAGGGCTGGGCGGACATGCCCACGCGGGATCTCGGACGCATCGGCGGGGCGATTGGGGGCAACATGGTGAAGGTGCTGATTCGCCAAGCCGAAGAGGCGCTGGCTGCCGGGGCCGACACGCCATAACGCGGATGAAGGGTCGGGCCCCCCGACCCTTCATCCCGTCACAGCCAGAAACCCTCCCAGCGCCCCCAAGAATGCTCCGACCGCCAACGTCACCCCCACCGGACCCAGCGGGAGTCCGGTCTCGGCGGCCACCAGGCTCCCCAGGACCGCCAGCGACAGCCCGGCCAGCGTCCCGGGGAGCACCGCCCCCGAATCGCTGCCGCGCCCAGCAAACCACCCCGCCGCCGTGCTCACCACCACTCGAGCCACCCAGAGCACCGCCGCCACGACGGACTCCGCCACGGGGGTCCGGTCTGCGGCCAGGGCCAACCCCAGCGCCAGCAGCGCGGCCACCATCAGCCCGGCCGCCACGCCGCGACCCACGGCCCGGAGGCTCACTGCCATCCCTCCGGCGTACCTTACGCGGCGACGGACGGCGCTAGAGCAGTCTGCTGACCGGGATCGTCCGCCACCAGGCGGTCCGGCGTCGCGTACCCCTCACCCGTCGCCGTCGCGCCTGTCCCTGGCCATCGCCTGCCGGCCGCGTGCCACCAGACGCCGGACCATGTGGCCCCCCAGCGTGCCCACCTCCCGCGTGGTCATGTGGGCGAAGCCGCGCTCGGCGATGTCGTCTTGCAACCCCAGCTCCTCGGCCACCTCAAACTTCAACGAGCGGATCGCCTCGCGGCCCGCCCGGGCGCCCGACAACTCGGACCGCCGCCGCGCCACGCGCCACCGCTTTCCCTCTGCATGCGTCATGAGGTGACTCGCCGCCTTCCTCCGCCTGTGAGATCTCCCTCTACTCAGGCCGTCGCTCCGTGCGGCTTAGCGTGTCCCCAGGGCGTGCCGTCATGCGGAACACGTCCGCCGGCACCAGCAGATGGTCCACCGGGCCCAGCGCCGCCTGAGCGTCGCGGGCCGTTAAATCGATGGACAGGGGCGTCACCGAGACAAAGCCCGCGGCGACCGCCACCACATCGGTGTCGGGCGCCTCCCGCGTCTCGTCTGCCGAACCCGCCAACATATACCATTCGCGCCCGGCGGATGGCGGCTGCCGCTGAAATTCGTTCAAATAGTGACGCTCACCCAGCCGTGTGATGCGCAGCGCCGGCGGCGGCGCTGCGCCGAGCGGCGGCAGGTTCACGTTGTAAAACACCCCCGGGGGCAGGGGCCGATAGGCATGGTCCAGCCACCAGGCCACAAAGGCGGCGGCCGCGGCCATGTGCGCGCCGCCCCGCTCCGCGAGCGACACGGCCACGGCGGGGGTACCCATGAACGCCGCCTCCATGGCGGCCGACACGGTGCCGCTGTAAAATACGTCGCGGCCGAGATTGGAGCCATGGTTGACCCCGGACAGCACCAGGTCCGGGGGACCGGGCAGCAGCTGCTCTAAGGCCAGCTTGACGGCGTCCACGGGGGTGCCGCCCACCGCAAAGCCGCGGATTCCTGGCTCCACTTGGCGCGCCGAGACCGAAATGCGCTGGGTCAGGGTGATGGCGTGGCCACTGGCGCTGCGATTCCCATCGGGCGCCACCACCACCACGTCGCCGCGTTCCCGGACCGCATGCGCCAGCGCCCGAATGCCCGGGGCGTCAATGCCGTCATCGTTCGTGACCAAAACCAACACACGATTCACTCCCGTTCCATCCCACTGCCTGCCATCTCATCCCGTTCCATCCGGAGGCGGCTCCGCGCTGGCGCCGCCCGTGGCCGGGGCGCCGCTCCCCGCTCCGGCAAACGCCGCCACCTGCTCCAGTACGGTGGGTGTGTCACCCAGGACCAGCTGGGGGCCAGGGAGTGATCGAAGAAATGCCCGGCCGTAGCGTGTCCCCCGGCCGCGCGGCCCGGCCCCGACGGGGAGAATGCGCGGGTCCAGCACCACCACCGCCCCGCGGTCGGACTCGGTGCGCAGCAGGCGTCCGAATCCCTGGCGAAACTTGAGGACCGCCTGCGGCAGCGAGCGCGCCGTGAAGGCCGATCGCCCGTGCTGCGCCAGCACCTCGGCGCGCGCCTGCTCGAGCGGTTCCCCCGGGTAGCCAAACGGCAGCCGCGCCAAGACGACCGCGGCCAGGGCGGGACCGGGCACATCGACCCCTTCCCACAGGCCGCTGGTGCCCAGCAGCACACTGCCGGGATGGGCCCGCAAATGGGCCGCCAGCTGGTGCGCGCTGCCGTGGGGTCCCTGGACCAACAGATCCAGTCCCGCGGCGGCCAGCGGGACGTCCAGGTGATCCGCCAGCGCGCGGACCGCCGCCCGGCTGGTCACCAGGACCATCAGCCGGCCTTGCAGGCGCAGGGCCAGCGCCTGCACAAAGTCCCCGACCCGCCGGAGATGCTCCGCGTCATTGGGCAGGGGAAAGTCCCAGGGAATGGCCAGCAGCGACTGGTCGTGGGTGGCAAACGGCGACGGATAGGGCGTGACCTGCGCGTCGGGCGCCAAACCCAACTGACCCCCGAGATAGTCGAAGCGCCCCTCGGTGGTTAGCGTGGCCGACGTGAGCACGGTGCCCCCCGGCACGGCACGCCAGAGCTTCTCATCCAACTGGCTGCCGGGATTGAGGGGAGCGCGCCGAATGGCCACCTGCGTAGCCGCCGCATTCCACTCCCACCAGTCCACCCAGTCATCGGCCCGCTCGCTGAACGCCTGCAGTCCCACGGCCAGTTCTTGCACCACGCGCTCCATCCGCCCCAACTGCAGCCAGCGCACCGCACGGCGGTCGGAGCCGGGATCGTCGGCTTCGGCCCCGGCCACCGCATCGGCCAGCTGCCGCGCGGCCATGGCCAAGCTGTCGGCCGCCTCGCGAAGCAGCGCGGCCGCCCCGCTCTCCTCCAGCGCATCGGCCACTGCGGGTACCACGCGCAGGGATTCCACCCAGGAAGTCCCGCCAGCGACTGCCGGCGCGTCTCCCTTCCACCGCCGCCCGACGTCCACCAGAGCTGTGGCCGTCTGGTTCAACAGCGCACCGTTGGCGTGCAGCGACGCCCGCACGCGGTCCGCACGAGCCCCCAGCAGCTCATGGCTTTTCCCCAACAGGCCCGTGGGCTTCGCCCAGTCCGCCAGGAGGCGGGCCGCCCGCACCAAGTCCACCCGAAGGCCCAGCGCTTGGTCAGCCACCTCCGGCAGGTGGTGCGCCTCGTCGACCACGAGGTGCTGAAACTCGGGCAGCACACCGCCCTGCGCCGCGTGAGCCAGCAGCAGCGCGTGGTTGGTCACCACCAGGTTCGCGCCCTCGGCCAGGCGCCGGCTCTTGCGCATGTAGCAGGAGCCCGCAAACCGACAGCGGGCGCCCAGGCACGCGTCGGGGTCGGCCGCCACCGCCTCCCACACCTCCTGCGCGCCGGGCAGGCGGCCCCCGACCCATTCGTCACGCTCCCCCGACTCGGTGTCGACCAGCCACGTGATCAACGAGGCGGCCGCCACGCGCTGCTCCCAGTTCCACGCGATGTCCACCCCTCCGGTCTCTTCTTCGGCCTTCAGCAGGCAGGCGTAGCGTGCCCGGCCCTTGAGCAGCGCACGCGGCACGTCTTCCAGCCCCAAAGCCCGGAGCGCCTCCGGCAGGTCTTTCTGCCACAGCTGATCCTGCAGGGCCACGGTGTGCGTGGCCACGACCACGCGGCTCCCGTCCCACGCGGCCTGCCGTACGGCGGGCAGGAGGTATGCCAGGCTCTTGCCCACCCCCGTGCCGGCTTCCGCCACCAGCGTGCCCGCGTCCGCCAGCGTCAGTTCGACGGCATCCGCCATCGCCACCTGGCCCGGCCGGGACTGCCAACCCGGGTGCAGGGTGGCCAGCGGTCCCCCAGGCCGGAAGCAGTCACGGATCGGCCCCATCTCCACGCCGTGCCGATCCAACGGCACCGCGGGCGGTTCCGGCACCGGACGAAACAGCGCCGCCTCGCCACCCGCCGGGGCCGCGTCCCAAGTCCACCAGTCGGCCTCGCGGCCCACGGTGCGCTTCAGCAGCCCGGTGGTGGCCGGCCCCAGCTGGCCCAGGCGGCGATGAACCGCGGCCATCACGTGGTAGCAGGCGGCCACGTCGGTCCGGGCGTCGTGGGACGTGCCGGGGACCGCCAGTTCCAGGGCGAACTCTGCCAGCTTGTAGTTGGCGCGCGTCGGAAACGCGATCCGTGCCCAATCCCACGTGTCCAGGCCGCTCACCAGACGCAGCCCGGCTTCGGCCAAAAAATTTAGGTCAAAGGCCACGTTGTGGCCCGCGACCGGCGTGTCCCCCACAAACGCCTGGAGAGCAGGACCCACCAGGCTCCACGGGGGGGCCGCCGCCACGGCGCCGGGATCGAGCCGCGTCAGCCGCAGGACCTCCGTGGGGATGGATGCCCGCGGTCGCACCAGACTGGACGCCATCGGCAGCACCGGCGCGGGCGCACCCGGATCGATCCGCAGCGCCGCCACCTGAATGATTTCGTCGCGCATCGGGTCCAGCCCGGTGGTCTCCAAATCCAGAATCACCAGCGGACGCGCCAGCAGCGCCGCAGGCGGGGGCAGGTTCCAGTCCGCCGGATCCCATGCGTCCACCGTCAGCGGCGCCCAAACTCCCTGGGACGGTGCCCAGGCCCCACGGTTGTCGGGGTGCCGGTCCTCTTGCCTCGGTTTCACGATCGACGCCCCTGTCCCCACTGTGATCGGCCATCCGCGTGCCGTCCTCCTGCCAATTGTACCGTGCGGCATGGCGCCGGGTCGTTGGGGCACGATACGGGCAGGGGAACGCCCGGGTCAGAACACCGCGGTCATCACGAAAGCGAGGCGCACATGTACGGCACAGACGATCGACAACGCCCCCTGACCTCGAGGCCGGCGGCCCACAGCGGGCGTGAAGTGACCCTGCTGGCCAGCTTCGAGGGGCCCGAGCAGGCCCAGCGCGCGGCGGACGCGCTGCGCGCCGCGGGATTTGACATTGTCCAGCTGGCGGACGGGCCGTCCGCCCACGCCGAACCGGCAGGGGCACCCCTGGTGGAATGGGGGCGGTACGGATATCAGCTGGGGGCGCTGGACGACAAGTGGACAACGGCCGCCGCCTGGGAGGATCCATTGGCGTGGCCCCTGGGCGGCGGCACGCTCCTCACGGCGGTGGTCCCCAGCGCGGACCGTCCGCGGGCCGCTCACGTGATCGAAGCGGCGGGCGGCCGCTTATAGCCGCAGGGTCGCGGGAGGCTGGCTCGGGGCGCGGAGGTACACCGGATTGGTCACCACAAAGGGCACCCAGCGCCGCCCGCTCGGCCGGGCGGCCTCCACGCGCCAAACCCCGGGGGTCTCGGCGACCCCGGCCCAGGCGACGCCTTCATGCCGCGCCGCGACCACCCCGTCGCGCAGCACCACCAGCTGCACCGGGCACGGACTTTCCACCGTCAGGGTGATGCCCGGCTGCCACGGCGCCTCCTCTCCCATGGCCCAGACCCGCTCGCCCCGGCTGGCCCAAAACCGAAACCCCTTGGGGAATCCGCCACCCTGCCCACTCACGCACTGCACGCGGCCCGCGGCGAGGGCGTCCAGCACCTGCGCCCGATCGGCCCGCCAGTCGGCCCCCCGAGACAGGGGCGCCGACGTGAGCGCATGCGTGCGCACGGTGTTGAACGACACCCGGTAGGGAAACACCACGACGCCTAGGGGTGGTCGACCCAGCACCACCGCATGCGCATCGACGCCCGCCACCCCCACCACCCGACGGCGCTGGCCCAGTCGGTCCCACAGCGCCAGCGTCGCCGCCGTGGGGCGCTCGCTGCCGCGGAACGGGTGGCGCAGCGCCCCGATGCCGGACCCGACTCCCTGCACACTCCGCATCCACTGGGACAAATGGTTCCAAATTTCCAGCCCCGTGTACGCGTCCCCCTCGCGGTCCGCCCATCGGTAGGAGGGAAGCTTCAGCACGGGGTTGCCGGGATCGTCCGGGTGGGCGACGAACCCGAGATGCCCCTGGGCCGCCGCCTCGGCCGTAAACTGGGCAAACGGTCGGTGCCGGTTGGGCACGCCCGTGCCGCCCAGTGCCAAATAATGATTTTGTGGCGGCGTCACCTCGAGGCCCACCAGCAGAAGCGCGCCTCCCCAGTACCCTTCGCCGGGGTCATGCCGAGCGGCTTCCGTGTCATGGTCCGTCAGCCACAGCACGTCCACGTCAGCGGCCCGAGCCGCCGCCATGATGTCCGCGACGGTCCCGCGCCCGTCGGAGTAGCGCGAGTGCACGTGCAGCACCATGCTGACTTCATGCCACAACGGCTCTCGGCTCATGGGGTCTCGGGCCGAATCGCGCGGTGCACCGACGCGCCGGGCAAGAATCGTCCGCGGGCTTCGGCCATCACCGGGCCGTCGACCTGCGCGAGCGTCGCCCGCGCCGCCACCACCCGGTGTGCCGACCGCCAAGCCCACCCCTCGACCACCATCGGGACGCCCACCATCACCGGGTGCCGATACCTGACCGTGAGCTCCACGGTGGCCGCATCCCCCTCGGTCTCCTGCCACACAGCGTGCCACATGGCGTCGTCCAGGATGGCGGCAATCGTCCCTCCGTGCGCCACGCCCGTGAATCCCTGGTACCGCGCGGGCACCACCAGCTGCGCGGTCACGGGGCGGCCCAGGTGCCACACGACGTGGAGCCCCTCGGGATGGTCCGGACCGCACACCCAACAGCGGTTTTCCCGTTCCCCGGGCGCGCTCATGATGGGGTCAGCGCTCGGGCGCGGTTCATGCTTTCCCTGAGGACCGCGCCTTCGTCAAACGTGGTGATGACCCCGTCGTCCACCACCACCTGCCCGCCGACCACCGTATAGCGCACGTCGCCCGGCGTGGTCGCGTAAACCAGCGTCGACAGCGGATCGGCATGAGGGACCACGTGGGGCGCCCACCAGCTTGCCACCGCCAAATCGGCCCAGTGGCCTACCGCCAGCACGCCGCTGTCCCAGCCCAGCGCACGCGCGCTGCCCCGCGTCGCCAGCCGCAGCGCGTCGCGCGCCGAAAAGGCGGCCGGGTCGCCCGTGGCCGACTTCTGCAGCCACGCCGCCAGCCGCATCTCCTGGAAAGGATCCAGGCGGTTTGTGCTGGCTGGACCATCGGTGCCGAGGCCCACCGTGACGCCCGCCCGCTCCAGCGCGATGACCGGCGCCACCCCATTACCCAGCTTGAGATTGGACGTGGGGCAGTGGATCACCGCCGCGCCGGACCGGGCCAGCCGTGCGATGTCCGGCTCCGTGAGGTACACCCCATGCGCCACGACGGTCCGCCCCGTCAAGAGGCCCACCTCATCCGCCCACCCGATGGGCGAAACGCCGGCGCGGTCGCGCACCTGCTGCCCCTCTTCCTCACTCTCCGCCAAGTGGATGTGAATGGCGAGGCCATGCCTTTGTGCCGCCTCGGCAATCATGGCCGCCAGCGGCGGCTCCACGGTGTAGGGCGCATGGGGCGCCAGCCACCCCGCCACCCGGCCACCGCGGCCGGCCAGCTCGGCGGCCAGTGCCACCGCCTCCTCCACAGCCGCCTGCGCGCCCGCCCCGCCCGCCAGGCCGCGTCCCACCATGGCCCGCAGCCCGGATGTTTCCGCCGCGCGCACCACCGCCCCAGGAAAGTAATACATGTCGGCGAATCCCACCACCCCGGCATGCAGCATTTCGGCGGCCGCCAACAGCGTGCCCACCTCCACGTCCTCGGGCGTCAGCCGGTTCTCGATGGGCCAGATGTGCTCCGTGAGCCAGGGCATGAGCCGGGAGTCGTCGGCAAATCCGCGCAGGAGGGACATCGCCGCGTGGCCGTGGCCGTTGACGAACCCGGGAAACACCACCCCTTCGCCCATCTCGATGCGGCGGCCGACCGGTCCGCGTGCGGGCGGGCCCACGTACTGGATGACGCCATCGGCCCACACCACTTCCCCGGGGGTCCACACCGTGCCGGCCTCGTCGCCCGTCACCACATGGCTGGCCACGACGCTCGTGGCCGCAGCGCGATTCACCTCGGGCATCACGCGGGGTTCCACGAAAACGCGGCCAGGTAGGCGGCCTGGTCCGCCGTGAGTGCGTCAATCTGGACGGCCGCGGCCCGAAGGCGCGCCTCCGCCACGGCGCGGTCCACCTCGGGGTCCACCGCGTACAGGCCCGCGGGGCGGGTCTCGGTGGCCAGCCGCTCCAGCGTCAGGGCCTGCAGGCCGAAGGTGAGGTCCATGATTTCCACAGGGTGCCCGTCGCCGCCCGCCAAATTCACCAGTCGACCATCGGCAATCACCACGCGCTGCCGGCCGTCCGCCAGGCGATAGCGCATGACGTCCGCATCGCGGCCGGGCTCGGCGGCGACTGCGGTCTGTCTCAGCCACTCGACGTCCACCTCCACGTCAAAGTGGCCGGCATTGGCCAGCACCACGCCGTCGCGCATGGCGGCCAGGTGCTCGGGGCGCACCACGTCGCGGCAGCCCGTGCAGGTCACGACAAACTGGGCCTCGCGCGCCGCGTCGATCATGGGCATTACGCGGTGCCCATCCATCAGCGCCTCGTTGGCCCGGACCGCGTTCACCTCCGTCACGATAACGCGGGCACCCAAACCGCGGGCGCGCTCCGCCACGCCGCGCCCGCACCAGCCGTAGCCGGCCACCACAACGGTGGCGCCGGCCACCGTGAGGTTGGTGTGACGCAGGATGGCGTCCCAGGTGGACTGGCCGGTGCCGTAGCGGTTGTCAAAGAGATGCTTCATGGCCGCGTCGTTCACGGCCACCATGGGAAACGGCAGGGCCCCCGCCGTGGCCAGCGCCCGAAGGCGCGTGACGCCCGTGGTGGTTTCTTCGGTGCCGCCGCGAACCCCGGCGGCCAGGGACCGGCGGTCCCCCACCAGCCGCGACACCAGCTCGCTGCCGTCGTCCACGATCAAGGTCGGCTCAAGGTCCAGCACGCGATGGTGCAGCCGGTCGTATTCATCGTCCGACAAGCCGCGGCGCGCATGCACGCTGACCCCCGTTTCCGCCAGCGCGGCCGCCACGTCATCCTGCGCCGACAGGGGATTGGAGCTGGTGATGGCCACCTCCGCGCCGCCATCGGCCAGCAGCCAGGCCAGCATGGCCGTCTTGGCTTCCAGGTGCAGCGACATGGCGATTCGCTGCCCCGCGAGGGGCCGCTCGCGCACAAACCGTTCGCGAATGCCGGCCAGCACGGGCATGTAGGCCCGAGCCCACTCCAGTTTGCGACGCCCCCACGACACATCGGACTCATAGGAATCGCTTGTCGTCGTCACGTGCCACCGCCTCCCATCAAATTGTCCGGAGCCGCCGGGCAGAAGCACTCCGCCCGTCCCCCATCGGGCAGGGCGTGGGACAACAGGCGCGTCATCTCCGCCTGCTGGGTCGCCACCACCGTCGTCACGTCCTCGTGCGTCAACGGCCCGGACGCCAGCCCCGCCCCCAAGTTGGTCACCAGGCACACGGTCGCATAGCACAGGCCCAGCTCGCGGGCCAGCACCACTTCGGGCACGCCCGTCATACCGACCACCGTGCCCCCCAGTCGGTGAAACGCCCGAATTTCCGCGGCCGTTTCGAACCGCGGCCCCTCGGTGCACACATACGTGCCCGACGGGGCCAGCTTGATGCCGTCGGCGTCGGCCGCGGCCATCAGCACGCTCCGCCACCCGGCGCAGTACGGCGCCGTCATGTCGGTGTGGCGCACGCCGGGCACCGGAGCGCCGGCCCCGTCGAAAAACGTGCGGGCCCGCGGTCCCGTGAAGTCCAAAAACTGATCCACCAACACCAGCGTCCCGGGCGCCAGGGCCGACTCGAGCGAGCCGACGGCGGCCGTGGCCAGCACGGCGCGCACCCCCTCCTGCCACAACGCCCACAGATTGGCCCGGTAGTTGACGCGGTGGGGGGGGATGCGGTGCCCCGGCCCATGGCGATTCAAGAACCAGAGCGGGCGGCCGCCCAGCTCCCCGCCGCTCAGCGGCACGGCCCCATAGGGGGTGTCCACCACCTTGCTGGCCGTCGGCACAAATCCTGTCAGCCGTCCGGGGTCGTAGATGCCGGTACCGCCAATGAGGCCGACCGGCGCCGGGTCCGTTGCTGGCATAGACACCCCATCCCCCCACTTTGTGCTGTTTCTGCCGCCGCTGGCGCCAAGCCCGCCGCATCGGTGGTCGTGCGGTACAGTCTATCCGTTCGGAGGCGCCGGTGGGTCCGAGCGCGCTGGCGGCGCCAACACCACACGCACCACCTCGGGCCGCGCCCAAAAGCGCACCGGAAGCTCCGAAGTGCCCAGCCCACGGGACACCACCAGCGTGCGGCCGTCAGGCCACGGCACCCGGCCGGCTGTCTTCCCCCGCGGAAGCCGGCTGTGGCGAAGGATCGGTCCCAAGCCTGGCAGAGCCACCTGACCCCCATGGGTGTGTCCCGCCAGCAGCAGCTGGCAGGGGTCGGCGCCCGACGCGAGGATCGCGTCGGGTCGGTGACTCAGGAGGACGGCGGCCCCCCCCATCGGCACAGACGGCCACGTCGGGCGTCCGCGACCCAAATCAGGGACCCCCGCCAGCCAAATCCGCCGCCCCTTCGGGCTCGTGTAACATTCCACGCGGTTGTCGAGCCGTACCTCGTCCGGCGGGTCCCAGGGCGCAAGGTCCAGGACCCGCCGACGGTAGTCGTGATTGCCCGACACAAAGCGGGTGCGATCGGCGGGCAGCCGCTCGAGCCACGCCACCAGCCGCGCCCGCGGACGCGTCGGGGAATAAAGATCGCCCGTGATGGCGATGAGGTCCGCCTCCGCCAGCCACC
This sequence comes from Bacillota bacterium, assembly GCA_021795575.1. Classification (GTDB taxonomy): domain Bacteria; phylum Bacillota; class Sulfobacillia; order Sulfobacillales; family JAIMBI01; genus JAJZWV01. Next base: position 19,738 of record JAJYPH010000003.1, read on the forward strand.
GCTGAACGTCGGCACGTCCAAAGACCTGCACGCGGCCGTGCAGGTCAGACAGCTGGACAATGGCAAAGCCGGCCACGTCGGCCGGCCAGTCGGGGTGCCACACCGTGTAGTCCACGAGTCGGATCCAAAAGGGCTCCACCAAAAACCCATAGGCGGTCGTTGCCCCCGCCGCCAGAGCCAGCCAGGTCCACGGCGAAAACCCCATCATTCAGTCGCGGGGGCGCCGCGGGGTGCCGGCTGAAAGCTCCGCATCCGAAAAATAAATGCGCATTTCGCGGTCCGCCGAGGCCTCACCATCCGCTCCGTGCACCAAGTTCTCGGTGATAGAGAGCGCCCAGTCGCCGCGAATCGTGCCCGGCGCCGCCTTGGCGGGATCCGTCACGCCCATCAGCCCGCGCACGACCGCGACCGCCTCACGACCCTCCCACACCATGGCCACGGCAGGGCCCGCGGTGATGAACTGCACCAGCTCCGGGTAGAACGGCTTGTCGCGGTGTTCCTCATAATGCTGCGCCGCCATCGCCGGCGACACCGCCACCAGCTTCAGGGCGGTGAGCGCCAAGCCCTTGGCCTCGAGCCGCGCGACGATGCGCCCTACCAAGCCGCGACGCACCCCGTCGGGCTTGACCATCACAAATGTACGCGACACGAACATCCTTCTTTCACCTGGGGTTGACTAAGATGCGGGGTGGACCAGCCGGGCATTCAGACGGCCGCGCGTTCGGCGTCTTTGCCCACCAGCACGCCGCGCAAGGTTTCCGACGCGGTGAAGTGCTCGGCCCCAAACCGCTCGACAATGAACCGGCAGGCCTGCCAGGGGTCCACGCTGTCTCCGCACGTAAACACGTCGACGGCGGCGTACCCGTGCTCGGGCCAGGTATGGATGGCCAAATGCGACTCCGAGATCACCACCACACCGCTCACCCCCTGCGGGCTGAACTTGTGAAAGGCCACCTCGCGAACCTCCGCGCCAGCCTGCAGGGCCGCTTTCACCATGATGTCCTCCACCATGGCGATATCGTTCAAGATCCGCGCCTCGCAGCCGTGGACTTCCGCCAGGATGTGCCGTCCCAACGCGTTCATCGCATTACCAACCCCCTTTTGCCCCGTTTCATAGGAAATGGCGTCGTGTCGCCAGTGCGTGCGCGTCACCGGCCCGACGGCCATGCTCATTCTACCAAACGGTTCCGGACTGTCAACAAAATATCAAGGTAATCGCGACTGGCGTCCGACCACGGCCCCGCAGGCTTCAAAAACCTCCGTCTAGGACGGCGACAATCGGGTTTTCTCTCCCACCCACCATCATCCGTGGGTTCACCGGGGCATATCGGCCGCCGGGGTCGGCGGGCACAGCGGGCATCGACCCGTGCGCACCGCCAGCGCCCCCGCGTACACGCCCTGCAAGATGCGCACCTGACCTTCCGGGCCGGCCAGGCGGCGCCAGCGGTCCGCGCCCCTCGACAAGGTTCGCTGCCAGTCGTCGTCCTCCAGCAGGACGCCGACAGCCTCCCGCCACGCGCCCGGGTCGGTCCCATCCACTACCAGGGCTTCGACCGGGCAGCGCACGCGTCCCACGATGCCCGGTATCTGCGTCGCCAGCACCGCCCCCCCGGACCACATCGCCACATCGAGCAGGGAGGCCGCGGCGGAGCCCTCGGCCAGGGGCAGGATGGCCACCCGTGCGCCCGCCCACGCCGCCGGCCGCGCATCGTCTACCAACTCCAGGGGCAGGGCCAGGTCCGCCGCCACGGTGCGGGACGTGGCTACCAGGGCCGGCGCCGCGCCGGCCCCTGCCCACAACAAGATCCGCGAGCCCCCGGGCCCGGGGCTCGGGAGCGCCGAGGCCGGACCCGCCCCCAGGGTGACGCGCGTGGCACGCGCGTCCGCCGTGCCGCGTTCGGCGTCCCGTGAGCCCACATCCACCATCGCCGCGGCGCGGCGGGCCAGTACCGCCTCTCCGCGCGTGGGCGGCGCCGTGCGGGCATACACCAGCACCGGATGGCGCGGGGCGGCCGCGAGAGCCGAGAATCCCCACACCGCACACACGTCTTGGCCAGCCGCCCAAGGGACCGCATGGGCGCGGACTCGTGCTACCCCCTGCCATCCCACCCGCCACGGGACCCGCGTCCAGTGGCCCTGGCCGGCCCACCGCGCCCATTCCGCCGGCGGTTCCCGGGCCGCCAGCACATCCACCGCGAACCAGTCCGCTTCGAGGTACCGCAGCACCCCGGCCAGGATGGGCTCCAGTTCCGGCTCGGGCCCCACCAGGAACCCCAGCCGAATGCGGCCCGCCGCCACCGCGCCGGCGGCCTGCCGGGGGCTGTCGCGGGGCGTCGTCACGGCCTCTCCGCCGGGGGCGCGTCCACCAGCGCGCCGAGCGCAGCCAGCATCGCACGTGCGTTGTCGCGCAGGATGACGGCGCCCACGGGGTTCAACAGCGCCGCCAGCATCGGCACGCCGAATTCGAACTCGGTCACCAGCACGACGCGCACCACCCCCGGCGCCACGTCTTCCAGGCGCCACTCTCCCTCGAACTTCTTCAAGTCGCCGGCTACCTGCTGGTATAGGATGCGGCCCGGGAGAAACTGGTCCCGCTCCGTCCACCGAAAGGTGACGCCTCGGAGCTTCGCCGTCCACGCCGTGACGGTGTAGCCCTCCCCCCGCTCCAGCACCACCACCGACTGCACGTCGGCCATCACGTCGGGAAAGCGCTCCATGTCGCAGAGCGCGGCGTACACACGGCCTGAGTCCGCGTGGACCAGGGTCTCCACGCTAACGCGCGGCATCGGGCACCTCTTCCAGATGCATGGCCGCCACCGCCGCGGCCGCCTCCCGCAGTCGGTCCACCACCAGTTCCAGCTGGTCCCGCCGAATCACGAGCGGGGGCAGCAGGCGCAGGACGCGCTCGTTGTTGTACGTATAGACCGCCACCACGCCGCGGTGGAACAGCTCACTCATCAGCGCTCCGCCCACGCCCGTCGAGGCCGTCTCCATCCCAATCATGAGGCCGCGGCCGCGGACGGTACTCAGCACCGTCGGGTAGTCGCGTGCCACGTCCTGGAGCGCGGGCAACAGCCACGCGCCCTGTCGGCGGGCGGCGCCCACCAAGTCTTCGTCCAGGACCACGCGGATGGCCTCGGCCGCCACCGCCGTGGCGAGCGGGTTCCCTCCAAACGTAGACGTGTGGATAAGCGGAGCCTCATTGAAAAATTCCCACACGCCCGGACGGCCCACGACGGCGCCCACCGGCACAATGCCGCCCGACAGCGACTTTGACAGGCACAGCAGGTCGGGCACCACGCCTTCGTGGTTCACGGCAAACAAATCGCCGGTGCGGCCCAGCCCGGTCTGGACCTCGTCGGCGATGAGCAGCGCGCCACACGCCTCGGTGAGGCGCCGGGCGCCCGCCAGGTAGCCGTCGGGCGGCACGATGACGCCCCCCTCGCCTTGAATCGGTTCCAAAATCACCGCGGCGACGTCATCACCCAGCTCCTGTTCCAAGGCATCCAGCGAGCCGTAGGCGACGTGGGTGACGTCGCCAATCAGGGGACGAAAGGGCTCCTGATACAGGGCGCGGCCGGATACCGCCAATGCTCCCATGGACTTGCCGTGAAACGCCCCCCAGGTGCTGATGAGCCGCGTGCGTCCGGTGGCGGCGCGGGCAAACTTCAGGGCCGCCTCGACCGCCTCCGTGCCGCTGTTGGTAAAGAAACTGTAGGTGAGGTCGCCCGGGGTCACCTCGGCCAGCAGTTCCGCCAGCTCGATGGTGCGCGGATTCAGCAGCACGCGGGACGACATGGCCAGGTGATCCAGCTGGCGGCGAGCCGCCTCCACCAGTCGTGGGTGCCGATACCCATGCAGAAACACCCCGTATCCACCCGAGCAGTCCAAAAAGCGCCGCCCGGCCGCGTCGACCAGTTCGGCCCCGGCACCGGTCGCCTCCACTTCATCGAGACCCATGAATCGGAACACCCGGGCCAAGCCGGGGTTCATCGTGGCGGCAAACCGGTCCAACCAATCGGGGTAAGGCCATCCGGGGGTGAGGCCCTCCCGGGTTTCTGGGTTCTCCATGCTCATCGCTCCCTGCCGGCAGTCTGCGGGCGCGGCCACGCCACGCTCCGCTTCATCATACGCCGGACCGGCGCGCCCCACTAAATCCAGTGCCGGCGGTGGAACACCGCGAGCAGACTGACCGCCAGCGCACCCACCACGCCCACCACCACCCAAAACCCGTACGGCGAGCCGGCGCCGGGCAGATGGCGAAAGTTCATACCGTAGAGGGCCGCGACCAAAGACGCCGGCAGCATGACGGTGGTCACCACCGTGAGCGTCTTCACAATTTCGTTCAGCCGGGCACTCACCCCGGAAAAATACGCGTCCAGCACACCCGCCGCCAGCTCCCGCAGGCTGTCCACCCGAAGATGTTGGGCGGCGATCCGGTCGTGGCAGGCCACCTCCACGGGGCCGACCGACCCGTCCCCCCGCCCCGACCGGCGGGCCGCGCGGCGGTCGGTCTCGAGCCACTGGCGTGCCGTCAACAGGCGATGGCGCAGCGCGAGCGCCCCGTCCCGCACCGCCACCGGAGGATTGCTGGCCAGGCGGGTCTCGAGCCAGGCCTGCTGGCGATCCCATCCGTCCAGGCAGCGATCGCGCTCGTCGAGCAGCCCGTGCACCAACGACGCGGCCAGCCCTTCGGCGGTCACGGGCGGCACCGGAGCAGGGGGGGCCGCCCAGCGATACCCCGCGGGGCGCCAAGACTCCACGCGCCCCGAGCGCCACCACACGGTGGCCGCCTGGCCCGCGGCGGCACCCGTCCACACCGTGAGGGTGACGGCGTGCCACCTCGCCCCAGTCTGTCCACCCCAGGGGCCGTCGGGGCGCACCCCGTCGCGCCACACCGTGCCGAGCCGCGCCGCCCGGTCCTGTCCCTGCCCTGTCCGCGCGCGTCCATGGCCACTCACCCCCGTAGCGTGTCCGCAGACAGCAAAAAGCTCCCGACGCGTCGGGAGCTCCGGGGACCAGCATCTGCAAGCACCAACTGGTCGGACTGGCGGGATTCGAACCCACGACCTCTACCACCCCAAGGTAGCGCGCTACCTACTGCGCCACAGCCCGATGTCAGGACCGAGTATAGCGCACGCGGGCGGAAATCGGCAATAGCCGCCGCCCGATCTGGCTCTGGGTGTGAATTTGCGGTCGGCGCGCTCGCACCGCATTGACACCCGGTTGCTTAGCGACGTAATGTAATCGTGATTCTTACTATTAAGAATCCTGGCGGGCGCAGAAGGGCGGCGGCGCCCTCCTGAAGATGGCCTGCAGGAATTTCGGCACTGGTGGCGAATGATTAGGCCCGGTGTCATGACGCGGGAGGATGTGGCCGCCGGGAGCGACGGCACAGGGACCTTGGGTCTCACGGTCATTGGACCGCTGGATGGGCGGTGACGACGGACCGGTGTCGGCTCCAGGGTCGTTTCGGCGGTAGTGTCGGCGAGTAGCGAGTGCCGTGCCGGACCTGGCACCCCTCATGCGGGTGGAGCACGTCCGATGACGACTGAGGTCCCAGTTCACGGTCTAACGACCGCATCACCGTTCAAGGAGGAGTCGAGGACATTATGAAATTCCGTTCAGTCGGATGGATGGGAGCGGCGCTGGCGTCGGTTTCGCTGGTGGCAGCCGGATGCGGCTCGTCCGTGGCGCAGCCGCCCACGGCCAGCGTCACGTCCATTACGCTGCCCGGTGCGGTGCAGGGCGAACCCAACTGGTGGTTTCCCATCAGCCCCGCGTCGGTGTGCAGCACGATCAACGGGGACACCAACGGCATGATGTATCGGCCGCTGCTGTTCATTTCGAAAACTGACGGGATCGACTACGGCCGGTCCATCGCCAGCGGCATCGCGGTCAGCAACAACGGCCAGACGTACACCATTACCCTGAACCCCAAGTGGAAGTGGTCCAACGGCCAGCCCATCACGGCCCAGGACGTGGCGCTGGGGTACAACATCCTGATGGCCTCCAGCCAGAGCAACGCGGTGTGGACCCAGTGCGGCGCGGGCATCGGCGGCGTGCCGCAGGACATCCAGAGCGGCACCGCGACCGGCAAGTACACGTTCGTGGTCAAGACGAAGGCACCGGTGAACCCCACCTGGTTCGAGCACAACGCATTGGCCCAGCTGATTCCGATTCCCCAGGTGTGGAACCATTCCAGCAACATGTCCAGCGAGCTGAAGTTCATTCAGAAGTACGGCAACTCGCCGTACAACGCGCTGTTCAACGTCGTGGACGGCCCCTACAAGTTCGGGGGCTTCAAGAACAACTCGTACTGGAAGCTCGTAGCCAACAAGAACTACACGGGGCCCACCAAGGCCACGATCACCAGCATCACGTTTGAGTACTTCACCTCGCCCGCGGCGCAGTTCGCGGCCATGCGGCGGCACCAGTTCCCCGAGGCGGGCCTGCCCAACTCGTTCTACAAGGACCGCGCGCAGCTGGCGCCGTACTACACGGTCCAGTCGGGCGTGCCGTCGTGGTGCTTCAACTACATGCAGCCCAACTTCAGCACCCAGGCCGCGGGCATCGGCGGGATGTTCAACAAGCTGTACTTCCGCCAGGCCCTCCAGATGGGCGTTGACCAAACGGCCATGATCCAGGACCTGCAGAACGGCTCGGGTTCGGTGATCCACGGGGTGATTCCCGCGACGCCGAAAAACGTGTACTACGACCCGGCCACCAAGAACTACGGCTACAACCCGGCGGCGGGCAAGAAGCTGTTGGAACAGCACGGCTGGAGCCTCAACAGCTCGGGCGTGATGTCCCGCACCAAGAATGGCACCACCCAGACGCTGGCGTTCCCGTTCCAGATCGTGAGTGGCTCCACCACGATCACCAACGAAGCCCAGCTGATGAAGCAGGACTGGGCCCAAGAGGGCATCGACGCCACGATTCAGACGGTGCCCTTCAACCAGGCCATCGCCGACGCTACGCAGACGGCGCCGCAGGTGTCCAAGTGGGCCCTCATCTGGTGGGGCGGCGGCTGGTGCTACGAGCCCGACTACTACCCGACCGGCGGTGGCTTGTTCAAGCCGGGCTCGGCAGCCAACTACGGTGGCTTGAACGACCCGACGCTGACCGCGGCCATCAACAAGACGTACGCGGTGTCGAGTCCGGCGCAGACGCTCAAGAACCTGGACGCGTACCAGGTGATTGCGGCCCAGCAGCTGCCGGTCATCTTCGCCCCGGAGGACTACGGGTTCATCGTGCGGAACAAGACCTTGAAGGGCTTGGTGTCCGCGTACAACCCGGTGACCACGGCCGAGTGGTACAACCACTGGACCGACTAGTGCCCGGCCTCGGTTTCTGACTCGGTTCCGAGAGGCCGGTGGGGTTCGCCCCACCAGCCTCTCCCAAAGTTTTTGACGCGTGGCCCCGTGCTCGCGAGATTCGGACACGAAACGAGAGGAGGCGACATGCCATGGCCCTGCCCCCCACTGAACTCACCGCCAACGTAACAGAACCCCAGCTGGGTCCCGACGTTGGCCCCCACGGCAACCGCCAGTGGCAAATTTTTTGGTCGAGCCCACTGGCCTGGATCGGGCTCGTGCTGACCGCCTTCATGGTGCTGTTCTCTTTTGTGGGCCCGCTGGTGTACCACACCAGTGCCTACACCCCGCATCTGACGCACATTTTGCAGCCGCCGTCGGCGCGATTTCCCCTGGGCACCAACACGCTGGGCCGCGATGAGCTGGCCCGCCTGATGCTGGGGGGCCAGCTGACGCTTATCATCGGCTTCATCGCCGCCCTGCTGTCCATGGTGTTTGGCACGATCTACGGCTTGGCGAGTGCCCTGGCCGGAGGCTTCACCGATGTGGTCATGATGCGCATCATCGATGTGCTGCTGGCCATCCCGGGCCTGTTCCTGCTGCTCCTCCTGGACTCGATGTTCACGCCCAATGCGGTGCTGCTGACCGCCATCTTTGCCGGAACCGCCTGGTTCGGCGTCACTCGTCTGGTCCGCTCCGAGGCCTTGAGTGTCCGCACCCGCGACTACGTCGAGGCGGCCCGCAGCATGGGCGCCGGCACGTGGCGCATCATGCTGCGCCACCTGCTGCCGAACGTGATGGGCGTCGTGCTGGTGACGACCACGTTCCAGGTGGCGGGCGCCATTCTGGGCATCGCCACCCTGAGCTTCCTGGGTCTAGGCCTCCCACCGCCGCAGCCCAACTGGGGGGCGCAGCTGTCCACGGCCATGCAGTCCATGTTCCAGGGAGCCTGGTGGGTCATTTATCCCCCGGGGCTTTGCATCGTGTTTATCGAGTTGGGCGTCAACTTCCTGGGCGATGCCGTCCGGCAGGCGTTTGACCCTCGACTTTTGGGCAACTGATCACGCGAAAGGAGTGAGGCCGATGGGCCGCTATATTCTCCAACGTTTCATTCAGGCCATCCCGACCGTGATTGGGCTGACCATCGTGAGCTTCATGCTGGTCCACATCACCCCCGGGGGACCGGCCTATGCCATGCTGGGGCCGAAAGCCACGCCGGCCCGCGTCGCCGCCGTCGACCGCTCGCTCGGCCTGAACCTCCCGCTCTGGGACCAGTACGGCATCTGGGCCTGGCAGCTCCTGCACCTGAACCTGGGCATCTCATACTTCTACCTGCAGCCGGTCACGGTCCTGATTGAGCAGGCGCTGCCGGTCACCCTGGCGATCGTGGGCATCAGCTACGTGCTGGCGCACGGCATCGCGGTCGTGCTGGGCAGCGTCCAGGCGTACTTCAAGAACGGCTGGTTCGACCACGGCACCACGAGCATCAACTACTTCCTGTATTCGATGCCCGGTTTCTGGCTCGCCATCCTGCTGCTGGTGTGGTTTGCGGTGGACATTCCCCTGTTCCCCACCGGCAATCTCTGCGACCCCAACACCGTGTGCAATCTGGGCACCTGGGCCTACCACATGGTGCTCCCGGTGATGTCGCTCACCATTGGCACCGTGGCTGGCTGGGCGCGGTACATGCGCACGTCGATGACGGACACCCTGGTCCAGGACTACATCCGCACCGCCCGGGCCAAGGGCCTCTCGGAAACCCGCGTGCTGTTCAAGCACGCGTGGCGCAACTCCGTGCTGCCGCTCATCACGCTCTTGGGCTACTTCTTCCCGACGATCTTCGGTGGCGCACTGGTGGTCGAGGAGATTTTCAACATCCCGGGAATGGGGCTCTTGACCTTCAACGCCGCCATCAAGCGGGACTACCCCATCGTCATGGCGGCCGTGCTCATCGGGGGCATCCTGGTGGTCATTGGCAACCTGGTGGCCGACCTGCTGTACGGGCTGGTTGACCCCCGCATCTCCTACGGCTAGGCTGTACGACGCTTACCGACAGGGCGGCCCCGGAGGAATCCGGGGCCGCCCTGTGATGGTGCTGACGCCAAGACGGCCAAGACGGCTGCTGACGACCATGCGGTCCTACCTAGATGATGATGCAGATGAGCCCGCCTGACCCTTCGTTGATGATCCGCTGCAGGGTTTCCTGAAGCTTTTCTTGGGCGTTTTCGGGCATGCGGAACAGCTTCTGCTGGATGCCTTCCCTCACCAGGTCGTGCAGCGGCTTGCCAAACAGATTGGTGTCCCACAGGCGGCTCGGGTCGTCCTCGAACTGCTCCATCAGGTACCGCACCAGCTCATCCGCCTGCCGCTCGGTCCCGATGATCGGCGTGATCTCCGTCTCGATGTCCGCCCGGATGAGATGAATCGACGGCGCCGTGGCCCTGAGGCGTACGCCAAACTGGTTGCCGCGGCGAATCAACTCGGGCTCCGCCAGGTCCAGTTCCTCAAGGCGCGGGGCCACCATGCCGTAACCGCCGAGCCGCACCTCGGCCACGGCATCCGCCACCTTGTCCCACTCGGCCTTGGCCGCCACAAAGTCGCCCCAGAGCTTCATCACGTCGGCGCGGTCGCCGACGTGCCGATCCGCCATCTCCCCCAGGACCCGGTAAAACAAGTCATCCTGCGCCAGGACGTGAATCACCGCCCGGCCGGTACCCAGCTCCAGCGCGTCCAAGCGCACCGCTCCCACGGACTCGCGCGCTCGAAGCTCGGTCACGGCCCCCTCGATGTCCCGCACGCGACTCACCGCCACCCGAGCTTCCTCCATCGCGCGGGCGTATTGCTGCGCCAGCCAGTGGCTGTCCGGCAGGTTGGCCGCCCAGCCCGTCAGCACCACGGACAGGTCGCTGACCGGGAATTCGTACAGCACCTGTTCCAGCAGGTGCACCAGGTCCACCTGACGAAGCTCCTGGCAATTCAGGGGTACCACCGGTACGTCATAGTCGATGGCCAGCGCCTCGGCCAGTTCGCAGGTGCCGGCGTCCGTCGGGGTCTGCGAGTTCAGCACCACACAGAAGGGCTTGCCCAGCTCTTTGAGCTCGCCCACCACCCTTTCCTCGGCCTCGAGAAACTGGTCGCGGCCAATCTCCCCAAAGGACCCGTCGGTCGTGACCACCAGCCCGATCGTGGAGTGCTCGGCAATCACCTTCCGCGTCCCGATTTCGGCCGCCTCTTCAAACGACATCGGCTCCTCCGACCAGGGTGTGAGCACCATCCGCGGCTCTTCCTGTTCGCTGTAGCCCAGCGCCGCGCCCACCGAATACCCCACGCAGTCCACGAGGCGTGCTCGGAGGCTCACCTGGTCGTTGAGTTGAATCTCGACCCCATCGTCCGGGATGAACTTGGGCTCCGTCGTCATGATGGTCCGCCCGGCCCCACTTTGTGGCAGGGCATCAATCGCCCGCTCGCGTTCGTTGGGGTCCTCAATCGCGGGGAGCACCATGCGCTCCATGAACCGCTTGATAAACGTGGACTTGCCGGTGCGGACGGGGCCTACCACCCCGATGTAGACATCTCCGCCGGTACGTTCCGCCAGGTCCTTCAACAGGTCAAACTTCTCCATTCCGCCGCATTCCCTCCCCGCTCTCGGCTGGAGTCCCCCGAAGTGCTCATCGGCCCGGTGCCGGCGTCGGCCGCGGCGCGTGTGGCCGCCTGTCCCCCACCACCGTATGTCCGCCCGTGACACGATATGAAGCGGTGGGCCGGGGGATACGCACGATCTCCCAGACGGACCGAACAGACGGGCAGCGGGGGACGGGACCGAGGAGGGGTTCGACCGTTAAGCGTCCGGGCCCTGACGGTTTCGGCGTGGCCGAAAGGAGAGCCGGACCGGAGTGCCGGCGAAGTCCCAGCGTTCGCGGATCCGCCGTTCCAGGTGCCGGCGGTACGAAAAGTGGACCAGGTCCGGGTCGTTCGCGAAAAACACAAAGTGTGGCGGGTGCGTACCCACCTGGGTACCGTAGTAAAGACGCACGGGGCGTCCATGGCTGGTGGGCGGCGGCACCACCGCGACGGTTTCCCGCAGGAGGCGGTTCACGGCGCCCGTGGACACGCGACGACCAAAATTGCCGTAGGCGGTCGTGATGGGTTCCCACAGGCGCTCCATGCCCCAGCCGGTCTTCACGGAGAGCGGCACGACGGGCGCATACGGCATGAAGTCAAATTCCTCCTGCAGGGCGGGCAGCAGCGCCCGCGTGCTGGGCACCAGGTCGGCCTTGTTGAGCACCAGGACCGCCGCCCGGTGATGCCGCACCACCTGGCTCGCGATGCGCAGGTCCTGTTGGCTCGCGGGCTCCTCGGCCGACACCATCATGAGCACCAGGTCGGCCTCGCGGATGGCCGCGAGGGTGCGGAGCACCGTCTTCGATTCCAACTCCGCCCGAATGCGGGCGGGTCGCCGAAGCCCCGCCGTATCCAGTAGTTCCAAGCGGCCGGACGGGGTGTCCAGCTGGACATTGACCACGTCCCGGGTCGTGCCCGCGATGGGGGTGACCAGCGTACGCTCCGCACCCACCAGACGGTTCAGGAGAGACGACTTGCCCACATTGGGCCGCCCGGCAATCGCCACGCGAATGAGCGGAGCGGCGGGCGCCTCGCTCCCATCGGGGGGGCCGGGAAAGCGGTCCACCACCAAGTCGAGGAGGTCCCCGACGTTCAGGCCGTGGGTGGCCGAGACGGGGAGGGGATCCCCCAGGCCCAGCCGATACAGGTCCGTGAGATCGACGCGGCCCTCGGCCTTATTGGCCACCAGCAGCACCGGCTTGGAGGTTTTCCGCAGGAGGTCCGCCACGGCTTCGTCGGCCGCTGACAAATCTGCCTGCGCATCCACCACCAGCGCCACCACGTCCGCTTCCTGAACCGCCATCAGGGTTTGCCGGCGCATGTAGGCAGGCATCTGGTCCTCGCGCTCGGCTTCCCAGAGCCCGCCCGTGTCCACAATCCGAAAGTGATAGCCATTCCAGTCGGTTTCCGCGTAAAGTCGGTCGCGCGTCACCCCGGGCTCGTCGCGCACCAACGCGGTCCGCGACTCGGCCATCCGGTTGAACAGCGCCGACTTGCCCACGTTCGGGCGCCCGACCAACGCCAACGTATACATCGCGATGCGCACGTGCTCCTTCGTGTGGCGACCGATCCGGCAATATAAGGGATGCCTGCAGGCGACCCCCGTTAGTCTACCAGCCTTTCCGCGGACGAGCCACCCCAGCGCTGGGACGAGGGTGCCGGTCCACGACCGCGCCCACGCCAAACGCCACCGCCGCAGCCACGCTGACCAGATACCAGGCGGATGCCCCGAGCGGCCCGTGCAGCAGTGCCCCCAGGCTTCCGCCGCCCACCGCGGTCGCCGCAGCCAGCACGGGATCTCCCACCAGCACCCCCGCCAACAGCCCCAACACCGCCGCCTCGGGGCCAATCACCCCGGTCGGCCAGCCCATCGGGGCGCCGTACGGGACCAGGCTCCGCAACACCAGGCTCGCGGCCGCCACGGTCGCCCAGCTGAAAAGCAGCGAGGGCCGTACGTGGACGGTCACCGCCACCGCCGCCAACAGGATCGTGGCCAAACCGAGATCGACTCGATGAAACGGGGCGGGGGACCCCAGGGCCGGGACCCACCATCCCAGCACCCACACCGCCAACGCCCCGGCGAACCACCGGCGCCCCCGGCCGTCCCAAGGTGCCGGCCGTTTTTTGGGCCAACCGGTCGCCACCAACGCCACGCTAACCGCCACCACCGTCTCGGCCGCCACCAAGTGCACCCCATCCCCCCGCCCTAGGGTCGTCGGCGGTGTCGGGCACTATACCGGGTCCACCCGGCATGGTATCCTCGCGTGGTCCGCGTGCCGGCGCATGCGGTCGGCACAGTGGCCGCGCGACACGACCATAAATATCCGTGGCATGACAAGACCATGCGGCCACGTCCGAAGGGGGGAGCGCGGCCCATCATGGGCCGCCGTCCATGTGAAAAGGCGGGCACCGGCACCTGACACGCATCCTCTAGCCCATCGCCGCGGGGTGGTTCTGGCGGGCCTGATGGCGGCGCTCACGGCGGTGGGCGCACTGACGGCCATCACCGTACCGTTCCTGTCACCGGTTCCCTTCACCCTACAGGTGCTGGCGGTCTTTATCGCGGCCGGCCTGCTGCCCCCCCGGTACGCGGTCCTGGCCGAGGGGGTCTATCTGTTGGCCGGGGTCCTGGGCCTGCCGGTGTTTGCCGGCGGCGCGCGCGGCCTAAGTGTGCTGCTGGGGCCCTTCGGGGGCTACCTTTGGGCGTATCCCGCCGCCGCCGGCCTGGGGAGCCTGGCAGCCCGCCGGTCTCCGCACGGTATCGCCCGGGCGGCCGGACTGGCCACGACCCTCGTCGTCATCTACGCCGGGGGAGCCGCCGGCCTCGTGTTGCTTGGTCACCTCACGCTGGTGCGGGCCGTAGCCCTCGGGGTGCTGCCGTTCATCCCCTGGGACGCGTTGAAGGCCCTACTGGCCTATCCTGTTCTGCGCCAACTGGAGCCGCTGCTTCCGAAGTCCCCCGCGCCGGTGCGGACCACCGACAACGTTTGGTCCTGACCGACTCCGGAAGCCGTCCATTAGGACGGCTTCCCGGGATCCTCGTCGTCCCAGTTGCCGGCATGGTAGGCGGTCATGTGCTTGCCCGAGCCTGGTCCCTCGTCCGGCGTGGCCTCGGGGCTGCCTTCGGTCGAGGACTCGTCGGCACCGGTCTGCTCCGTCACGGGCTCCACATATTCCACGTCGGCATCCCGCTTGGACAGCGAGATGCGCTTTTGCTGGGGGTCCACGTACAAGACCTTCACCCGCACCCGATCCCCCACGCTCACCACGTCGCCTGGCGTTTCTACGCGATAGTCAGCCAGCTGCGAGACGTGGACCAATCCGTCCACCCCCGGCTCCAGCTCCACAAATACCCCAAACGACGCGAGCCGCACCACTGTGCCTTCCAGAACCGCCCCCTCCGGGTAGCGCTCCTGTACCACGTCCCAGGGATTAGGGTTTACCTGCCTAAGGCCCAGCGAAATTTTGTGCCGGTCGCGGTCGAGGCGGAGCACCTTCACCCGGATGGTTTCTCCGATCGTTAAAATCTCCGACGGATGCTGAATCCGTCCCCACGACATCTCGGAGATGTGCAGGAGGCCGTCGGTCCCGCCCATGTCCACAAAGGCGCCGAAATCCGTCAGGCTTTTCACAACCCCCTCGCGCACCTGGCCTTCTTCCACGGAGGCCCACAGCTGCTCTCGCTGGGACCGGCCCTCTTCGTCCAGCACCACCCGGCGCGACAAAATCGCACGGCGCTTGGACCGGTCCAGTTCTATGACGCGTACGCGAATGTTTTGCCCCAAAAACGGCTGCAGGTCGTTCACGAATCCTTTCGCCACATGCGAGGAGGGCACGAAGCCCCGCATGCCCACGTCAACGACCAATCCCCCCCGGACCACCTCGGTGACCACGGGCTCGAGCACCTCGCCGGACTTCAGAGCCTCTTCCAGCCGCGACCACGCGAGGGTCTCGTCGGCGCGCCGCTTCGAGAGCCGCAGCATGCCCTCGTCGCCCTCCCACCCCAGCACAAACACGGTGATCTGGTCGCCGATGGCCACCACGTCCTCGGGGCGGTCGGCCCGCCGATGGGACAGGTCATGCAGGTGGATGATGCCCTCGGACTTGGCGCCGACGTCCACCAGCACAGTGTCCCCAGAAATTTGCACGACGGTGCCGGTCACGGTTTGCCCCGGGCGCACATCGCCGCCCGCGTGCATGCCCATGGACTGTTCCAGGGCTTCCTGATCGGTTCCGGTCTCGTCGCCACTCGCCTCGGGGCCCTTGGGCGGCTGCTCTCCAGGTGCCGCGTGCTTCCTGTCCCATCGCTCGTCGGTGTCCGTCCCCATCGCCATCCCCCGTGTAGACCTCCCTAAAAGATGCCAGCGGCATCGTCCTCCATCGTCGTCTGAGCCATGTTATACCTTTTCCGCCGCCCCGGCCACACTGCCCGGATGCAGCGCCACATTCACCGCAATCTGGGTCCGAATGGCCTCCCGGATCCGGGAGCTGGCGTCATCCAACGATAGGTCCGCTGGAATGGTAAACGCCCCGCCCACCTGAAAGGTGACCGCCTGGCGAAGCCGATACCGCCCCACCAACCCCACCGGCACGATGGCGCATCCCGTCTTGCGGGCCAAATAGGCCGCTCCCCGGCGCAGCTCCTGCAGCTCCCCCGTCTCACTGCGGTGGCCCTCGGGAAACAGGATGAGCATGCCGCCGGCCTGCAGGATCGCGAGGGACGTCCTTAGGGACCGGCGGTCAGGGCGGCCACGGCGCACCGGGTAGGCATGCACCTGGCGAATCAGCCACCCCAGGCCGGGGGTATGAAACAACTCATCCTTGGCCATGTACCACGCGGGCCGTCGCATGAGCGCCCCCAACGTCGGCGGATCAAAAGCCGTCAGGTGGTTGCACACCACGATCGCCGGCCCATCCGGCACCGGCTCCCCCTCCAGCCGTAGCCGAAACAGGAGCCCCAGTCCCAAACGGACCACCCAGTACAACAGACAGTACAGGTCAAATCACCTGCCTCGGACCACCGCGAGAATCTGATCAACCACCTGGGTGACCGACAGGTCCGTGGTGTCGATCGCATGCGCGTCCGGCGCACACTCCAGCGGACCCACGGCCCGGGTGGAGTCCATGCGGTCCCGGTCGACAATCTCCTGCTGCAGTACCCGGACGTCCACCGGAAAGCCCCGGGCAGCCAGCTCCCGGTGCCGCCGCGCCGCCCGGGCCTCGAGGGACGCGGTGAGGAAAAACTTAAAAGGGGCATCCGGCAGGACATAGGTCCCGATGTCCCGGCCATCCATCACCACGCCGCCCAGCTCGGCCAGGGCCCGCTGGCGCTCCACCATTCCCGCCCGAACACCCGGCACGCTGGCGACCTGCGCCACCGTCGCATGCACCTCCGGCCGTCGGATGGCGTCGGTGACGTCCTGCCCGTCCAGCCACACGCGCAACTGGCGATTCGGATCTTCCGCGACATGAATGTCCGCCTTCTGCAGCAGGTCAACCAAGCGGACGGCGTCCGCCACATCCGTCCTCGTGGCCAGTGCCCTCAACGCCAAGGCGCGGTACATGGCTCCCGTGTCCAGGTACAACAGCCCGAGACGCGACGCCACTAGGCGGGCGACGGTGCTCTTCCCGGCCCCGGCCGGCCCGTCGACCGCGACCACCAGGGTCGATGGCTTCTCGGCTTCTCCCTGCATGCGACCCCATCATCCTAACTGCGTCCCGACTGCGTCCTCTGCCTGTTCTCTCGGCGTTTTCCCGGCATCCTGCCTCCGTCGCACCGGATCCTGCGCCCAGCAGGCGTCCGCCCGATCACTCCCCGGCCAGGTCCGGCCGGAGCCGTCGCGCGTCCCCGCGGTACACGTGCACCGGTGCCGCGAGCCGGGCTCGCTCGACCAGCATCATCACGCGCAAAACCTTGGGGGGCGCCCCGGGCACGGCCACCTCCTGCATGCACATGAGTCCCACCGCGCTCCAGCCCAGGTTCCGCGCGGCCTCAGCCGGAAACGCCGCGTCCAGGTCCGGTGTCAGGGTGAACAGCACGGCCACCAGCTCGGACGGGGCCAGCGCATTGGCTCGCTGCATCTCGCGCAGCAACGCCCCCGCCGCCTCCAAGATGTCCTCCCGCGTGTTGGCGGGCACCGAAATCGCGCCACGGATGGCCAGCATCCCATCCCCCCTGCCCGCCGAGCATATCACGGGCCGGGCGGCGCGTCGCCTCAGCGCGGAAACGATACGGCGTGCTGAGCGTCGCGCCGGACCCGATCCTGGCACGCTTCGCACACGTATGGTTCCAGATCCCCCGGATGTTCCCTGAGCCGCTCAAAGTCATGCTGCCACTTGGCCAATTCCACCGCCTGCCCGCAGACAGCGCACTTGACTTCCACTTGAATCCCCTCCCACTATGATATTAGGGGCCGAGGGGTCGACCCGAACAACGTGAGGTGCACTTTGGACGTCAGCTGGAACCCGCCGTCCGCCGTCGAGCCCGCTGCCGGCGGTCACCGCATGCCGCTACCCGCCGGACCGCTTTCTGTGGGCGCCGTCTGGGGGGCGCTGCCGTCGCCGCGTCGCGAGGCCGCGCGCGACTATCTTGCCCAGGACCGCCTGGTCCACCGGTTTCGCCGCGGCCGCGCGTACCTGGCCATCCTCCAAGGCCACCAAGACGCGTACCACGTCTATTGTGAAGAGGGGCCGGACGTCTGGCAAGTAGGATGCACCTGCGGGCGGCGGATGCCCTGCACGCACGTGGGGGCCCTGCTGTTCGCCGTCGCCCAGGACTCCGGGCACTTTGCCGCCTGGACCCCGGCGGCTCGGCGCTGGCAGTCCCAGGCTGACTGGGCCTGGGAGTGGGCGCGCGGCGCTTCGTTCCCGTGGGCGGCCCTTAACCCTGAGCAGCCGCTGGCTGACCCGCCCGCGACCCATGACACAGCCTTGCCCGATCCGGCCGCGACACTGGCCGACGTCCCCGCGCGTCGACTGTCGCGCGCCCTCGGTGACGTGGTCCGGACTGCGCATCCCGGCTGGTGGGAACACCAGGGCTTTGTCAGCGCCGTGGTCGAGGCGTTCCTGCGCTTGGCCCGCGTCAACCCCGATCCGTTGGCGCAGGTGGAGTGGATTCAGCGCCTCGCGGAGGAACCGCGCATCCCCTGTGGGCCACTCTTTCCCGTTCAGCGTGCGCCGCACCCGGCCGTCGCGGCCGCCTGGCGCAGCACGTTGTGGGACCTGGCCCGCGCCCACGCCCTCGATCCGCGACCGTCCCAGGCGCTGGCGGCGCGGGCGCTGTTGGCTCTCGCCCCGCTCGCCGCAACCCGCCCCGACATACGCGGCGAGTTTGCCTGGGCGCTGCCTGATGGCCCCAGCCAAGCAGAACCCCTCCTCCAGCAGGGCCGCGCCGCCGAAGCCTGGTGGCATCTGTCGCGCGCTGACGACGGGACCCCCGACCCGTTTCACCCGTCGACTCGAGACCCCTACCGACTAGCGGCGCAACGGCTCGCCAAGTCCCTCATCACGGGAGACGCGTCGCCACCGACGCCGGACCCCCGGGCCTGATTAGCCGCACGGCACCAAGCCCTCCGTCTCCGTGATCCCCGGGATGCGGCCGCGCTTCGCCACCGGGCGCCCCGCCACTTCTTTCAGATCCATGGTGAAGTCCAGCGGCGGCGCGGCGGCGACGTAGTGTCCCACCCCGAAACCGGAGGCCCCCGCCTCGCGCAGTTCGGCCACCCGCTCTGGCGACAACCCCCCTGAGACAAAGATCCCCACATGCCCAAACCCTGCCCGGTCCAGGTGGACGCGCAGTTCCCGCACGAGCCCCGCGGTGACACCTCCGCGCTCGCGGGGCGTATCCAGGCGGACACTGGTGAGCGACGGCAGGGCCCGGGCGACCCGGAGCGCCTCTTCCACCTCGTCATGAAAGGTGTCCACCAGCACGGTGCGCGGCACCGCCGCCGGCATCACGGCATCAAACAGCCGGGCCACGGTCAGGGTATCGCCCACCATGAGCATCAGCGCGTGCGGCATGGTGCCGGCCGGCACGAGACCCGCCTGGCGCGCCCCCAAAATCGTCGAGACGCCCTGAAATCCCGCCACCAGCGTCGCGCGGTCCATCACCGACGCCACCGCCGGGTGCACATGCCGTGCGCCATAGGAAATGACCGGCGCGCCGCCCGCGGCCGCCACCACGGCGGCCGCGGCGGTCGCCCAGCCGGACGAGGCGGCCAGCATCCCCAGCAGCGCTGTCTCGAACACGCCAAATTGGCTGTACGGTCCCCGAATCCGCAGCACCACCTGGCGTGCCGCCACGCGGGTGCCCTCTGGCGCCGCCCAAAGCTCGAGACCACGCCCCGACAGCAGGCCGAGGGCCTCATCCATTCCGGCTAAAAGCCCGCCGTGGTTGGCAAACACCTCGGCCGTCACGACTTGCTGGGCCAGCCCCTGCTGAGCCAGGACCTCGAGCGTCCCCACAAAATACACGTCCGCCGTCAGGCCCCCCAGCACCTGATCCGGGGTGGCCGACCGCACCGGCGACGGCGCTGGCTCCCAGCGGGCCACCTCCGCCCACGACAGGGCCGGGGCTGGCAGCGGGCTTAGGCCCGCCACGAGAAAATCACTTCCACCTCGACCGGCGCGTCCAGCGGCAGCGCACTCACGCCGACCGCCGACCGGGCATGCCGCCCCGCCTCGCCAAACACACTCTGCAAAAGCTCCGACGCCCCATTGATCACACTCGGCTGGGCGTGAAAATCAGGAGGCGACTGCACAAACCCCACGACTTTTAAAACACCGGTCAGGCGGTCCACGCCCCCTACGGCGGCGGCCGCCGCGGCCAGCGCATTTAAGGCGCACTGGCGTGCGGCGGCCCGCGCTTCCTCCACGCTCACCGCGTCACCCACCGCGCCGGTCGTCACCAGCCGCCCATCCACCGAGGGGAGCTGCCCCGACGTCCAGCACTGATCCCCCACCACCCGAGCTGGCACGTACACGGCCACCGGTGCCGGCGCCACCGGCAGGGTGATTCCCAGCGCGTCGAGCTGCTCCGATACGGTGCCCGTCCCCGCTGCCTCGCTGCCAGATGCCATTCCCTGATCGCCGCCCATCTTGCAATTTGGCCCGCTCCATCCGGCGGGGCCGTACTTCGAGACTAGCATCCACCCGATCCGCGGTCAATGCAGGGAACGCCTGCCACATCCGCCTTCAGCCGACCGCTCGGCCATGGACCAGACACTCCTGCCGGCAACGGCTGTGACCGGCACGCGGTGCCCGGTTTACGATTCGGGATCACGCCCCGCCACGCGTGGCGCCGCGGCGGCACGGACCGATACGGATCGCGACTCCGCGCGGATGTCTTGGCCCGCCATTCTATGCGATAGGCCGGGCTCGCGGCCGGGCACCGAACGCGTGGGGCTGTGCGGCTTATCCCCCCTGGCACTGGGGTCACTGCCTTTGGAACACCAAGGCTTCACTCTGACCGCGCCGCTTGTGGCTGCGGTCCCGGGCGATGGGTCGGCCAGCGACGCGGCCGCTGTCCGCCGCGGGTTCTTGACTTGCTCTTCAGGGCATTGCATTATTAGAATTCGATGGGGGTGAGGTGGTGCTGGCTGAACCGGTTTCGCTGGCCTTCCTGATGGGAGTCGCTGCCGTGTTCAATCCGTGTGGGATTGCCCTACTGCCCGCCACCATGGCGTGGGTCGGCGGGACCGTGCTGGTCACCCCCCGGTGGGTGGTGCGCTCGGGCCAGGGGGCGGGGACGGGCCTGCTGATGGCGGTTGGCTTTACCGCCGTCGTGGCGGTGGTGGCCCTCCTGATTCGAGCCTTGGGGCTGTTTGTCGGGCCTGTGCTTCGGCCCGTGATGCTGGGTATGGCCGGCGCACTGATTCTCGGAGGCGGGCTGGTGGGGATCGGGCTGTTTCACTTTCCCATCGACCGGTGGGTGCGCTGGGATCCGCGGCCCCGGGGGCACCGGGGATGGACCTTGCTGGTGGCCGGCGTGATTTACGGTACCGCAGCCCTCAGCTGCACGCTCCCCCTCTTCCTGGCCGCGTTCATCCCGGCGCTGTCGGCGGGCACACTCACCTTTGTGCAGCTCGTCGCGGCATTCGGCCTGGGCGCCGCGCTGGTGCTGGTTGGCGTCAGCGAACTGACCCTCTTCGCCCGCGACACGACGATCCACCTGATCCAGCGCGTAGGCCCCTGGCTGAACCCTGTGCTGGGCCTGATGGTCGCAGCCGCCGGCAGCTATCTGCTGTACTACTGGCTCTTGGGGCCAGGACGGTTCCTCGCCTAGTGGACTCTGACGCCCCTCCCAGGGGCACCCGCATCGGGCTGGCTCGCCCGATGACCCATTGATTGTAGGAGGTGTACAAGGATGAAGATGCGATCATCGGGACCACGGCGCGTCCCGGCATGGTGGGCGGCCGCCGCCGCCGTCGTGCTCGGCATCGGCTTGGCGGGATGTGGGGCCGCCGTGCCCCAAGCCGGGGCGACCCATAAGCCAGCGCTCACCAAGGCTCCCACCACCACTCCCGTCCGCACGCCTGCGCCGAAGGATCCGGCGGCGCCGGCCTTTTCCGTCAAGGATCTTGCGGGGGCGGCGATCTCCGTGCCCAACGGGGCCCCGACCGTGGTGTACTTTATGTCAGCGATCTGCGGCAGCTGCATTCAGGGGGAGCAGCAGCTGGCGCAGCTGGCCGCTCAACTGCCGGGGTCTGTCCATCTGCTGTCCCTCGACGTTACGCCGCAGTATGACACGGCCCAATCCCTGGCGGCCGTGGCCCAGGAGACGGGCGCGCATTGGCCTCAGGCGTTTTCCACCTCAGCCATCCTGCAAGCGTACCACGTGACTCAGCTGGACCAGGCGGCCGTAGTCACCGCGTCGGGGCACGTCCTCTACAACGGACCCCTGCCGTCCAACAGCCAGTTGCTCTCGCTGCTTCACCGCGCGGGGACCTGAAATGCAGGCCGGGGGCTCGCCGATCCACGCCGCCCCGTCGATGACGCAGTCAAGCCGTGTCGCTGATGCCCCGCGGCGTCGCTCCGGGTGGGGTGGCGCCGCCATCTGCGAGAGCCCCGCCGCACGCGAGGACACGCGCGACCGCACCACCGGTGCGAGGTCGCGCGTGTCCTCCCATGCGCACCTGCACATCAGGAGTCGGACGGTCATCCACCACCCATCATGACCTGGCGGGGCGCAGAGCTGGACGGTGTCGGGGCGTGGACGGCGGTACGCCCCGGGCGTCGAAACCCCTGCGCCACCGGCGTGTCCATTCGGAATGAACCCGGATGCCCCCCACCGGGCCCTCCCAGCGTCCCGACCGCTGCCGCCATGCCCACCACCACCGCCGTGCCCCACCGGAGTGTGCCCATCAGCCCACCTCCCGGCTACGCCGGCCCCGGGCAGGCGTGCTCGGCCGCTGTCGTGCCCGCCTGACCATGGTCCCCGCCATGATGGCGGTCGCCATTCCTACTGTCACGACGACCCCCATCACCCACCCGTGTCCCTGGCTCCACCAACCGCCGACGGCCGCCGCCACCCCCATGGAGGTCAGCCAGCTTGCCGCCAGCGGCCCACCACAGCACGCCGCCACACCCACGCCAGCCACCACCAGTGGCCAGCGGCCGCTGTTACGCGTTTTGTCCTCCGTCACCGTGGTCCCGCCTTCCGTTCGGGCCGCCACCCGCCTTTCGGCGCTTCTCGGATTAGCCGTTCAACGGCCGGCGCCCTGGCCCTCGCTACTTCCACCGGCGGGCGCCACGCGCTGGTGGCCTGGGGCGTCTGGCAGCCGACCGCCCACCCTTGAGAAAGCCACGGCCGTTGCGACCCGACCTCGGCACCCGCCCTCGCCGACGCCCTAGCCTCGCTGAGGCACCACGCGATAACCCGCCGCATCCACGGCCCGAATGATCGCCGCTTCCTCGATGGGCTGGTCGTGCACAATCGTCGCCTGCCGGTGCAGGTAGTGCACCCGCGCCGACAACACCCCGGGCACCGTCTGCAGCGCGGACTGTACCTTGCCGGCGCAGTCGATGCAGTGCATCCCCTCCACCTTCCACGCGCTCTCCATCCAGCATCCCTCCCTCTGCGAGTATATCACAATATAAGAATATCTCAAGCGGCATGCCTCTCACGGCCGCGACCGACCTGCCCTCCGCGTCTGACATAGCCTGGCCTCCGATCCGCACATAGTGGAGAGGCACGCTAGAACGCCGGCGGTGGCCAACAAAGGAGGGCATGCGTTGCTCAATCTGGTGGACGCCATCTCCGTGTGGGCGGTGCCCATGCTGCTGGGCGTCATCCCGCTCTACGGCCTCATCAAGGGCGTCCCGGTCTACGAGGTGTTCGTCGAAGGCGCGGAAGAAGGATTCAAGATGGCCGTCATGATGATCCCCTTCATCGTCGGCATTCTGGTGGCGCTGTCCGTGTTTGAGGCGTCTGGCGCGCTGGATTGGGTCATCGCGCGGCTATCCGGGCCGCTCGCCCTTTTGGGAGTGCCTGCCCCGGTGGTGCCCCTGATGCTGGTGCGGCCCATCTCCGGGGGGGCGGCGTTGGGCATTGCCACGGGCTTGTTGCAGAAGTACGGCCCCGACTCGCTGATCGGGCGGGTGGCCTCCACCCTACAGTCCAGCACCGACACCACGTTTTACGTTCTCACGCTGTACTTTGGCAGCGTGGGCATTCGCAAGACCCGCTACGCCCTGAAGGTGGCCCTCGTGGGCGACCTGGCCGGGTTCGTGGCGGCTCTCGTCATCTGCCATGCGCTGTGGGGTTAGGGCCCCGTCCTTCCCTGACGCCACCGATACCACCGGTCGGCCGCAATCGCCACCACCATCGCGGCCGTCGTCGCCAAGATCGTGGGCCCCACGATGTCCGCGGGGGCTCGCGACCCGGCCGCGACGCGCAGCGCGATGACCGACGCCGGCACGAGATTCAGGGCCGCCGTGTTGAGCGCAATAAACGTGATCATGGACACCGACGCGGTGTCGGGTGACTCCTGGGTCTCTTTGAGTTCCTGCATGGCCTTTAAGCCAAACGGGGTGGCGGCACTGCCCATGCCCAGCATGTTCGCCACCAGATTCATGGACATGTTGCCCAGTGCCGGGGTGTTGCGCGGCAGCTCGGGAAACAGCCGCCGCAGGACGGGCGCCAGCAGCTGCGCCAGCTGCTCCATCAGGCCGGAGCGTTCGGCGATGCGCGCCATGCCCAGCCACAGGGTCATGATGCCGACGAAGCCGAGGGCCACCTCCACCCCTTTGCCGGCGGCCGTCATGGCCGCTTGAACCACCTCGGGCAGCGTCCCCGCCAGCGCGGCCACCACCAGGCCGCCCACCAGCAGCACCACCCACACCACGTTAATCGTCGCGCTCGCCCCGGTGACACGATATGCGGGGCTAGGACAAATCCAACACCGGGAGCAACCGAGCTACCCACTCTCGTTCCGGCAGCACGCCCGACCACTCGGCGCGCCACGTCTCGGCGCCGTCGGTCATGCTCACGCGGGGCAGCCCCTCCCCGTGGCCCGGGACCGCCAACCCATCCACAACCAGGGTCCGGACGCGGTCGGGGGCGGCGGCCGCCCACCGCTCGGCCACCCGGATGGCGTGGGGACAGTACGGACAGTTGGCACTCGCCTCCACGCGCACGACGATCGGCCGTGTCAGGCGGGGCAGCACGGGTGCCAACAGCGCCGGCACCTGCCGGTCGGACACGCTCAGGTACCGCACGTGGGCCACCACCGTCTGGAACACATAGCCCGCCGGCACGACTGTGAGCCTGGTGCCGCTGTCGCGGCCAGCCGCATCGAAAAACACGGCCGTCGGGCGACTCGCGATGCCCAAGGCCGCTGCCCGGGCGTCGTCCGGCCCGTAGTGGCGACGCACGACCAAGCGCTGATGGGCTCTGGCCGCCGCCGCCGTCCAAATGGCGTCGGCCCGCCGCGACGCCTCCCCGGGATCGAGAAACAGATCGACTGTCACCGTTCCGGTCAGGCCCCGCCACATCAGGGCCAGGGTGCGCCGATCCCGGTGGTCAAAGGTGGGCACGGGCGCTCGTCTGATCCAAGCCGGCGGCGCAGTGGCCGGCCCACCCGAGCATACCGCCCTTGAGCCAGTGCACGTCGCGAAACTGCCGCGTGTGCAAAAAGCGCACCGCCTGCAGCGACCGGTAGCCCGTCCGGCACACCAACACCACGCGGTCCTCGGGCGACCAGCGGTGGTGCTGCTGGCGGAGCCGCATCCAGGGCACCGACACCGCGCCGTCCACATGCCCGCGGTTGAACTCCTCTTGTGAGCGGAGGTCGGCGACGACCACGGGCCCCTGCTGGCGCCAGTGTTCCAACTGCTGCGGGGTGACGCCCTTGACGGACAGCCACGGGCGCAACTGAGTCCACGCGCCTAGAGCCAACAGCCCTACGACCAAAATGCCGAGCATGCTTGCCGCTGCCTTTCTCCGACCCGGTTGTGCCTCCAGTGTAGCACGCGCGCGCGGGATCTCGACCTCAAAAGCGCCCGAGCCCGGGCGGGTCCAGCCATTGCACCCGCGCCTGGGCAGCCCGAAATTCGTGCGCGACCCGGTCCAGGCGCGCCTCGACTTCGTCGGGGGTGTCCGCTGTCATGGCGATGGCTAAGAGCCGTCCCTCCAAGCTCCGTCCCCGGTGCTCCAGGTGGCGCAGGATCACATCCAGTTCGCCCACCACCTCGCGGAACAGGTCGATCTTTTCATGGAGCAGATGCAGGATCTGCTCCTCGATGGTCTGCGCGGCAAACAAGTTGTAGATGTGGCAGACGGATGACTGCCCCAGCCGGTGCACGCGCCCGATGCGCTGTTCAATGCGCATGGGATTCCACGGCAGGTCATAATTCACCACGCGATGGCACCACTGCAGGTTGAGTCCCTGGCTGCCCGCCTCCGTGGACACCAGTACACCCCGCGGCGTGTGCTGGAACCATGTGAGCCTCCGCTCCCGCTCGGGCGGGGTGTGGTGCCCGGCAAAGGCCGCCGCGGGTATCCCCCCCGCGTTGAGATGGGCCACCAGCATGTCCTGCGTGGCGCGGAACTCGGTGAACACCAGCGCGGGCGCCTCCAGATACTGCAGCAGATTCGCCAGGGCGCGGGCCTTGGCGGGCAGCGCGACGGCGCGGGCCAGAGCCAGCAGGTCCCCTTGCGCGCCGCCCAGCCAGTCGGTGCCGGCCAGCGTGGCCGCCAGTGCCTGCGGGCTGGAGCACAGTTCCCGCTGGATGGTCAGAATGGGGAGCAGGTTGCCGTGCCCGGCGAGCCGCTCCGCGTAGACGGCGCGGAGGTGCTGGGACAGGCGCTCGTACAATGTCCGTTCGGCGGACGTCAGCTCAATGGGGAGCAGGGTCACCTCCCGGGCCGGCAGCGACAGGCCCACCTCCTGGTGCCGATGGCGCACCATCACGCGGGCCAGCAGTGCCCGAAGCGCCGCGGTGTTTCGGGGCGTGCGGGGCGCGAGGATAAATTGGCGGTAAAAGTCGAGATACGAACCGAATAAGTTCGGGGACACCAGCGTCACCAAACTGAACAGCTCCGTCAGTCGATTCTCCAGCGGGGTGGCCGTGAGCAGCAGGGTGTGCCGGCGGTGGATCGCCTGCACCAGCGCGAAGTTTTGGGTGCGAGGATTCTTGAGGTGGTGCGCCTCATCCACCACCAGCAAATCCCATGTCCGCCCCAGCACGGCCTCGCGGAGGCGCCCCCGCTTGGCCGCGTCCAGGGACAACATGGTGATCGACGCCCCAGCCTCGGGATGCGTGGTGCTCATCCAGCCAAATTTGCTGCGCCACTCATCGCGCCACTGAGACACCAAGCCCGCGGGCGCCAGCACCAGGGTGGCATCCCCGCGTCCCCGCGCGGCCAGTTCCGCCCGCACCAGGCCCGCTTCCACCGTCTTTCCCAGCCCCACCTCGTCCGCCAGAATCGCGCTGCCCCCCAACTCCTGCACGACCACGCGGGCGGTTTCCACCTGATGCCCATACACCGCCAGACCCTCGCGGGTGCGTCCCTCGACGAACGCTCCGCCCGCCAGCTGGGCCAGTTGACTTTCCATGTCCGGTCTCCTTTCGATGCTTCTGGGTCTCCGCGTCAGCGCGGCGGCGCCGGCCGCACCACGCGGCGCAGGTCCACCGC
This sequence comes from Bacillota bacterium, assembly GCA_021795575.1. Classification (GTDB taxonomy): domain Bacteria; phylum Bacillota; class Sulfobacillia; order Sulfobacillales; family JAIMBI01; genus JAJZWV01. The sequence goes on from JAJYPH010000003.1 coordinate 46,810, forward strand.
ACTGGGAACGCCGGCCCGGTCCAGCGCCCGCCCCAGGTCGATGGCCGGGCCCCGCTCCCACGCCGGCAGTTGGGGCCGACGCAGCACGGTGGCCACGGTGACCGCATGGGGATCCAACGTGGGCAGGGCGGCGAAACTGGTGGGCCAGCTGACCGGTGCCGGTTCAATCGCCCGCACCCCGTACACCGCGGCCATCGTCCGGTGCGCCCCGTTCTGGAGGTAGTCCAGGTAGACCCGGGGGCCGCGCTCGCTCACGCGGCGCGTCACCGTGACGCCCTTGGGCCACAGTACGCACGCGACCCGGGCCAGGCGCTCCATGGCCAGCGTGGCCTCTACCGCTGGCGTGGGTTCAATCGGCACCATCACGTGGACGCCACGGCGTCCCGAGGTTTTGACCTGCATCGGCAGCCCGACGTGGTCAAACAGGGTGGCCACGACGCGGACGGCGTCCACCACGTCCGCCCAGCCGGCCGGTGGATTCGGATCCAGGTCCATCACCGCCCAGTCATGCTCTGCCGGACCGGGGACCTCCGGGCTGGCGTGCCCCAGCGGCACGTGAAATTCGATCGCGCCCAACGCTACCCATCGGAGCAGCTCGGCCGGCTCCTCAATCCGAATGGGCTGGCGCCGGCCCGCCCGCTCCTGGTGCTTTTGAAAAAAGCCGGCGTGTGCCACCCCCCGGGGGTACCGCACCAGAGTCACGGCGCGGCCCCGGCACGCTCCCACCACGCCCTCGGCCACGTGCTCGTAGTAGCGCAGCACGTCCGCGCGGCGGAGGCCGGCCCCGGGAAACAGGACGCGGTCCCGCCCACCGCTCACGGCGAGGCGCTCCCATAGCCGCGAAACACAGCGTGGCGCAGCCGCCCACCCGGCGTGCGCGCTCGATACCGGACGGTGGCCAGAATCCCCGGCGGCAGGTCTCGCCGCGCCCCCTCCGGCGGCGGCTGGACCCCGATGGGGGCCGTCGGCACCCGCACGCGAGCCAGGATGGGCCACTGTCCCACCGCTCCCACGTCCGCGAGCCAGCGCCCTCCCTGAGTCGTCAGCGCACGGACCTCCACAGTCAGGTCTTCCCCGTGGACGAATTTTCTCCAGGCCGGCGTGCGCCGACCCGGCCAGTACCGGCTGCGCCGCCGCTTGCCCACGACTCCCTCCAGGCCGAGCCGCCTGGTCGCGTGGAACAAGTCCTCGCCCCGCTCCGGCACCCCCGGGCACACCATCACCGGTCCGCCGGGACGCACCACCGCCTCCAGGTGCTCCCGCCGCACCGCCCACGGCTCCGCCAGCAGCCATCCGCTTCGGTCGTAGAGGCAGTCAAACAGCACCAGCACCAGCTCGCCGCGCCCCCGCGTGAGCGCATGAAAGTCCACGCGCCCCTCGTGCCAGGCCACCACCTCGCCATCCAGCACCGCCGGTGCGTGCACGGCCTCCGCCGCCGCGCTGAGCGTGGGGAACCGCTCCAGCAGGCTTTCACCCTGGCGAGATCGGATGCTCACCCGGTCCGTCACGGCGAGCTGCGCCCGGAAGCCATCCCACTTGGGCTCAAACCACCACTCCGGGTCGCTGAAGGCGGCCGGCGCCGAAACGGCCAGCATCGGCGGCACAAAGGCTTGAGGGTCCATTCAGCGCGCGGCGGCGGCCCCGGATGCCGCACCCACCGCCTCGAGGGAACGCGAAAGCTGCTCCACCAGGCTCTCCAGGCCGGCTGCTGGCGGCGGCGTGACGGCGCCCCCCGCTTGTGCCCGCGCGACCAGGTCCGCCATCAGGCGGGCGCGCGCCTCGTCCGGATATTGAGCGGGCCGAAACGGCTCCGACAACTGGTCCACCAGGGCCAGCGCCATCTTTTCTTCCCGATCCGACGTTGGCGCGGCGCCCTCCGTGCCGAAGTGCGCACCCTCTCGGCGGACGGACTCGGGCCAGTGCATGGTGTGCAGCATCAGCGCGCCGGTGCCGTAGGGCCGAACGACCGCCAGCCGCGGCCGTGCGCGCGCCGTCATCCGCGCCACGGCCACCTGGTGCCGGCTGGCCATGGCGCGCGCCAGCAACTGATAAGCCTTCTGCCCGCCGGTCTGGGCGTTCAGCCAATACGCCCGGTCAAAGTACACCGGATCCAAGTCGGCCAGCGGATGAAACGTCAGCACCGCAATCGTGCGATCTTTGGGTCCCGGGTCCCGACCTTCCTCGTCCAGCGGCACCATGCGACCGTCCGGGAGGACGGCCCCCCGCACCAGGTCGGCGGGCTCCAGCAGCCGATCGCACGCGGGACAATGCTTTGGGTACCGCACCCGCTCACCGCAGTCTCGATGAATCCAGTGCGTTTCCACGCCCTCGTCGCTCACCGCGCGGTACAGCGACACGGGGATGGACACCAGGCCGAATCCCAATACCCCTTTGAACAGCCTGCGCACGGCCGCACCACCCTTTCCACCGCCTCTGGGGGATAGGGTGGCGCGCCCCGAGCGATTCACTCTGGCAAGTTTTTGAGCGGTCAGGGAGCCGCGTCGGACGAGGAAGGGTATGTGTAGCGGGACTCGTGGGGCTCTTTGGCGCCGCCCAGCCAATTTTGCACCTGCTCCACAATCTGCGGACCCGCTTCCAACAGGCGGTCCCACACGTCTCCGCCATCGACCGACAGCATGCGCACGGCATCCCCGCGCTGGACCAGAAATCCCATAGGTCGCACCGATACGCCCGCCCCGCTGCCCCCGCCAAACGGACGCGCCCCGACGGGACCGGTCGTGGTGCGGTCGGGACGCCAAAATTCCCCGCCCCCGGCCGCAAAGCCAAACGACACGCGGGAGATGGGAATAATCGTGGTACCGTCTTCGGTGGACACGGGGCTCCCCACCACGGTGTTGACGTCTATCATCCCCTTGATGGATTCCATCGCGGTCTTCATCAGGCCTTCAATGGGATGCCCACCGGGATACCCAGCGGGATGCCCGTTGTTCTGGGTGCGGTCGTCGGGGTGGCGTATGGATTCACTGTTGCCCATGGGCGTTCGCCTCCTGCTTCGGCGACCGCTGGAGCACCCACAGGCCCACCAGGATCGCCTGCATAATGTCACCCAGCCGAAACCGAAAAATACCACCAATCCGCCCATGCCAGGCGAACTCGTCCGCGAGCGGATCAGCCTCCCAGCGCACGCGCAGATACTGCACCGCGAGGGGCACCAGCCGGGCCCCGTACCACCAACCCAACACGGCTTCGGTCGCGCCCACCGCCACGGCGCTGCTGGCGGCGCCGCCGCATGCCATCCGCCCGCGGGACCACAGCCGCCCCGCGGGCGTCCGGCGAGCCAATACCGCACTGGCGGCGTTCAGCGCCGCCAAGCCGCTTCGACGCACGGCGCGGCCGCCGCCCGATGTCCGGTGGCCGGTGGGCGGGGCCGGAATCTTGAGGGCCGCGGCCAGCCGCTCCGGCCCCTCTGCGCCGGCCACCGACACGGTGGCCCGCCACGCGGCATTTGTGCCGACCCATTGAAAGCGCACGGCCACCACGCGCCCCCACGCCCAGAGGCCCCACACCACCAGCGTGGTCGCGGCCGCGCCCCCTGTCCACAGCATGACCACAGCGTGCCCGGCCTTCCCCCAGGCCATGCGGCATCACCGCGCGTTCCGCCACTCCTCCGACAGCATCGCGTAGACGGCCCAGTCAATGAACCGATCCCCGTGGCGGAAGGCGTGCCGGGCCACCCCCTCGCGACGAAATCCCAAACGCTCGGCCACAGCACAGCTGGCGCGGTTCTCCGGCTGCGCCGCAATGACGACGCGCTCGAACCCGCGGGGCCCCAACAGCTCGTCCACCACCGACCGCACGGCCCGGGTCATGATGCCCCGGCCCTGGGCCGACGCCGCGAGCCAATATCCCAGCGCGGTGGAGCGCGTACGCCACACGGTCGTGTTCATGCCGATGCCTCCGACGAGGACCCCCCGCTCCCAGATGCCCAGCGCCAGGATGCCCTCGTCCGCATACTGCCGCTGCGCTTGGTGAATAAAGGCCATGGCCGCGTCCCGGTTGTAGTCCGGCGTGGGCCAGGACAAAAAGCGCATCAGATGCTCCCGATTGGCCACGATGACCTCCGTCATCGCATCCGCCATGTCGACCTCCCAGGGCGACAGTTCCAAGTCGCCATCCCCCGCCAGCTGATGGGCAAACCGCACAGGCAACCCTCCCGGACGCCCTATCCCGGCTCCGTCAACCCCTCGACCGGTTCCGGCGCCGGGGGCAGGGCGGCCAAATTTTCTAGGCCAAACACTTCCAAAAACCGCTCGGTGGTGGCGTACAAAATCGGACGGCCGGGAACCTCCTTGCGGCCCACTTCCGCCACCAGGCCGCGCGACACGAGCGTGTCCACCGCGTGATCCGAGCTTACGCCGCGCAACGTGTCGATTTCCAACCGGGTCACGGGCTGTCGATACGCCACCACCGCGAGCACTTCCCACGCGGCCGTCGACAGCCGCTCCGGAACGCGGCGGCCGGTCGCCCGTACGATCCATGCCGCCGCGGGCCCCGACAGGACAAGCTGCCACCCGTGCGCGACGGCGCGCACCTTAAGCGGCGTCGCCGCCAGCGACCGAGCCGCACGCTCGGCCAGAACGGGCAGGGCGGCGGCATCCACCTCCAGCAGGTCCGCCAGCTGGTCCGCCGGGATCGGGTCCCCACTCGTGAACAGCACGGCCACAAAGCGCTCCACTGGCTCCCGGTCCGGACTGTCCTCCACGCGCGCACCCCCCTCTATTTTCCGCCCTGCGCGGCGCTAGCGTGTGCGCTCGCGCCGTGCCGGTCGCGCCACAATGCGAAGGGTCAGCGGGCCGAAGCTGTGGCGCTGGCTTGGAGCCAGCCGCCCCCGTGACCACAGCGCCATCACCACCAGGAACTGCTCGACCTGCAGCGGCACCGGCAAGTCGGACACCAGGGTCTGGAAGTCGTCTTCCGGGGCCCGACGAATGCGCCGCAACAGGAGCAACGCCCGGCGCCACAGCGGAGGGTCCGGCGCCACCACCGCCGCGATGGGCCGCGCGTGCCGCTGAACCCGAAGGGGTGGCCACATGAGGGGCAGGCGCCACGCATGGGCGTCGCGAATTGGGGGCCATCCGGGGGCCGGCCAGCGCGCCGGCCCGGGCATCACGGGACCCTGGTGGGCCGTGATGGTGCGCAGGCTCGCCACCGCCTCCTGGACCCAGGGCCGTCCATCGAACACGTCGTCGTCTTCCGGGTCCTCCTCGCGCTCGGCCAACAGCTCCCGCATCTTTCGCCCCAGCACCCATGCCGCCACCGGCATCTCGTCGGCAATGCGGTCCACGCCGTCCAACGTGCGCCAATGCTGGCGCAGCTGCTGGATCAAAAGCGTGGCCGAGATGCCCAACGCTGCCAAGGTTCGGCGCTTCAACCGCGATGCCAGGTCCGAAAGGCTGCCCTGGTAGGGACCCAGCGAGATGGGCGGCGCGGCCCGCCCTGGCGTTCCGTCGTCGTGCACCAAGACTGCTCCGCCTTCCCGCCAGCTTTCCTCTGTCTCCGTCTGGCCTGCCTCTATCGTGCTGGGGCCCTCGCGCTACCCTACCACACGCGTCACACCCCGTGGACAGCGGCTGCGCCACCCACGACCACCGCCAGTTGACCCCGTGAGCACCGAGGGGGAGCCAGGCCCTCCCGAGCATCACAGGCCCGTAGGGCTCCCGACGATACCGGCCGAGGGCCGCCTTGACGCGGGACCCCAACCCCCGGGGGCGAAGCTTCGCCACCCTCTCCCCCTCCTCCTGCCCCGATGCCCTGTCCCGGAAGGGCTCTTCGAGTCAGGACACGGTCCACATCAACCATACAGGGACCCGCTCCAACCACCGGCAGCCAGAATCGCTGTGACTTCGTGTCTACCCTAGGACGATTGGACTGAGGACCGTGCGCCATGCCGAACCGATGAATTCGCTACGAGCTCTCGCGAGCCCGCTCCGCTCGCGACGGTGCCCACGGATGGGGCTGGTGAGCTTAGCCATGCTTCCCCTTGCTAGCTGGGGTGCGACACCCGCAGCGACCGGCGCCGTGCCGAGGTCCGCCCCGGCACGCATCGCCAATGGGTGCTTCGGCCCTTTGGCGGCCAGGCTTTGAGGGTTCTGCCACGCGGGACCAAGTTCTGGGTCGTCGTGAAGACGCCCCACGGCGGCGGCGTGACGATGACCGGTTGCACCCGTCCCCATCCCCCGTTCCCCGCGCGGCCGCCTGTTCGGCGGCCGGCTTCCTCCCGCCGGTTGGACCGGCTCTCAGGGTAGCGGGTTGCCGGCACGGTGGGATGCGCCACCATCACCGGCAGGCACCAGCGCCACTGCCGACCGTCGTAGGCGGACGTCAAGACGTCACCGTCGCCGGATCCCCGTGGCGGTTGCTCGGGCTTGGCGCAGGCGCCTCCCGGATCCCTATCGTGCTATCGAGACAAAACCGGTCTCGCCGTAAGCCTCGCGCAGCCTCTGTGGGTGACGGGCAACACGGCGGGGAAGGGCGGTGTGGCTGTACCGCGCCTCGACGGGGGGAGAACCTCGCCCCGGGTCCCTCGCGGTGCCCAAGGCTTGGGCGCCGGCGCAGTTGGCCTCGTATCCCCCGTCTGGGCCTCCGCGCACCCAGGGCGATCTGCTGGTCACGGTGGACGGCACCCCAGTCACCGGTATCACGGTATCCGGGGCCCGCGGTGTGAAAAAGACGTGGACCTTCGCCGCCTCCATACCCGCACCAGCCGTGTTGAGGGCTAGCCTCAGCCTGGCGGTCTCAAAGCCCTGCCCGGTGGGGATCACGATCGGGCGGAGTCTGCGGACACGTAAGGACGGTGGTTGTGACTGGCGCGTTCCATGGCGGTGGACCCCGGGCTGGGCGTTGGCCGACGTGAGTCTTTTCGGACGAAAGGAGGGCGCTTGCCTAGCCGTACGCGGCTACGGCCCCATCGTCGACTACGGCGTGGGGCAAATCGTCAACGGCGGGTGGACTGGGACTGACAGCGGATACGGGCTGAGAGCCGCCCCGCCCGCTGGGCCGGGGTCCCCAGCCACAGCGCCCGTCACCGGTGGCGTATTCATGAAACGTGGTCGCCGACTGCACGCCGGCCAGCCTCCACCGCGCCTGCCCGTCAACAACCTGCTGTGGTCCCTCGTCGGAGCGCAGCGTCCGGCTGCTCAGGGGTCAGCGCTCAGCGCGGGCGGCGCCCTGCCCGGTCCAAGACGGCCGCCAGCGCGGCCCGCGTCGCGGGAACGCCATCGCCCAGGGCGTCCTGCCCCTGCATCTTCCCCGGGTCACCGAGACCGACGATCACCACGCCCGGCGCCGCGTCGCGCAGCACGTCCACCGTATCGCCCAACAGCGGCCCGTTCGCTGAGCGACCATCCTTGTCTACCGCCCCGCCGGACTCGTGCGCGGTTTGATCCACCGACACGTCGGGCACCACCCCGTCGACGCCCCGGGTATTCGAGGCCACCGCCACCACGCCCAGCACGCGGACCCGGTCGTCATGCAGCAGATCGGCCAGCACCACCTCACCGGCGCCCGCGCCCCCGTCGCCCTGGTCGTCCACCATCACGACCACGGGGCCATGCGACGCGGCGCGGGCGGTCTCGATGATCCGCTCCGCATCCACCGGCGTCGGGTTGCCACGGGATATGGCCACCGGCACGAGACCCAGCGAGGCACTGGCCGCTTGGACGGCATGCCAGGCCGTGCGATCGCCATCCGTCACGACGATCATCTCCACGGGCCGGCTGCGCGCCTTGTCGGTGCGTAGGTCACGCGTCGCAGTCATTGGTGCCCCCCTTTCGTCCTCGCGCTTGCGTCGCTCCCGCTGCTTCGCCCACCTGGGGCTTCCTCCGCTGGCTGGTCACGACGGTCCACCATGAAAAGCCTCACACGCTACCCGCGCGGGTTGAACACCAGCGCCGCGGCCAGGGAAAACAGCACCGCGGCCTTGATGCCGCCGGCGGCCGCCGTGAGGCCCCCCGTCAGCAAACCCAAGACCCCCTCGGTCTGCGTCGCGCGGTCAATACCCTCCACCATGGTGTAGCCGAAGCCCGGCAGCGGAACCGTCGCACCGGCGCCCGCCCACTTGACCAGCGGGCCGTACCACCCGAGCCCGCCCGTGAGGGCGCCCAGCACCACAAAGAGCACCATGACATGGGCGGCCGTGATGCGGCCCACGTCCACCACCAGCTGCGCCAGGACGCACAACACCCCGCCTACAGCAAACGCAATCAGCAGGCCGGTGATCATGGCCGGCCCGCCTCCAGTTCAATCACATGCGCGACCGCCGGAATGGACTCCCCCTGTTGATAGCTGGTCGGAGAAAACAGGGCGCCGGTAGCCGCCACCAGGACCCGATGCCACTCGCCCGCCTCCACCCGCGGCATGATGTGGCCGGCGACGACGGCCGCCACGCAGCCCGTGCCCGATCCGCCGTTGTGGACATCCTGCTCGGGGCGGTACAGCGAGCGCCCGCAGTCGTCATGCACGCGCACAAAGGCCGTGTCATTGGCCAAATCACACAAAATCCCGCTGCCCACCACGCCCAGGTCGCCCGTGAAGACCCGGTCGTAGTCGTCCCAGCGGGCATGCACCGCCGCCAGATGGCGCTGCAGCGAATCCCAGGCCGCCGGCGCCATCGCCGTACCCATATCCATGGGGTCGGTGCTGCCCGGGTCCACCACCCGACCCACGGTAAAGGCGCGCAGTTGAACTCGGCCCGTGCCCTGGGTGAGCGCCAGTGCCCCGGCGGCGGTGGCCGTCCAGCTGGCCGTCGGGGTCCGTTGATAGCCAAACTCAACCGGAAACCGGAACTGGCGCTCCACGGCCAAGTGGTGGCTCCACGCCCCGGCCACGACACGCGCCGACCCGCGGTCGCACCAAAGACCCGCCAACCCCACCGCCTCGGCGAAGCTGGCGCAGGCGGCAAACACCCCCAGCGTCGGCTGATGGTGCTGTCGCGCGGCGAAGTTGGTGGACACCAGCTGGTCCAGCAAGTCGCCGCCCACCACGACGTCCACCGCCTCCAGGGGCCAGCCGCCGTCGTGAGCCGCGCCTTCGAGCGCCTGCACGGCCATCTTGGCTTCCGCCGCTTCCCAGGTGGTCTCCCCGGCCAGATCGTCGTTCCACACCTGATCGAAGGCAGCGGCCAGCGGCCCCTGGCCCTCCCGGGCGCCGCCGGCAGCGAAGTGCCCCACCACGGCCACCTGCTCAAACTGCCGCGTGCTCCGGCTCACGAACCGACCAACAGCCGCACCACGCCCACCAGGAACGCGGAGCCGAGGCCATACGCCAAGACCGGGCCGGCCACGGTGAACAGCTTGGCTCCCACCCCCAGCACTAAGCCTTCCCGCCGGTGCTCCATGGCCGGAGCCACCATGGCGTTGGCAAATCCACTGATGGGTAAAGCCCCCCCCATCCCCCCGGACCGCACGAGGCGGTCGTACAGCCCCAGTCCCGTCAAGAGAGCCCCCAGCCCTACCATCACCACGGCGGTCGGCGACGCGGCCCTGGTGGCGGTCTGTCCATGGGCCTCGAAAAAATCCGTCACCAGCTGACCCACCACACACAGCGCACCGCCCACCACGAACGCGCGGACGGCATTTTGCCAGACTGGCGTCGGCGGCCGGTGCCGGGCCGCCAGCGCCAGATAATCTGCATCTTGTTGTTGGGGCACCTGCATCACTCCGCTGCGCATAGTGCGTGTCCGCTCGTCCCGTCGTCAGTTACGACTGATCCCGGCTGTCCACCCCAAAGGCCAGTTTGACGTCGACCTTGTATTCCGCGATCTGTCCGTTTTTCACGTCAGCGGTCCAATTGGTCACCTCCACGCCCGTGATGCCGTGCACGGTCTTTCCCGCTTCGCTGACCGCCGACTGCAGTGCCTGCTGCCATCCCTCAGACGACTCCCCCACCAGCTCAATCACTTTGGCAATCTTGGCCGCCACCTGACTCCCCCTTTCGCCGGTCGCGAGCACGCAAGCCGACCGCCCTAGTCTGCCCGCCGTCTCGGACGACGTGCGTGGCGATCTCAGGGCTCCATCCCAGGTTTTGTTACGCGGCGCCGATAGGGCGGCACCAGGGATCAGGCGGACGAGGGCGGAATCCAAGCCCGGATTCCTTCCCGCGGGTTGCCCCTCAGACGCGGCGCAAGAGCCGTTCCAGCTGACGGGCAATGCGCGCCTGGCGGCGCGAAATTTCCGCCTGCGACAGCGCCAGGCGGCGACCAACCACCGCCTGGCTTTCGCCCCGGCCAAACCGCGCCGCCAGCAGGGCGCGATCGGGGGCGGGCAGCTGGGCGAGCGCCGCCTGCCAGTCGAGTCGGGCGGCCCATTCGGGTTCCCCGTCCGGAGACGGACTCTCGTGCTCGGCGGCCAAGGCGTCCAGCGACTGGACCGGGTGCATCCGGTCCAGCGTCTCCACCACCGTCGCGCGGTCCCACGACAGCTCTGCGGCCAGCTCCGCTACGGTGGGTGCGGGCTCACCGCGCGTCTGACGAGCCTCCAGGCAGGTCTGGAGCTGTCGGCGGCGTTCGGAGCCCCGCCGGCCCCAGCCATCGGCCGGGTGGTCGCGCAGCCAGTGCCGCACTTCCCCGAGCATCAAGGCGACGGCATACGTCGAGAAGGCCACTCCTCGCTCGGGGTCAAAGCGTTTTAGGGCTTTGACCAGGCCCAACGCCGCCACCTGCTCCACATCCTCGGCCTCGCCCAGTCCGCGGAACCGGCGCGCTACCAGCCCCACCAACCCCCGATGGCGCGCATACGCCTCATCCATCGCCGCCGCGTCGCCGGCGCGGAGCCGCTGGATCAGGTGGGACAGGGGCGTCGGGCGATCAGTAGCCATCCGGCGCCAGCGCCGCGACCGGCAGGCGCTTTTCCATCACCACACGGGTTCCCTGGCCGGGGTGACTCTCAATGACGACGTGGTCCATGAAGGTTTCCATGAACAGGATCCCCAAGCCCAAGCGCTCGCCGTCACCCCCCGCCGCCTGCCGGGCCAGCGCGACATCCTCGATGCCCCGTCCCTGGTCCGACACCACCACCTGCAGGCGGTCCTGGGACAGCGAGGCCTCTACGCGCACCCGGCCATCGCGCCGCCCGCCGTAGCCGTGCAGCACCGCGTTGGTCACCGCCTCGGACACGGCCACGCGAATCTCCTCGAGGTCCGGTACGCCAAACGGTGCCCCGGCCGCCAGCGCCGCGACCGCCAGCCGGGCCAGGCCGACGTTGTCCGGATGACTCGCCAGATCTAAGCTAAGCGAGTTCGTCTCCGCCATCGGCGACCACTCCCTTCTCTCGGGCCTCGCTCGCCACGCGGGGCTCCCACGCCATGATTTGCCGGACACCGGCCACCGTCAAGACGGCCGCGACGGCCGGCCGCACCCCCACCAGGTGCAGGGTGCGCCCCGCCGCTGCCAGCCGACGATACCGGCCCAGCACCACCCCCAGCCCGGTGCTGTCCAAAAAGCTGACCTGGTCAAGGTTCAGCCGCACATCCCGGTCGGGGTATCGGTCCAGCAGGGTGTCTAGCGCTGCCCGCACGTCGCGGGCGCTGGCCAAGTCCAGGTCGCGTTCCAAGCCCACGGTCAGCAGATGGGGTTCCACCCGATAGGATATCGCCACCCCGCACCGCCTCCTCCTCCATCATGTGCCACACACTGGGCGTTTTGACAACTGGTACCGCTTCCCCGGAATGTTGGTCTGGAACCCAATGCCGCGCCCGGCCTCGACCGCTATTTTTACGGCAGAGGAGGCGGACGCGAGGGGGGGCCTTGAAGCGCTATCCGGGGTTCCGATGGCTGTGGATCGGTCAAATGCTTTCCCAGCTGGGCCATGCCGTGTTTTTGATCATGGGGCTTTGGGAGATTCAGCTGCGGTCGCCGTTTCGGTTGGCGGTGGCCGGGCTCGT
>JAJYPH010000060.1 GCA_021795575.1 Bacillota bacterium
ACCCTGGTGCCGGCGCCCGAGCGTCCCCCTGCGGCGCCGCGGCGCCGCGGAGCGGGCGGCCCCGGCCTGCTTGGGGACACGTCGGGCCCTGGGGGAATGGGGGGTATTGGGATGGAGTGCGATCTTCGGGGGATGACCGTGCTGGAGGCGGTGGATGAGGTGGAGGTGTATCTGGACCGGGCGGCCCGGGCGGGTCTGCCGTTTGCCCGCCTGATCCACGGCAAGGGCACCGGGTCGCTCCGGCGCGCGGTGCAGGAACATTTGGTGGGTCATCCGCATGTTGCGGGCTTTCGCCTGGGGCAGGCGGGCGAGGGGGGCGACGGCGTCACGGTGGTGCAGTTCCACACTTAGCGGCCAGGAGATGGGCTGCCCTCGCAAAACCGACATGGGAGCGATGCACATGGGGATCGGAGCGGCATTTGACGCCACAGGGCGCGTGGGACCCACGTTTGTGGGCACCGTGTATCCCTTTCAACTGGATCATATGGGACACGTCAACATCCAGTTTTACGTAGGCGTGTTTGACCAGGCGTCGTGGGGCTTCTTTACGTGGATGGGACTCGGTGCCGACCGCATTGCCGCCGAGCAGGTGGGTATGGCGGCGCTGGTCCAAGAGAACCGATTTTTGGCGGAGCTCCACCCTGGGGTGAGTTTGGAAGCGTGGACGCGTGTGCTGGCGACATCGGACAAGACCGTGCGGTATCAGCATGACCTCCACCGCCGCGGCGACGGGAATCCGCTGGTGGCCACCAGTGTCCTCACGGCGGCTTGTCTCGACCTGACCCGCCGCCGCGCCCGCCCGCTGCCGGACGACATTCGGCAGCGCCTGGATGAGGCGGTGCAGCGGGGCGCGGGCGGGAAATGATGGCCAATCGGGAAGGCCGCCGCGTGGCGGTAGGTTGGCGGCCGCCTATGTTATGATGAGGCAATTGTTTGCCGGCGACGCACCAGTGACACCGCGGCCGGCGGCGGTGGCGGATCCCCCAACGCATCGACCGGAGGGAGTTGGACGGCACCCGTGAACGACGTGTCTCTGGCGGCCCTGCCGGCGTCCGCGCAGCGAGAGGCCGCGCGCCAGTTGGAATGGCTGGCGGCGGGGGCGGTCGAAGTGCTGCAGCGCAACGAACTGTTGGCCCGCTTGGGCGAGTCCCTGCACACCAACCGCCCGCTCACCATCAAATTGGGACTGGATCCGACGGCCCCCGACATTCACTTGGGTCATGTGCTGGTGTTGGACAAGCTGCGCCAGTTTCAGGACTTGGGCCATCGCGTGGTCCTGATCATCGGGGACTTCACGGCCCGCATCGGCGACCCGAGCGGCCGCAGCCAGACGCGCCCCGCGCTCTCGAGCGAGGCGATTGCGGCGTTTGGCCAGACGTACCTGGAGCAGGCCACCAAGATTCTGAACGCCGACCGGCTGGAGCTGCGCCACAACCACGAGTGGCTCTCGCCGTTGGGGTCGGCCGACCTCATGGCACTGATGTCCCGCGTCACGCTGGCCCGCATGCTGGAACGTGAGGATTTTCACAATAGGATGGCCGCGCATGAGCCCCTGCATCTGCACGAACTGTTATATCCGCTCATGCAGGCCTACGACTCGGTGGCCATTGCTGCGGATGTGGAACTGGGCGGGCTCGACCAAAAGTTCAACTTCATGACGGCCCGCCAAATCCAGGAGGCGTCGGGGCAGGCTCCCGAGGTGGCCCTGCTGATGCCCATGCTCGTGGGGTTGGATGGCACCAAAAAGATGAGCAAGAGCCTCGGCAACTACGTGGGCATCACCGACGCGCCGGCGGACATGTATGGCAAAACCATGTCCGTGCCGGACGCGCTGGTGCCATCGTGGGGCGAGCGCGTGCTGGGGTGGGAGCCGGGCGCGGTGGAGCGGCGCCTGGCGGGAGGTGAGCACCCCCGCGACCTCAAAGCCTCGCTGGCCGAAGGGGTGGTGGCACGCTTTCACGGCGCGGAGGCGGCCGCGGAGGCCGCCCACGCGTTCCAACAGACGTTTCGCGAGAGGGAGGTGCCTGCAGAGGCACCTCGGATACCCCTGCCGCCCGGTGCCCCCGGTCCCGCCGGCCTACCCGCCCTCGACGTGGTGGCAGCACTCCCGGGCGTGGGCTCGCGGAGCGAGGCCCGCCGACTCCTGCAGCAGGGCGGCGTCACCGTCGACGGGCAGCGCCTCGAGGTGGGCGGCTTGGTGCGGGTGGCCTCCGGCAGTTGGGTGCGCGTCGGACGACGGCGCTTTTTTCGGTATCAGTAAAGGCGAGGTGACGACACGTTGGCGGCACGCGAAGAAGAAATGTTGGGATGGAAGCGACTGGAACAAGGGCAGCTGGAGCGGGCGGAAGGGCACTTTCGCCGTTGCCTGGAAATGGATCCGGACCGCGTGGAAGCCTTAAATGGCTTGGGCCAAGTGTATATGGCGTGGGATGAGCTGGACGAGGCCGCCGAACTTTTTCAGATGGCGCTCGCCATCGCGGAGCCGAATCTTCCGCGCGGCAAGCGCCGCACCGGCTGGCACGACCCCCATGTGCGGCCATACCTGCGAAGCCTGCACCTCTTGGCCATGACACGCATCCGACGAGGGGCGTACCAATCCGCCGCCGAGCCGTTGGAGACCATGCTGGCCTGGGATGCCACGGGCGTGGACGGGGAGGCGCACCTTCTCTTGGGGCAGTGCCGCCAGCGTTTGGGGGAAGTCGAAGCAGCGGACGCGTGCTACGAGAAGGCGCGGCTTAAGCACCCGCACGCGTGGTATCTGTACGGCTTGACGCGGCTTATGTTGGGCCATGGCCCGGAAGCCGTGCATTGTTTTAAGGCAGCCGTGGATGTGGTGCCGGAGGTCGCGCCCCTGTTGGCGTTTTATCCGCGCGTGCGGGGAATTGGCGGCGAGGGGGCTCCGCGGCACCGCCAGGCGGTGCAGTTTGTGAACGCGACCGTCGATCTCTTTACCCGCGAAAGCCGGGAACTGCTGCGGTCGCTCATGACCGGGGAAGTGGCCAGCGCCCAGTGATTTTCGGCGATGAGTCAGGGAGGGCCGCCGGGCCGGCAGAAGCCCGGAAAGGGGATGCGGGCGCCATGAACGGACCGGGGGGTACACTCCGCGTAGGGCTGGCCCAAATCAATACCGTGGTGGGGGACCCGGCGGGCAACGCTGGACGTGTGGAGGCCGTGCTCGACGAGGCGGCGGCGCACGCCGTCGACGTCTTGGTGTTCCCGGAGTTGACGCTCTCGGGCTACCCTCCCGAAGACCTGTTGCTGCGTGCGGACTTTGTGGCCGCGTGTGAGCAGGAGCTGACCCGGTTGGCCGTGGCGAGTCGCGCGGTGCCGCTGGTGTTGGTGGGCTTGCCGCACGCCAGCGCGGCGGGATTGGAAAACTGTGCGGCAGCGATCGCTGGGGGGGCGGTGGTGGCGCGCTACGCCAAGCAGCACCTACCCAACTACGGAGTGTTTGACGAGGCGCGATACTTTGTGGCCGGCCGAGTCCCGCTGGTTCTCGGGCTGGCGGGTTGGCGCATTGGCGTCACCATCTGCGAGGACATGTGGGTGGCCGACGGCCCGTGGCTGGCGGAGGCACGCGCGGGGGCCGAGCTGCTGGTCAACCTGTCGGCCTCGCCATACCAGCGGGGACGGCCCCGCCTGCGCGATCAGATGCTGGGCGTGCGCGCGCTGGATGGCGAGGCGTACGTGGCGTCGTGCAATCTGGTGGGTGCCCAGGACGAGTTGGTGTTTGACGGGACGTCGGCGATTTACGACCCCGACGGTGCCCCCCGGGCCCGCGCCGCCAGCTTTCGGGAGGCGCTGGTGGTGTCCGAGCTGGATCCCACCCGTGTCGGCCATCGACGGCGGCTGGACCGCCGCTGGCGCACCGGAGAGACCATACCCCGGGTGGAGGTGCCCTGGGAGCCGTCGGTGCCGTCGGACGCCCGGGCGGCCCCGGCGGTGGTTCCCTGGCTGGATCCCGTATGCGAACTGCGCCAGGCGCTGGTGCTGGGCATCCGTGATTACGTCGACAAGAACGGCTTTGGCGGGGTGGTGCTGGGGTTGTCGGGCGGCATCGACTCGTCGGTGGCCGCCGTCCTGGCAGTCGAGGCGCTGGGTGCCGCACGCGTCCACGGGGTGTTTCTCCCCTCAACCATCACGTCGTCGGAGAGCCGCGAGGATGCCTCGCAGCTGGCGTCCGCGCTGGGCATCGACTACCGGGAGATTGCCATCGCGGATGCGTTTGACGCGGTGCAGTCGGCGCTCCGCCCGTCGTTCGGCGACCGCAGCTGGGACGTGGCGGAAGAAAATTTACAGGCGCGGCTCAGGGGCTTGCTGTGGATGGGCCTGTCGAACAAGTTTGGGTGGCTGGTCCTGGTGACCGGCAACAAGAGCGAAATGGCCACGGGATATGCCACGTTGTATGGCGACATGGCCGGGGGGCTCGCGGTCCTGAAAGATGTCTATAAAGAAGACGTGTACGCGCTGGCTCGCCACATGAACGCGCACCGCGTGGTGGTTCCGGCCCGGGTGCTGGAAAAGCCGCCGTCCGCCGAGCTGTCTCCCAACCAGCAGGATGCAGACAGCCTGCCCCCCTATCCGGTCCTGGACCCGATCCTGCGCGCCTACGTCGAAGAGGACCTGTCCCCCGCGGCGCTGGTGGCACGCGGCATGGATCCCGCCGCCGTCGATCTGGCGGTCCGGCTGGTGAACCGGTCGGAGTACAAGCGTCGCCAGGCCCCCATCGGGATTCGCGTGAGCGGGCGCGCCTTCGGGCGCGACCGCCGCATGCCGGTGACCGGGCACTTTCCCCAGCGCTGACGCTTCCCGGCCGGTCCTCCGATACAATGGGGCGACGATGGCCATGCGCGAAGGCCCAAGTCCCAGCACATGACGAACACACGAAAGGAGGCGCCCATGTCCGGTCACTCCAAGTGGGCCAACATCAAACGCAAGAAAGCCAAAGTGGACGAGGCTAAGGGAGCTACGTTTTCGCGACTGACGAAGGACGTGGCCTCGGCCGCCCGTCAGGGCGGGGGCAACCCGGACACCAATTTCAAGCTCCGCCTGGCGGTGGCGAAAGCCAAGGAGCAAAACGTGCCCACCGCCAACATCGAGCGGGCGATCCTGCGCGCCACCGGCCAGATGCAGGGGGTCACGTACGAAGAAGGCATCTATGAGGGGTATGGTCCGGGCGGCACCGCACTCCTGCTCGAAATTCTGACGGACAATCGCAACCGGACCGCCGGGGAGGTGCGCCACCTGTTCAGCCGGAATGGCGGCGCACTTTCGGAAAGCGGATCGGTGCTGTGGATGTTTGACCAGAAGGGGCGACTGTCCGTCCCCAAGAGAGCGGCCCCCAGCGAGGAGGCGCTTTTGGAGGCCGTCCTGGAGGCGGGAGGCGAGGATTTGGGGGGCGACGACGACGAGTGGGAAATCGTCACGGCGGCCGACCAGCTGGATGTGGTCCATCGCGCCCTGGAAGAGGCGGGCATCGTCATTGATGCGGCGAGCCTGGTGCGGGTGCCCAGCACCACCGTGGAAGTAGACGGGGCAGACCAGGATCGTCTGCTGCGCCTCATGGATCTGTTGGAGGAGCACGACGACGTCCAACGCGTGTACACCAACGCGTTGTTCGCCGATGACGACGGCGACGCGTGAGCCGGGTCTTTGGGATCGACCCGGGGGTGGCCCGTCTGGGCTACGGGGTGCTGGACGAGGCGCGCGGCGGCCGAGTCAGCGTCGTTGTGTTTGGCGTCATCAGCACGGAGCCGGGCGAGGTGGGTCCGCGGCTCGCGCGGGTGTTTGAGGGTCTCGAAACGTTGCTGGCCGAGACGCGCCCGGATGTGGCGGCGGTGGAGCAGTTGTTTTTTGGCCAAAACACCACCACCGCGCTCGCGGTCAGCCAGGCACGCGGGGTGGCGCTGTTGGCGCTGGCTCGGGCCGGGGTGCCCGTCCGCGAGGTGACCCCGTCTCAAGTGAAGCAAGCCGTGGCCGGCTGGGGCCGAGCCGACAAGCGCCAGGTGCAGGCGATGGTGGCCCGGCTGTTAAGCCTGTCGTCCGTTCCCGAACCCGATGACGCGGCCGACGCCCTGGCCGTGGCCTGGAGTGCTCTGGGCGCCAGGGACCGGGTCCGATGATCCACTACGTGCGCGGGACGGTGGCCGCGCGGGAAGCGGGCCGCGTGGTGATAGAGACCCCGGGGGGATTGGGTCTGGACGTCCTGGTGCCGTCGTCCACGAGCGGACGGCTGCCGGAGCCGGGCCACCCCGTGAAGCTTTACACCCACCTGGCCATCCGGGAGGACAGCTGGCAGCTGGCCGGCTTTCTCACCACCGAGGAGCGCGACGTCTTCCTAGCGCTGTTGGCGGTCAATGGGGTGGGGATGAAGGTGGCGCTGGCGGTGCTGGGGCACGTCAAGCCGGGCGGCCTCCGGACCGCTGTGGCCGCCGGCGACTGGAAGGCGCTCACGGCCGTCGTCGGGGTGGGCACGAAGCTGGCCCAGCGTCTGGTGGTGGAACTGCGGGGCGTGTTGGCGGACGGGCCCGAAGAAATTCCGGCCGCCACGGGTCTGCCGGTCGCGGGGGACGAAGTGGTCGAAGGACTCATGGCGCTCGGCTATACTGGGGCGGAGGCCGCGTGGGCGGTGATGGGGACGGAGGGCACGCCGGCGGCCGCCCGCCTGCGCGAGGCACTGCGGCGGTTGGATTCCGGGAGGGGAGTGGGCGTGGCCGATGCCGACGGACGCGATGGGAATCCCTGAGCGGACCGTGTCCAGCGGTCCCCTGTCGACCGACGAGCCGATGGATCCGACGCTCAGGCCGACCCGCCTGGGGGAGTACGTGGGCCAACGGCAGGTGACCGAGCGGCTCGGCGTGTTCGTGGAGGCCGCCCTCGCGCGCGGCGAGGCGCTGGACCACGTGCTGTTGTATGGTCCGCCGGGCTTGGGCAAAACCACGCTCGCGCACATCATCGCCAACGAGTTGGGGGCGGGCATCCGCATCACCAGCGGCCCGGCCATTGAGCGGGCCGGCGACTTGGCGGCGATTCTCACCAATCTGGATGAGCGCGACGTGCTGTTCATCGACGAGATCCACCGCCTGAACCGGGCCGTGGAAGAGGTGTTGTACCCGGCTATGGAGGATTACGCGTTGGATCTGGTGCTGGGCAAGGGCCCCAGTGCTCGGTCGGTCAGACTGGACCTGCCACGGTTCACACTGGTGGGGGCCACCACGCGCGCGGGCATGCTCACGTCACCCCTGCGGGATCGGTTTGGCGTCATCCTGCACCTGGACTTTTACCCGGTCGACGAGCTGGCCCAGATTGTGGTGCGCACCGGCCGCATCCTGGGGATGGAACTGCTGCCGGCGCTGGCCCAAGAGGTGGCGCGGCGAAGCCGTGGGACCCCGCGGGTGGCCAACCGGCTGCTGCGGCGGCTGCGCGACTACGCGGAGGTGCGCGGCGGCGGCGTGTTGACGGCGGCGGTCCTCGACGAGGGGCTCACGCTGTTGGAAGTGGACCAGTACGGGCTGGACCTCGTGGATCGGCGCGTGCTGTGGGCGGTGGCCGACCGTTATGGGGGCGGGCCGGTCGGATTAGAAACGCTGGCGGCCTCCGTCGGCGAAGAGCCCTCGACGTTGGAAGATTTGGTGGAACCGTATTTGCTTCAGGTGGGTTTGCTGGAGCGCACTCCCCGCGGCCGCCAGCTCACGGCCACGGGGCTCAAATATCTGGGCCGGGATCCCAGGGGGCGTGCTCAGCTGGCGCTGCCGGATCCAGACGTGCCGTCATGAGCCCTTGGCCCTAAATTGTCGCGGGGTTGCGAATCATTGCAAGAGACGGTGAGGTGAACCAGCGTGGGCCTTCACTTCGGCGGCCAGTCGCTGGGCGACGAGATGCTGAGGCGAGCCCGTCAGGGGGACCGCGACGCGCGCGATGCGCTGCTCCGGGACTTCATGCCGTTCATCTTGCGGGTTGCGAGCCAGGTGGGCGGGCGATACATCCGGACCGGCGAGGATGAGGAGGTCAGCGTGGGCCTCTTGGCGTTCAATGAGGCAATTGATGCGTACGTGCCCGGGCGTGGTGCGTTTCTGAGTTTTGCCCAGACCGTCATCACCCGCCGACTCATTGACCACTACCGGCGCCGGCGGAAGGAGCCGGAGGTGCCGCTGTCCGAACTGGAGCACGAGGAGGGCGCCGACCGTCCCGGCAACACGGTGCTGGATCTGGCAGCCAGCGCCGCCTGGCAGGTGCGCGAGGCGGATGAGGCGCGCCGCGCCGAGATCGGGGAATTGTCCAGTGCGCTGGCCGCCTTCGGGATACGATTTGACGATTTGCCCAAACACTGCCCGCGCCACCGTGATGCCCGCGAGCGCGCCATCAAGCTGGCGGCGGCGCTGGCCGCGGACCCCGAGATGGCGCAGCAGCTGTTGGCCACGGGGGTCCTGCCGCTGGCGGCCCTGGCGAAAGCCACCGGCGCTACGCGCAAAACGCTGGAGCGGCATCGCCGGTACATCATCGCGGTCGCGTTGATTTTCATCCATGAGTGGCCGGAACTGCAAAGCTATTTGCGACCCGCAGCGGGAGAAGAACGGGGGAGTCGGCCATGACGCGGCGCGGCGTGGTGTTGTCGGTGCAGGGGCGGGTGCTCACGGTCCTGTGCCCGGGCGGCGAGGTGAAGACGGTCTCCTGGACCGGCCGGACGCCGTCGGTGGGACAGGAAGTGTTTGTCGGGACAGCCCACGCCGCGCAGTGGTCGGCGTGGGCGGCGGCGGCGGCCCTGATGGTGCTCGTGGCGGGGGGGCTCTGGCACGCGCTGCGGCCTCCGGGGGCACCCGTCGTCGCCTCCACCGCCGCCGTGGGGGTGGTGAGCGTGGACATCAACCCCAGCGTGGAGCTGATGGTGAGCCGCAGTGGCCAGGTGGTGGCCGTGCGGGCCTACGACGCTGCGGGCGCGAGGCTGGTGCAGGCGGAGCCGCACCTCAAGGGGGAGGCGCTGGTGGTGGCGGTGGAAGCCGTGGAGGCGTGGGCCCGGAGCCACGGCTACCTAACGGCCGCCCACCCCGTCGTGATGCTGGCCGGCTGGGCGGGCAGCCCCGAGAGCGAGGCCGCCGTGGCGGGCGATCTTCGCCAGCTCCTGGTGGCGCTGCAGCGCCGGGCGGTCCCCGGTTCGGTGCTGGCGCTTCCACTGGCCACGGGATCGGCATTCCACGCGTCGGAGCACGCCGGACTGTCCCTGGGCCGATATCTTTTGGCCGGCATGCTGGGGAAGACGCCAGCCGCCGTGGCGAACGTGCCGCTGGACAAACTGTTTCAGGCGTGGCCCCCCAAAGCGTCCGCGCCCCCCTCGACGCACCAGGACCACGTGCCGGCCCACCGTAAAAGTACCAGCTCGTCGGCGGGCGCCAGTCACGGGACGGGGGCCGCCACCGGCACCACCACGCGACCAAAGCAGAGCAAAACGGCGAGAAGTGCGGTGGTGCCTCCGGCCCAGCCGCTCAGCACCGTGTCGGGGCCGCTGACGGGGTTGGGCCCCGATGACGTGTTGGTGAATGGCCACGCGTATCCGCTGGCTTCGTCGGTGTCCATCACGATTGACGGGAGGGCGGTGCCGTTTTCCCTGGGTCGGGTGCTGGGCAATCTGCAGGCGTCGGTGGTGCTGACCCTCGATAGCGCGGGCCAAGTGGTTTCCCTGGCGGTGACGGGCGGTCCCGCGGGGAGCCCGTCGGTGCCGGGCCTCCCTTAACGCTCAAATGCCTGCGTGCCTTGGACTTCCCGGCGCCACGCCCCTAAACTCCTTCTTGCTGGGTTCGCGGCCCATGAGCCGTGCCTTCGGCCAGGCGACCGAGCGAGAGCGAG
This sequence comes from Bacillota bacterium, assembly GCA_021795575.1. GTDB lineage: Bacteria > Bacillota > Sulfobacillia > Sulfobacillales > JAIMBI01 > JAJZWV01. Next base: position 9,841 of record JAJYPH010000060.1, read on the forward strand.
AAGGAGGGGACGACGACGACCACATCATCATCAGGCCAACTTTTATACGTCCTGCTGATTCTCATCGTGGGCGGCATGATGGCGTTTACGCTCCTGCAGCGGCGCCAGGCGCAGCGGCAGCGCCAGACGCTCCAGCAGAGCGTGCAGCGGGGCGACCGCGTCGTGACGCTGGGGGGCATCGTGGGGCGGGTGGCCTCGGTGGATGGCGACCGGGTGCGGCTCACGGTGGCCGACGGCGTGGACGTGGAGCTGTTGCGGTGGGGAATCGGCCAGCGCCTGGACCGCTAGCCCGCGGGCACGCCGTGCGCTGTGCTATAATGGCGCCACTTTCCGGTCTCCGGTCCTTAACGTGAAGGAGGACTCAGTGCGTGGCGGATGCCAGTCTCAACCCGTACTTGCGTGCGCAGCAGGCGTTCAAAGAAGCGGTCGATACCCTGGGGTTGGAACCGGGCGTATACGAGTTGTTGAAGCAACCCCTCCGGTTTTATGAAGTGGCGGTGCCCTTTATTCGCGACGACGGCACCCTGCAGGTGTTTCCCGGGTATCGCTCGCATCACAATGATGCCCTAGGCCCCACCAAAGGCGGCTTGCGCTTTCATCCCGACGTCAATGCGGACGAGGTGAAGGCGCTTTCTATGTGGATGACCGTGAAGTGTGCCCTCTTAGGCCTGCCGTACGGCGGCGGCAAGGGGGGAATTGCCTGCGATCCCGAACAGTTGTCGGAGCACGAGCTGGAGCGGTTGTCCCGAGAATACATCCGCGGCATTGCCTTGGTGATCGGACCGGACAAGGACATCCCAGCACCCGACGTGTCCACCAACCCGCAGATCATGGCGTGGATGGTGGATGAGTACAGCCGCATCCGTGGGGAGAACAGCTTTGGCATGATCACCGGCAAGCCGCTGGTCATCGGCGGGTCCCAGGGGCGGCTGGAGGCTACCGGTCGCGGGCTCGTGTCGGCCGTGCGGGAGATGGCCCGCCAGGTGAATCTGGACTTTGCCAAGAGCCGCGTCGCCATTCAGGGTTTTGGCAACGTGGGGTCGGTGGCGGCCGCGACGGCGCACGATATGGGGGCGCGCGTGGTGGCCGTGTCGGACAAAGAGGGCGGCATCTACAATGCCGACGGGCTGGATGTGCCCGGCGTGCTGGCGTACAAGCAGGTGCACCGCAACGTGGTAGGCTTCCCGGGCGCCGAGCCGGTGTCCAACCACGACCTGCTGGAGCTTCCCTGCGACATTCTGCTGCCGGCCGCCTTGGAAAACGTCATCACGGCCGACAACGCGGACCGGATTCAGGCCCGCATCGTGGGAGAAGGGGCCAACGGGCCCACCACCCCCGAGGCGGATCAAATTTTGTTTGAGAAGGGCGTCCTGGTGGTGCCGGACATTCTGGCGAATGCCGGGGGTGTCACGGTGTCGTACTTCGAGTGGGTGCAGAATCAGAGCCGCTGGTACTGGACTGAGGCCGAGGTGGACGAGCGGCTGCACCAGATGATGGGCGCGGCGATTGAGGCGATGCATGAGATGCACGAGCGCTACGGGGTGAGTCACCGCCGCGCGGCGTACCTGGTGGCCGTCGATCGGATAGCGTCGGCCATGCGCGTGCGCGGCTGGCTGAAATGAGCGCGCCGGGACCTGGGGGCGCGGCGGCGCGCGCCCGTCCCCCCGCCGAAACGCTGTCGGGCATCCCGGTGGAGCCGGTGTATCGGGAGCCGGGAAAGGGGCCCCTGGGGGAGCCCGGCCGCTTCCCGTTCACGCGGGGCATCTACCCGACCATGTACCGCGGCCGCCTGTGGACCATGCGGCAGTACGCGGGCTTTGGCACGCCGGCCGAGTCCAATCGGCGCTATCGCTATCTGTTGGAGCAGGGGCAGACGGGCCTGTCCGTGGCGTTTGACCTCCCGACCCAGATGGGGTTCGACTCGGATGACCCCGCCGTGGCCGGGGAAGTGGGCAAGGTCGGCGTGGCCATTGACTCGCTGGCCGACATGGAGATTCTGCTGGAGGGGCTGCCGCTTGACCGGGTGACCGTGTCGATGACCATTAATGCGCCGGCCGCGATTCTACTCCTGATGGTTCTGGCCGTGGCGGAGCAGCAGGGGGTGCCCTGGGACCGGGTGTCCGGCACCATCCAAAACGACATCTTGAAAGAATATGCCGCGCGGGGCACCTACATTTTCCCCCCGCGTCCCTCAATGCGGCTCATCACCGATACGTTTGGCTGGTGCGCCACCCATGTGCCGGCGTGGAACACCATATCGATCTCTGGCTACCACATCCGGGAGGCGGGCTCCACGGCGGCTCAGGAAGTGGCCTTTACGCTGGCCAACGGCATCGCGTACGTCGAAGCGGCGCTGGCGGCGGGGCTCGGGGTGGACCAAGTGAGCCCACGCCTGTCGTTCTTTTTCAATGCGCAGATCGACCTGTTTGAGGAAGTGGCCAAGTTTCGGGCCGCGCGGCGCATGTGGGCGCGCATCATGCGGGACCGCTTCGGGGCCACCGATCCCCGATCCCAGATGCTGCGCTTTCACACGCAGACGGCGGGGTCGTCACTCACCGCGCAGCAGGTGGACAACAACGTGGTGCGCGTCGCCATCGAGGCGATGGCGGCCGTGATGGGTGGCACGCAGTCGCTGCACACCAACTCGCGCGACGAGGCGCTGGGGCTCCCAACCGAGGCATCGGCCCGGCTGGCCCTGCGCACCCAGCAGGTGCTGGCTTACGAAACCGGGGTGGTCAACACGGCCGATCCGCTGGCGGGATCGTATTTCGTCGAGGCGCTGACGGATCGGCTGGAGCAGGAAGCGCAACGGTACCTGGATGAGGTGGACCGGCGCGGCGGCGCCGTGGCCGCCATCGAGTCGGGTTACGTACAGAAAGAAATTCAGGATGCGGCGTGGCGGTACCAGCAGCAGGTGGAGCGCGGCGAGAAGATCCAGGTGGGGGTCAATCGGTTCCAGGCCGAAGAGCAGGAGCCGGTGCCCGTGGCGGTGGTGGATGCCCAGGCTGAGACGGTGCAGCGCCAGAGCCTGGCCCGGGTGCGGGACGCACGCGACGCCGCGCGCGTCGCGGCGGCGCTGGCACGGCTGGCCGAGGTGGCCGCGGGCGAGGGCAACCTGCTGCCCCCGCTGCTGGATGCCGTCCGCGCGTACGCCACCCTGGGGGAGATGGTGGGGACATTGAAGAAACCGTTTGGCCAGTACCGCCCGCCGGTGGTACTGTGAGCCGCGGGGGCGGGCTGGCCCGAGCCCGCGGATGGCCGCTGGACCACATCGGTGTGGCGGTGGCGGATTTGGACGCCGCGGTCGCGCGGTGGGCGCGGTTGGGCTTTGGGCCGGAGCGCATTGAGGACGTGCCCGGCGACGACATTCGCGTGGCGTTCCTGCCCTGGGACGCCGGAGAGCTTGAGCTCATGGCGCCGGTGGGACCCGAGGGGACGGTGGCCCGCTTCTTGGCCAAGCGCGGACCGGGACTGCACCACCTGGCCTTCCGAGTGGACCACCTTGCCGATGTGCTGCAGCAGCTGGCCGCGGATGGCGTGCGCCTGGTGGACGCGGTCCCGCGTCCGGGATCCCGGGGCACGCGGGTGGCCTTCCTGCACCCCAGTGCCTGTGAGGGCGTCCTGACGGAACTGGTGGAGGCGCCCGATGGCCGATAACGACAAGATTCAGGAGCTGGCGCACCGTGAGGCGCGCATTCGTGCGATGGGCGGACCCGATCGGGTGGCGCGCCAGCATCAGCTGGGCAAGTGGACGGCTCGCGAGCGCTTGGACGCGCTGCTGGACGCGGGGACATTCCAGGAGTTGGGGGCCCACGTCGTGGCGCGTGTCGGTGAACCTGCTCCGGCGGACGGCGTGGTGACGGGTGTCGGCCGGGTGGCCGGCCGTCCCGTGTACGTGTATGCCCAGGACTTCACCGTGGTGGGGGGCTCGCTGGGGGAGATGCACGCCCAGAAGATTCAGGCGATGCAGGATTTGGCGCTCAAAGCGGGCTGCCCGATGATTGGGCTGAACGACTCGGGTGGTGCGCGCATTCAGGAGGGTGTGGATGCCCTGTCTGGGTACGGCGCCATCTTTCGCCGAAACACGCACGCGTCCGGGGTCATCCCGCAGATTACGGTGATCATGGGACCCAGCGCTGGCGGCGCGGTGTATTCGCCGGCGCTGACGGACCTGGTGGTGATGGTGCGCGGCACCGCCCAGATGTTCATCACCGGTCCGCAGGTGATTTCTGCCGTCACGGGAGAGCAGGTGACCGCCGAAGAACTGGGCGGGGCGGACGCCCAGCTGACGAAATCCGGCGTGGCCCACTTCGCGGCCGACGACGACCGTGCCGCCCTCGCCCTCACCCGCGAGCTGTTGGCCCGGTTTCCCGCCAACAACGTGGAGGACCCGCCGCGGCGACCGGTACGGCCGCCGGCGGCGGTGGACTTGAACGGCCTGGTGCCGAACGACCCCAACAAGCCGTATGATGTCCGCCGGGTGATCGCCGGCTTGGTGGACGACGACAGTTTTTTGGAGTGCCAGGCGGGGTATGCCGACAACGTGGTGGTGGGCTGGGCGTATTTGGACGGGCAGCCCATCGCCGTCATTGCCAACCAGCCACGGGTCCTGGCGGGCACGCTCGATATTGACGCGTCGGACAAGCTGGCGCGGTTCGTGCGGCTGTCGGATGCATTTAACTTTCCACTGCTCACGCTGGTGGACACCCCCGGCTACCTGCCCGGCACGGCGCAGGAGTATGGAGGCATCATCCGGCACGGGGCGAAAGTGCTGTACGCGTACGCCGAAGCCACGGTGCCGAAAGTCACCGTGATTCTGCGCAAGGCCTACGGCGGCGCATATCTGGCGATGTGCAGTCGGTCGCTGGGGGCGGATTTGGCGGTGGCCTGGCCCAGTGCCGAGATTGCCGTCATGGGGCCAGAGCCCGCCGCCAACATCATTTATCGTCGAGAACTGGAGGCGGCCGCGGATCCGACCGCGTCCCGCCGGGCGAAGGTGGCGGAGTACCGCGAGCGCTTTGCCAATCCGTACGTGGCGGCGGCCCGGGGGTATGTGGACGCCGTGGTGGAGCCGGCGGAAACCCGGGATGCCCTGGTCCGCATGCTGTCGGCCCTTCTGTCCAAGCGGGAGGTGCGGCCCAGCAAGAAGCACGGAAACGTGCCGCTGTGAGGGGCCCGGCGGAACCGACGCCGGAGGCATTGCGCCGGGTGGCGGCCATCATCGCCGCGCTGGTGGCATCCGACCACGGCGCGGTGGCGGTGCGCGTGCGCCCCGTCTGGCCGGAACCTGGACCGTGGACCTGGTTGGGGCGTCGTGAGGCAATGCAGGGAGGGGGACGGTGGTGATGCCGAGACGCTTTCAGGTGACGGTGGATGGACACACGTACGAGGTGGAGGTGTCGGAGCTGACCGACACCCGCTCCCCGGACGCCGCGGTCGTGAAGGCGGCGCCGGCAGCCGAGTCGATGGCCAGGCCCGCCGCGACGGAGACCCAGGCGTCAGCCAGTGGCGGCACCGTGGCCGCCCCCCTGCCCGGGGTGGCTTTGGAGGTGAAGGTGGCGGTGGGGGACCGGGTGTCACGCGGGGACGTGCTGGTCATTCTGGAAGCCATGAAGATGGAAAACGAAATTGCGGCCCCAACCGCCGGAGTGGTGCGGACGGTGCATGTGGTGCCCGGTGCCAGCGTGGGGTCCGGGGACCCGCTGGTGACCCTCGGCTAGCGGGTTGGGTGTCCAACAGGCAGCCCGGCGCGGAGGAGTCCGCCGCCGGGCCGGGGTGGTTTCGTGGGACTACTGGGGGTTGGTGAGCCGGAGGTACCACTCGCGGTAGTCCAAGCCGCGCGCCTTGGCCTCGTCGGCCGTTTCGACCTTGTCCAACGAGGCCGGCGCAGCGACCACGACGGGCTCCCCGCGATGCCAGTCCACCGGCGTCGCGTGGTTGGTGCGCGCCTTGACTTGGAGGCTGTCAAACACGCGCAGCAACTCGTCGACGGACCGGCCGGTGGAGAGCGGGTAGTACAGCAGTGCCCGCACCACGCCCGCGTCGTCGATGAAAAACACCGCGCGGACGGTCTCCGTGAGGGCATCCCCCGGGTGGATCATGCCGTATTTCTTCGACACCGCCATGTCCACATCCGCGATGATGGGAAACGGGATCGGGCGCCCCAACATTTCGCCCATGCTTTTCATCCAGGCGATGTGGGCGGGCACCCCGTCCACGGACAGCCCCAAGAGATCAATGCCCCGCTGCTGGAATTCTTCGTAGCGGCGGGCAAACTCCATGATTTCCGTGGAGCACACCGGCGTGAAGTCGTTCGGGTGGGAAAACAGCATCAGCCAGTGGCCGCGGTACTGTGAGAGCGTCACGGGTCCGTGACTGCTTTTGGCCTCGAAGTCGGGGGCGGGCTCGCCGATGCGGGGCAGGCGCACGGCCACCTCTTCCACATGCTCCATGGGTCACACTCCCTCCGCGCCGTCAAGACGGTCGCTCGTCCATTATAAGGATCTGGGCCGTCCATGCGTACCCTATGCTGACCCCGCATGCACGGCGCGGATGGCAGTCGTGACCGCTGTCCTGTCGAATCCGTGACATCCGGCACGCGCCCGGGGCGGACTTCAATAGGCTCGGCGTGAGGGGCACCCGGAAGAGGGGGGCGCGAGCGCGCGGCGACCCA
>JAJYPH010000262.1 GCA_021795575.1 Bacillota bacterium
ACCCGCCCACACCGCGAGGGCTGCGGCCGCCCCCATGGCATGGGACCACCGGGACGCGACGGCGCCGGCCGCCACGGCCGACAGCAGAAGACACCAGCCCGGCGCCTCGCTCTGGGCCGCTCGGGCCCCCAACCCGGGCGACGCGGCCCACTGCCACCATGCCTCGGCCGCGCGCGGCACCCCCACGGCCCGCCTGACGCCCTGCCCGCCGTTCCCCACCGCGACTCCCCCCTCACACCCGATGCCGCCCGCCCCAGCCACTCGTGGGCCTAGGGTTCGCCGTCGGACGGGAGCCATGCGTGCACGATCCCGGGCGCGAAGAAATCTGGTACGGTGGGGAAAACGGGAGGGTTCTCCCGGAAGACTGGAGCTGAGCAGCATGGCCACTCGACCGTCCCCCCTCCCCGATCCGATTCTCGCCCCAGAGGACCTCCTGGCCCTCGTGAACGCGCCCGATGTGCGGCTGGTCGATTGCCGATTTTCCCTCGCGGCCCCGGAGGCCGGTCGGGCCGCCTATCGCGCGCGCCATCTGCCCGGCGCGGTCTACCTGCATCTGGAAGAGGATCTGTCGGGCCCCGTGGGGCCCCACGGCGGTCGGCATCCGCTGCCCGATCCCGCGCGGCTGGCCGCTCGGCTCGGCGAACTGGGGGTGGGCCGGGAGCACCGGGTCGTGGTGTACGACGACGCGGGCGAGATGGCGGCCCGGGCGTGGTGGCTTCTCTCCTACCTCGCCTATCCTTCCGTCCAGGTGCTGGATGGCGGTGTGGCCGCCTGGCAGCGGCTCGGCGGTCCGATGACGGACCAACCGCCCACCTATCAGACTGTCTCCGTCGCGGTGCGGCTCAGGCCGGAACTGGTGGTGGACGACCGGGCCGCGGTCGAGGCCGCCGCCCGCGCCGGCCGGCTGGTGGACAGCCGCGCCGGAGACCGCTACCGGGGCGATACGGAGCCGTTGGACCGACGGGCCGGACACATTCCCGGTGCCCGGAACTTTTCTTGGAACCGCACCAAGGGCGCAGACGGCCGGTACCTCGCTCAGGAGGCGCTCCAGCGCCGCTTCGCCACGCTCCCGGACACCCCCGCCGTGGTGTACTGCGGGTCGGGGGTCACCGCCTGTCCCAACGTGCTGGCGCTCACCCGCATCGGGCGGCCGGCGCAACTGTATGCGGGAAGCTGGAGCGATTGGGTTTCGTACGCTGACCGGCCGGTGTCCGTGGGCCCCGAGCACCCCGACTCAGAAGAGCCCGCATAGCTCTGCCCCGGATCGACGCGCGCTACCGGGTGGCGTGCAGCCGTTCATTGTGGCGGCTCAGCTGGCGGTAGTGCACCCGGTCGTGCCACACCAGCCGTCGCAGCGCCTTAAACGGCGTCCACCCCTGATCCGGCTCGGCCTGGTTGGGGTCGCGATACTGGCTGACCGACGGGTCCGTCTCGTCCACCGCTTGGGCCAAGAGCGGCAGGATGGCATCCCGCAGCACAGACAACAGGTAGGTCCGCGTCTCCACGTTGTCTGGGGTGGCGGCCCGCAGCGCATACCAAACATCGGTCAGAATGAGATGGTCCAGCGTTTGCACGAGTGAGCGGTTGGCCCCCTCCAGCCGGAGATTCATCATATCCGGGTGAAGGCGGGGCAGCATCTCCAAAAGGTCGGCGCGGGCGTACTGCGCCGCCCGGAGCGCCAGGGGCGCGGCGCCCGCAGGCGGCACCCGGTCAAAGCCAAACAGCGCGGTGCTTTCCGCCTGGCCCAGGTTGGAGGCCACCTTCACCACTTCTGGCGGCGACAGCGACACGGCGCCGGGGCCATCCAGCTCTTCCCCGTGGGCTCGCAGCCACACACAAAATTCCATGACGGCCAGCGGGATCTTGTCGAGGGCCTCCTGGGGCGTCCGCCCGCGCGCATAGCAACCGGGCAGCTCGGCCACCCATGCCATGGACTGCCCCTTGTCATCCACTTCTACGCCAACTTGGACGTCCACCCGCATCCTCCTCACCGGTTTGCGGCTCAAGAAGGAGGCCGCCTCGCTGCACAGGGAAGTTCGCGCTGGTGGCCAAAATTCCTGCGCCCGGATCCCGTCAGTGCACCCAACCGCTGTCGACCCGCCACCGCCACGGCACCCGCGGCGCCGCCATCCCCTGTCCAACTCCCCTCCGGCCGCGGTCATGGGGCGCATCACGCCCATTGCCTCAGGGTCGGGCCGATGACATACTCCTGAAGGGAGGTTGCGCCGTGCGGATGGCCGGACTCAATGTGTCCCTGCTGTTGGGTCGTTCGCTGGCACCGGCTCAGCGCGACGCCTTCGTCGCGGAATTTGAGCGCCCAGGCGGCTCAACTTACGACGAACATCCCTCAGACAGCAGCTTTCGTTGGTTCACCAAAAACCGCCAGGCATATGTCGCGCTCTTCCCACGGCGGATCGAAATCGCGACCGGTCCCGTCGGCTGGAGCACCGCCCCGTTGAGAACGCGCTACGTAAAGGATCCGTTCGACGAGTTCATGCAAATGACGGCGCGAGAGCACGTCCGGGTGGCCGCCGTTGATGTGCGGGTGCTGATGACATCGGACGAAGGCGCGTGCCCGTTCCCGATGCCCGCGGGTGTTCCCAAGCGGGCCAATTCGCACTTGGGGTGGTCGTGGAAGCACGGCACCAAGATCCACTCCTTCGACGTCGAGTGGGTGCGCGCGCACCGTCATGTCGTCTATACCACGAGCGATGACGGGCCTGCGCCTGCAGACATCAGCCGGTTGGTGACCACCCATGTGGCCCGTTGTCAACGCTTGGCTTGCGCCTTTGACGCCGGGAGGCTTGCCGATGCCTGACGAGCGTGGCTTGCCGACTCTCCTGGCCGGCTTTCTACACGCCGGCTGGATTCCTGACCCGGCGGATTCCGCTTGGACATGGGACGTCTCACCCGAGGACCTGGCGCCGTTGCATGCGTTTGCGCCTGCTTGGTCGCCAATTTCCTGGGTTTCTCCGGAGCGTGCATGGTGGGCCCCTGACCGGGGAACACCTTGGGCCCGTGAGGTAGGCAAACACACGACACACCCGGAATTGGACTGGTTGGAGCAAAACTATAGTGGCTTGCTTAGCGAACACGAGGGTCGCTGGGTAGCCGTCGGGGGCAGCGGCATCGTCGCCGTAGGCGACGATGACTACGACGTCTGGCAGCGTGCCCGGGACATGGGACTTTCTCGCCCCCTCGTGGTGAATGTCAAGCGGGGCGCGTGGGCATGGAAATAGTCCCGTTTTCGGCACGCTGCAACTACCGCGATCTGGATGGAGCATGGATTCCCGCCGTCCTGGCTGACGTATGCCATGGCGGAGAGGACACGGTTCCCCTCATTTGTCTCATCGACACGGGAATGCAGGCCAACCTCCTGCCCGCCCGCATGCTGCGGTATTACGGCCTTAACTATTTCGAGCTGGAGCCCGCCCGCGGAACACATTGGCCGGTAGTTATCCGGTGCGCGGACCCCTGCTCTTCTCGCTAACCCTGGAAGGGCTGGTGTTTCCCGACGTACCCATGTTATTCACCGAGCAACTCGACAACTTTGGGGTCCTGGGTCGCAATACCCTCGATGCCGGCATGACCGTGGCCATCCTCGGGGCTCCGGTTTACCAAATTTGTCTGGGGTACACCGCCGGATGACCCCTCTGGGGCGCCTGCATCACCACGGTGGCCTAACGCACCCTGCGGGACCACGACGGCCACCCGCCGGCGCCGCTATTCGCGCACGGCGGCCTCGCCCGGTGCGCCGCATGAAGTGGGGGCAGCAAACCACTGTACGCCGCTCTCGCGGCGGCAAAGTGGACCGTC
>JAJYPH010000263.1 GCA_021795575.1 Bacillota bacterium
CGGGCTTTCAGCTCACCCCGTACCTGCCCCACACGGGTGACGCGGACGATGCGAGCGGCAGCGGCGCCTCCACCCCGACGGGCGGATCCGGGTCGCCGAGCGTGAACACCACCACGACCACCCCGACCAACCAAGAGGGGACGTCGTCCAACTCCACCACCCCGACGTCATCCGGCAGCCCGACGGCGGGCGCCACCAGCACGACCAGTAGCGGCACCCCCAAAACGATTGACGGCTACCCGGTCATCGCGGTGTATCACATGAAGGCCACCGCCTATGGCCCGAGCCTCAAAGACAACTACCCCTACGGCCCGGTGGACGCGTTTGGCCAGCCCCTGGCGGCCGGCATGATTGCCGTGGACCCGTCCGTTATTCCGCTCAAGTCGCGGGTTTATGTGAAGGGCTACACCGACACCGTGCTGCCCACCGGCGGATTTTTGGGCCGGGCAATGGACACGGGCGGCGCCATCAAGGGCAACCGCATCGACATCTTCCTGAACCAGAACCCACAAATCGTGTCGAACTTCGGCATCGAGCCCGTGACGGTGTACGTCCTGGGCTAACGAGGCCGACAAGCCCGGCCACTCGATGGAGCAGGCGCCCCCACACCGGGGGCGCCTGCCCGCGCGATGCTGATGGAACGCCGTCAGCGACATCGTATTGGTCCACCACGGGTTTGCGATGAACGCCGTGAGCTGGCGATTTCGGTAGACGACGTCGCGCTGCTGGGTGGCGCGACTCGGTTCCTCGATGCCGCGATCCGGCAAAACGAACCGTCATCCCCCTGCCGAGCATGCGAAGCCACCGCCATCAGCTCCACCATCTTTTTCATCGCCGACAGAGTATCAGGCTCGCGGTAAAAGTGCCCTCGACCTCGCGTCCCCCTCAAGACGGCGGCAAGGTCTCAGCCGACCCGGACGGTGCGGCGATGTGGGGCGGTTCACGACGCGCGGCTCGGGCGGAGGTCCGACCCTTCGACGGCGCTCCGGATCGGTTGAGATGTCGCAGGCACATTGCAGGCGGTTCCGAACAGCTCACGCGAGAATCCCGGCTGGCCCATCCCGGCCTGTCCGGCTGCCGTCTGGGAGCGGTCGGTCGTCGGACGAAGGCGGGGCGGGGGCCAGCGCCCCCGCCCCGCGACGGGATCCTTTCAGGACAGGTGCTGATGAAGCGCTGCCAGCGACCGAGCCCACGCGTCGCGGGCCGCGTCCACGTGATACGAGCTGCGCGAGTCATTGAAGAAGGCATGGGGCGCGTCGGCGTACACATGGTGGTCGAACGTTTTGCCCAGCTGCGCGAGCGTTTTCGCCACCTCCGGTACCGCGTCGGTAATGCGGGCATCCTGGCCGCCGTAAAAGCCGTACACCGGGCAGGACACCGCTGCGAGCTGACCCTGGTCGGGTGCGGATCCGTAGTAGACTAACGCCGTCGCCAGCCGCGTCCCCATCGTCGACAGCTGGAACGAGAGGGCCCCACCCATGCAGTACCCGATGCTGCCCACCGGCATGCCCCGCGTCTCGGGCGCATCCCGGAGGTACTCCATCCACGACACCAGATCCTGGGCCATGCCGGCCATGTCGCGCGGGCCAAACAGTGCGCCCATCGTGGCCTGGAGAGCCTGGGCCTCGTCGGGGGGGCGCTTCATCATGTGGTCCTTCAACACGTCCTGGTCGTGCCAGCTGCCGGGGGGCAGGCTGTCCATAAAGGTTTTCAGCCGCTCGATGCTGGCGGACGACAGCTGTGCCGGCCGACCGCCGCGGGAGTACAGGTCGGGCGCCAGTGCCACGTACCCCGCCTCGGCAAACCGCCGGGCCATGTCCTGGATATGTTCATCCGGTCCCCAGATTTCCTGAATCACCAGCACCACTGGCAGCGGGTGCGACACCCGTGGCGGCCCCACCAAGTACGCATCCATCGCCTGCCCATCGCGCTGATGCTTGACCCACCGACCCTGAAACTCCAACGGCCACACCTCCCGTGGATAATTATAGCGCTGGGCCCGACCAGCGGTCGTTCGACCCCGGAATCTGGCGGAGGCAGCACACGCCCAACAGGGTGATGCGGGATGCCGACCGGCATCCCGCATCCGAGAAAGCGCCAGGAACCGCTAGTCGTTGAACTGGGCTGTCTTGACCTGATCCGGATTGGTCGGCAGATCTTGGACCACCACGGTGCCGGACAGACTGCTGGGCAGCGAACCGGCAGTGGGCGCCGTCACGGTGATGGCCACCGTCCCCGACGCGGTGAGTGTTTCCATCGTCGGCGCGCTCGTCACGGCGCTGCCGTCGGCCGTGGCCGAAGCGGCCGACGACCCCGGCAGAAAGCTGGCCCAAATCACGTCGCTCGCGTTCAGCGCCTCACCAAACACATTCTCCGCCGTGGCGGTATACGTCGCACTTTCGCCGGATGTGACGGTGGCCGTGGCCGGCGCGATGGAAAGTTGCTGCGCGGCATCAAGCGCCACCGCATTCCCGATGTTGGTCGAGGTCACCGATCCCGTGGACTCAAACCACACCGGCGCGCTGGAACGGCCCGTGGGGATGGACACCACCGCCATGGGACTGGAGAACCCTCCCGAGGCCGTGGCCCACTCGCCATTGGCCACCGTGGGCAGGATCACCTGGAGACTGGTGGTGCCCGTTACCGGAAGTGGGTCGCCCCCAGCGTCCACGTTCTTGACCCACATCTCCACCACCGAACCGGAGGACAGATTCCCCGGGTTGTTGCTCGAGGACAGCGGCGCGCCCTGGTAGTACAGCGGCGCGTTCACCAGCGGCACGCCCGGCACCACGTGGACGGTGAAGCTGGCGGACGGCATGGCGGCATTGGACACATCCGTCACCGTGATGGTGGCCGTGCCGGCCATGCCCGCGTAGAATCCGTCCCCTTGGTATTCGACCCCAGGCCCGAACAGATAGGTACCGGCCCGCGCGCCGCCCAACTGACCAGCGGCCCGATAGTATTCGAGGGTGCCCCCTGCCGACCTGGACCCTGTGCCCACGCGCACGACACCCGAATTGCTGGACGAAAACCGCAACTGGTCGTACGTGTTGCCTGACGTGAGGCCGCCCAGCGCGTTCGACAGCGTCGCCGTCAGGGTGGCCAGCGGTGTCCCCGCTGGAATCGTGATCGTCATTCCGTTGAGCGACGCCGCCGAGCTGTCACCGAGGGTAAGGCGGGTCGCGTAGTTTGCCGACGACACGACGTGAACAGTCTGACTTTCCTCCAGACTGGTGGACAGAGTACCGGAACCGGTGACCACCAGCCGATCGGTCGCGCTGCTGGGCACCGCCGTACTGAGGACGGTCAGGGGAACGGATGCGATGCCCTGGCTGTTGGTGAACGCTTCGTAGGTGTCGCCGGACTGGCTGGCCCCGTTCGGCAGCGCCGCCACGCCGCTGTCCTGCAGCGTAAACCAGATGGGCTGACCCGCCTCCTGCACCGAGTTGCCGTACTGGTCCGTCAGCTGAAAAGCGACGCTGGAGGTGGCGCCGGCCGTTACCGTGGACTCAGCCAGTTCGAAGCCTGCATACACGGGCAGGGACTCAACATGCCCGGCCATGGGGGCAGCGTAATGCCACGTGAGGCTGCCGGACACGTTGGGGGTCGCCGTGACATCGGTCACCACGAGGGGCAACGGCTGGCCGTTGCCCGCACTGTAACTCGCAATGGCGATGTCCGCCACCCCCCCCCACCAAGGGCAGTTCCACACCCGTTTGCAAAGAAGCGTAGGGGCTGTTAGATCCAAAAAATCCGCCGCCGCTGGTCGTCACCGAACCGAATCCCGTGCTGGTGGCCATCACCGATCCGT
>JAJYPH010000061.1 GCA_021795575.1 Bacillota bacterium
ACCGACAGCAGGGTGAACAAGCTGATCGGGCAGGTGCTCGAAGACCGGTTCGTGCGCCGCGCCGGATCGTACCTCGGCCAGTATGGTTATCGCAGGGTCCGGGTGCTGTCGCCGGATGACTGGCTGGACGCCGTGGACGACGCGGTGGAACAGGGCCGGACGAGCCGGGCCGACCGCGAAGGCCTCCTGCGGGCCGATGCCATCGTACGCGCCCAGTCCGCCGGTACCGCCGTTCATCTCGTGGTGGAGGTGTCCAGTCTGGTTGACCGCCACGACGTGGAGCGGGTACAGGACCGCGCGCGGGCACTGGCCATCGCCTTGGGGCTAGACGCGGTGCAACCCTGCGTGGCCGGGCACGCGTTCACCGAAACCGTGGAAGCGCTGGCGGCCCAGCCTCCCGAGACGGTGATGGTCCTCCTACCCGAGTAGATCCCGCAAAGCCTGGCGAAAGTCTCGGCCTGCGCGCTCAGACAGCACCGCCACCCCGCGCATGGAAACCGACGCCGCGGCGACAGCCACCCCCAGCTGGAGCGCGTCAGGCACGGAGGCGCCCCGGGCCAGGGCCGCGAGCACCCCGCCCAGCAGCGCGTCGCCCGCCCCGGTGGCATTCACGACCGCTTGCGCCGGTGGGGACAACACCCGGTGCCAGCGGCCCGGAGGGTTCCGCCAGCTGAGCCCAGCCGCGCCCCGGGTCACCACGACCCAAGCGGGTCCGGGGATGTCTCCGGTCGGGCCCAGCGCCCGATACTCCGCCTGGTTGGGCACCACCAAATCAGGACGGGCTGCCCATCCGGCCGTGAGGGCCGCGCCTGCCGCATCCAGGGCAATAAACCGTACGCGGGGCCGCAGCGCGGTGATCCAGGCGGCCACCGTCCTGGCGGGCAGGCCCGGCGGCAGGCTGCCAGACAGCGCCACGAGGTCGCCGGGCCCCACCGCCGCCACCAAGCGGTCGAGCAGGCCGTCGGCATCCCGCAGCCCTACGCTCGGGCCCCGCCCCCGCACCTCGCGTCGCCGGGGCCCGCCGAGCTCGGTTAGGCAAATCCGGGTCGGCTCATCAATGGCTCCTACCAGCAGGGGGATGCCGGAGAGGGTGAGGCTCTGCTGCACCAACGCCCCGGTGGTGCCGCCGTAGAGCCCCACGGCGGTGACCCCCTCCCCCAGCTGATGCACCACCCGGGCCACGTTGTTCGCCTTGCCCCCGGGGGTCGCTTCGGTCCAGTCGGCGATCCGCACGCCCTCCGGGCCGCGTTCGGGCGCGATCTGCATCGTGACGTCCCAGGCCGGGTTCAGTCCCACGCACCAAATCACGACGATGCGTCCGCCGCCAGGGCCACCGCACCCAAAAGTCCCGCGCGATCTGGCCAAGCGGAAAGTTCGACCTCCGGGACAGCGGGCAGATACTCCGCCCACGCATCACGCCAGCGAGGGATGTGGGGCAGCATGCGGTGCGCCCAGCCGCCGCCCAGCACCAGGCGGTCGACGTCCAGCAGCACGAGCCACTGACCCACCCACCAGCCGAGCCGCTGGACGCGCTCGGCCCACGCTGCGGCCGGAAGGTCGGTCATGACGGGGCCGCCAAAGCGGTTCTCCAGCGGCGCGCGGCCCGCGGCCAAGCCGGGGTCGCCCGGCTCCCACGCGTATGCCACTTCCCCCGCCATCTGATGCGCCCCCTGCCACACGCGACCCCGCTCGCCGAACGCCAGCGCCACCCCGGTGCCCAGGTTGAGATACGCCCCATACGCGGAGCTTGACAGACGGCCCCACCGCATTTCCGCGAGGCAGGCCGCCTTGACGTCGTTGGCCACTCGCACCGGGATACCGGGGAAGGCCGCCTCCAGCACGGCGCGCGTGAGCGGCGCCTGGGTCCACCCCGGCAAATTGGGGGCCAGCGCCACGCGGCCGTGGCTGTCTTCTACGCCCATGGTCGCCGCCCCCACGGCGACGACGCGATGGCGCCGCTGCCAAGCTGTGCCCCGCGCCAGTGCCGCAGCCACCAGTGCGGCGGCGTCTGGATAGTCGCGGGTCTCGAGCCGCTCCGTCGCGATGAGGGTGCCGTCGCGAGCTGATGCCAGCCCCATCAAGGTTTTGGTGCCCCCGCAGTCAAACGCGAGCACGCGGTCAGGCACGGCGCTCACTGTCGTGGACCACCCTCCACACGGCAGCCCGGCCGGCAGGGTCCCCCGTGGCCGTCAGCACCGCGCCCCACTCCGCCACCAACGGTGCGGCCTCGCGGCCCGACACCAAGAGGTCCACGTCCTGCCATCCCAGCATCCGATACGTGGCCCGCCGATTGAACTTCAGGTGGTCCGCCACCACCACGACCTGTTCGGCGGCCTGGCTCAATTGCCAGCCCACCTCCGCTTCGGCATCGGCGGCGGCCGAACAGGCAAACTCCAAATCCACCGCATCGGCGCCGATGACCGCCACGTCCAAGGCCAGCGCCTGCAGCGTCCTCACGGCCGTGGGCCCCGTCGTTTCATAGTTGAGCGGGCGGAGCGTGCCGCCCACCACCACCACCGGGATCCCTGAATTCGTGAGCTGGACCGCGACGTTGACCGCATTGGTCACCACGGTCACCTGACGCGCGGCGGCGGCCAGCCGCTCCGCCACGCGCGCGGATGTCGTCCCGCCGTTCAGGCCCACCACGGCGCCGTCCGGAATGAGGGCCACGGCCGCTTGGGCAATCGCCAGCTTCTCGTCCTCGGCAATGCCCATCTTGTCCTGAAACCCGCGCTCCATCACCAGGCCCCGCACGGCCACGGCCCCGTGATAGCGCTTCCAGTCGGACCCGTCGCGCTGAAGCGCCGCCAGATCTCGCCGCACGGTCACCACCGAACAGCCCAGACGCGCCGCGAGGTCCGCCACCCCGGCCGTTCCTTCGGCCTGCACCAGGCGCACGAGCTGCGCACGCCGATGATCCACACGGCGCTGCCGGCGCACTTCGCCATCACGCATCCAACGTCACCACCGGTTGGAGATTTTTCGGAGCGTCGGGGTCCTGGCCGCTGGCCATGGCCCACCACCAGCTGAAGGCTTGCAGCGGCACCGTCACCAAGGGGCCGGCCCACAGGTCGTCCACGGCCGCCGGGTAGTGGACGCGGCGGACCGCGGGCGCCCCGGGACCCCGGACCACCCCGTCCCCTGCCTCCGGCCCAATGACCACGACATGCGGCGTCCGGCGCGTCAGATCCGCCACCAGCTGCCGGTCGTGCACGGCGGTCGCCCGCTGGGTCAACACCAACACGACGTCGTCCGCGGTCAAAGACCCCCACGGTCCATGGCGGTACTCCAGCGGGACGTAGGCCTGCGCCACCTGATTGGACATTTCCGTGGCCTTGAGCATGCCTTCGAGCGCGATGCCCCAGCGCACGCCGCCTCCCAGTACCACGGCCCGGCGCGGCGCAGCCTCTCTCGGGTCCTCCAGCCAGTCGGCCGCGCGCTCACGCCACGTGGGCCACGCGCGCTGGAGTGCGGCCAGCGGCGCGTTGGCCACCCCGGCGGCCCGCGCGACCGCCGTCTGCAGCAGAACCAAGAGGCTCGTAAACGAGCGGAGCATCACGACCGTGTCATCCTCGGCGGAGGGGACGGCCCAAACCGCGTGGGCTCGCGCGGCGAGCTCGTGCTCCGGGTGGCAGGTGGCGGCGACGACGAACAGGCCACGGGCAGCGGCCGCCTCGGCCGCCCAGACCGCTTCCGTGGTGTGGCCGGAGCGGGATACCACCACCACGGTCTCGATGCCCGCGAGGGCCACCGTGGGCTCGGTCGCGAGGTCGGCCGCCGGCCGCGCGGACACGGCGAGCCCGAGGCGCTCGCCGATGGCCGCTGCCGTCAGGGCCGCGTAGTACGAGGAGCCGCTCCCTGTGAACAGCATCGGGCCGGCGGGCAAGGCCCCCGCCGCAGATGCCGCCGCCTCCCAGGCGTCTCCCTGATGCTCGATGAGGGCCCGGGTCCATTCGCCGCGGCCTGCCATACTTTTCTCTCCTTACACTCCACACTCCACACTCCGGGGTCGTCAGATCGCGGGAACGGGCCCCACCCTCAAGTGGTCAGCCCCGACCGATACACCCGGCGGGGAGCCAGTGGCGGCATCAGGGGGCCGTGCGCGGCCACCAGCTCGTCGACCAGCGCGCGAATCTGGTCCAGCGGCAACACCGACGCCGTCAGGGGGTCCAGCATCGCGGCCTGGTAAATCAAATCGCGATCCTGACGACAGAAGCCCTCGACGGTCAGCTGCTCGACGGCAATGGCCTGGGTATTTAATGCCGCCGCCATTCTCGGCAGGCTCCCCACCGCCGTGGGCCGCACCTCGATGCCAAACAACCCACACGGCACCTCCACCAGAGCCTCGGCCGGCAGGTTGGCGATGAGGCGGGCATCACCGACCGTCCCCACCCGATTGGGCACGTTGGCGTAAAACCACAGCGGTTCCCGCGCCGTGCGCGCTGCCACCAACCGCGGCGCATACTCGCCGCTGGGCGCCCGCACGGCGGGCACGCGCCCCACGGCCAGATCCTGCCGCAACGCCCCGTAGCGGGCCAGGTGCGCCTCACTGCGCCGCAGATACTCGCCGACCGGGATCCTGAGCCGGTCAATCTCCAGCGGGTGCGTCATAAACCAGGCGAAGTACTCCGCATTGTGCTCCGACGACTCGGTCACAAAGCGCCCGACCGCCTGCAACAGTTCAAAGCGCACCGGATCCCGCGCAAAGATGGCCGGGTCCTGAGTCAGCTCGTGCAGCCGGGGGTACAGGTCCTTCCCGCGGTGGGCCAGTGTCAGCATCCAGGCCATGTGGTTGATGCCCGCCGAGGTCCAGTCCAGTTCATCATACGGAACGTTCAGGTAGTGCGCCAACGTGCGGGCCGTTTCCTCCGTGCTGTGGCAGAGGCCGTAGGCCAACAGGTCCGGCACCGCGCGGTGCACCGCATCCATGACCATGGCCATGGGATTGGTGTAGTTGAGCAGCAGGGCGTCCGGCGATGCCTCCGCCAGTGCGCGGGCCACCGCCACGCACACGGGCATGGTGCGCAGCGCGCGGGCAATCCCCCCGATGCCCCGCGTGTCAGCGATCGTCTGACGGATGCCGTAGCGGGCGGGGATGGCAAAGTCCCGCTGGGTCGCTGCCAACCCACCCACCTGGATCTCGTTGATGCAGTAGTCCACCTGCCGTAGCGCTCCGTCCTCCCCGACGTCCCCAAACGCCGCGACGTGGCCTTGGCCCCCACGCTGGTTCAGAAGACCCTGCACCAGCTGGCGCGACTGCTGGAGCCGGTCGGGGTCCGTGTCAATCAGGTGGTAATCCGCGTCTCGGGTGGCGGGATGCGCCGCCAGGTCACTCACCACCTGGTGAGTGAACTGCATGCTGCCCGCGCCCACCAATGCAATCCGCATAGGGCCTCCTCCCGACCTCTTCCGTCCACGAACCTTTCACGAACGTGCCAGGAATACGACCGCTGCCACTCTTGCCGCCTCCATTCGCACACGGCGGTTCCGAATCCTGCCGCCCGCCACAATCGCCGAGCGCCACTGTTGGCGACCGCGTGACGCCCCCCCCGTCGTACAGCACCGCCAACTTCCCGGCGTTGTACACCGCGAACGCGACGAATCGCTGCGCCGACCAGCCCACGGCGCCCACCGTCCCCATCAGGCGGTGGATCGCGGTGCGGCTGTCGTACGCCTTCCCGGTGAACCCGGCCAACCAGGCCAGTCCCGTGCCGCCCGGATCATGTATCCTGGCCACATCCCCCATCCCATCCTCGCCACCACCTCGCCACCACCTCGCCACCACCTCCCCTGATCCTCCGGAGAGGGCAAAAAGGGAGCGGCACGGCGCCTGCCGTGCCGCTCGGAGACGCGTTAGCTGCTGAAGCTGAGCCGGTTCACCGGCGTGTACCCGAGGATGGGATTGTAGTTGCTCCGGAAGCCTTTGACGATCGTACGCACCTCGGAGAGGGAGTCGGGCGTGGGCACAAACAGACCAGGCAGATTCTGCGCCGCATACACCTGGTACGCGTTGAAGCGCTGTGTCACCTGGCTCTTGGTGCCGCCCGCGTACGTGGCCGCAATCAGGCGGTTCATCGTGGCGCTGTTGTACGCGCCGAGGTTGAACCCGGCCGTGGGAAGAAACAGACTCCCGCCCGACGGGTAGAAGTCCGGCACGTAAATCCAGCCGAAGCCGCCCGCCATCGCCCACTTGTTGGACTGCGACGCGCTCCCGATGATGTCGCCAAACGCCTGGCCACCAATGGGCTGGAGGCTCACGTCGACGCCCTCTTGTGCCCAGTCCTGCTTCATCAACTGGGCCATGTTGTCAAACGTGGCCGATCCGGTTGAGTACAGCAGGTTGAACGCGAGCTTCTGGCTGCCTTTGGTCATGACCCCGTTGACCAGCCGCCACCCGTTGTGTTCCAGGAGCTTCTTGCCCGCCGTGGGATTGTACGGGTACGGATTCTTCAGCGCGGGATCGTAGTACGCGTTGGGCGGCTTCACCGGCACCGGCCCAATGCTGGGCAGCGCGTACCCATGGTACATGCTCTTAATGATCGCCGGCTGGTCAATGCCCATCTGGAGCGCCTGGCGCACGTACAGGTTGTTGAACAGCCCCCCGATGCCGTAGGCGTTGGTTCGGTAGTTGAGGGGCAGGTAGAAAAACGCAAACCCGGTGCGGGCAATCAGGTTGTACCCCGTCAGCTGATTCCTGGACCCGTAGAGGGAGAACGGCAGGTAGCCCAAGTCCACCTTGTGCGTCCGCAGCTGGGCAAACTGAGCCGACGTCGACGTCTCGTAGAGATACGTCACCGTCTTGATCTGCGCCGGGTGCGCCCCCGAGTACTTCGGGTTGGCCACAAACGTGTAGTACTGGTTCGTGACCGCCTTCTCAATCCGGTACGGCCCATCCACCACCCGGTAGATGGGGTTGTTGGGGGAGTTGGCCACGCTCTTGATGAACGCCAGCTCTTTTTGAATGTTGCTGTGCTGGTCCCAGGTGGACTTCGGCACGGGGATGAGCTGGCTTAAGCCGTTGTGCTCAAACCACACCGGGTTGACTGACTTGTTGAGCGTCACGACCACCGTGTGGGCCCCGGTGGCCACCACACTCTGGAAGTCGGCCGGCACGCCGCCGGACCCGGCAAAACAATACGGAAAGGGCGAATTCGAGGCGCTGGCCCCATTGATGAGAGTCCAGTCGTACGCGACGTCCTGCGCGGTGACGGGCTGGCCGTTGGACCAGTGCCATTTGGGATTCATGGTGATGGTGTACTGCGTGTCGTTCCGGCTGACCGCAATGCCGGAGGCAATCGAGCGCGAATACTCGATCTGGTCCGTGCGGCTGAACCACAGGAGCGGCATGTACATGTCCGGCCCACTGATGCCGCCGCCGGTCAGTGTGCCACAGTCCGTCGACGACACAATGGGAGGCCACCAATTGAGGTTGCTGGCTGCGCCCAGCGAAATCGTGAGCACGCTGGGCGTGCTGGCATTGGACGATGGGCTGGCGCCACACGCCGCCAGCGTGGCCAGGATCACCGCCCCCGCGGCCCCCCCGGCCGCTCGCCGCCACCCGCGAGGGTGACGTTCGAAACCGAACAAGAAAAACACCTCCTTGATGCGTGTGCCGCCTCGCCACCGCGGGTTGCCCCGGCTTCCGAGGTCCCAGTGGCGCCGGATCGCCAGCTGGCTGCCCGCGGCGCCCTGGGCGCACCGAATACGATCATTATACGACCCCCGCACGGATTCTCCTGCCCCATTTCAATCTATTTTCACACTTTTCCGGCCCACCGCTTCCCAATCGACCCGGGCCCTCGGGAGGGCCGGCCGCCTTCCTGGCTTTTCCCAAACGAGGGGGACGGTTAGAATGGATCGGGACGGCACAAGCTTCGCCTATCACCCATCGCGCCGCCCCGGGACGGGCGGTCGAAGGCATCTCGTCGTCCGTGAAGGAGGTCCCGTGGAACTTAAGAACTTTATCGCGGGGGAGTGGGTCGCTCCCGCCCGGGCCCGATACGTGTCCAAAACGAACCCCGCCACCGGCGCCACCCTGGCCCAGGTGCCCCTGTCCGACGCCTCCGACGTCGACCGCGCCATCGCCGCGGCCGCCGCGGCCTTCCCCACCTGGCGTCGTGTGCCCGCGCCCAAGCGGGGCGAAATCCTGTTTCGCGTCGGCCGCCGTTTGGAGGAGCGCAAGGACGATTTGGCCCGCTTGATGACGGCCGAAATGGGCAAGGTGCTCACGGAAGCGCGCGGGGACGTCCAGGAAGCCATCGACATGGCGTACTACATGGCAGGCGAGGGTCGGCGAAGCTTTGGCTACACCACGCCGTCGGAGCTGACGGACAAGTTCGCCATGGCGCTCAGGGATCCCATCGGGGTGGCGGGCATCATCACCCCCTGGAACTTTCCCGCCGCCATTCCGTCGTGGAAGATGTTCCCCGCTTTAGTGCTGGGCAACACCATCGTGTTCAAGCCCGCGACCGACACCCCCCTCGTGGCGGGGGAACTGGTCAAGATTCTGGCCGAGTGCGGCATCCCCGCCGGGGTGGTCAACTTGGTGTATGGCAGCGGCGGGGAAGCCGGTGAAGCCATCCTGGGCGACCCGCGCGTGGCGCTGGTGTCCTTCACCGGCTCCGTGGAGACGGGCCGCCACGTGGCCGCGCGGGCCGGCGAGGGATTGAAGCGCGTCTCGCTGGAACTGGGCGGAAAGAATGCCGTCATTGTGCTGGACGACGCCGACCTGGACCTGGCGGTCGACGGCATCGTGTGGAGCGCCTTTGGCACGACCGGCCAGCGCTGCACCGCGTGTTCCCGCATCCTGGTGCAGGCGGGCGTCTACGACGCGCTCCGCGATCGCCTGGTGGCACGCATGAAAACCATGACCCTGGGTGACGGCCTCGAGCCCGCAACAGACGTCGGGCCGCTCATCAATCGCGCCGCGCGCGAACGGGTCCACGAATACGTCGGCATCGGCCGGGCCGAGGGGGCCGTCGTGGCCGCCGGCGGATTTCCCGTGGAAGACGGTGCCCTGTCGGCGGGCGCGTTCTACGCGCCGACGCTCCTCACCGAGGTCACCCACGGCATGCGTGTGGCCCGTGAGGAGATTTTCGGCCCCGTGCTGTCGATGATTCGTGTGCGCGACCTGGACGAAGCCATCGCGATCAACAACGACGTCATCTACGGGCTGTCGGCGTCCATCTTCACTCGGGATGTCAACCAGACGTTTCGCGCGATTCGCGACCTGGCGACCGGCATCGTCTATGTCAATGCCGGCACCACCGGGGCGGAGATTCATCTGCCGTTCGGCGGCACCCGCGGCACCGGCAACGGCCACCGGGAAGCCGGCACCGCCGCGTTGGATTTCTTCAGCGAGTGGAAGTCGGTCTATGTGGACTTCAGCGGCCGCCTACAGCGGGCCCAGATCGACAGCTGACCGCCGCCCTAAGCGGCGGTCCAGAGCCCAAGAACTAAAGGAGGCACTTATGGCGACGGCCAAAAAGACGATTCAACTGAAGACGACGATCCCCGGCCCCAAGAGTGCAGCGGTGCTGGAGCGGGTCGCGAAAGCCACCCCCCGAGCCGTCTCGATTGGCACACCGCTGGTGGTGGATCGGGCGCACGGCAGCGTGTTGCACGACATTGACGGCAATACGTTTATTGACCTCACCGGCGGCGTGGGCGTCCTGAACGTGGGGCATACCCACGAACGGGTCACGGCGGCGCTGCACGAGCAAGTGGACCGCTTTCTTCACACGGACTTCACCTCGATTCCCTACGAGAGCTATGTGACGCTGGCCGAGCGGCTGAACGAGCGCTTTCCAGGGGGCGGACCCTGCCGCACGCTGTTTTTCAACTCAGGCGCTGAGGCGGTGGAAAACGCCGTCAAGATTGCCCGGGCTTACACCGGCCGCAAGGGCATCATCGCGTTTGAGGGGGCGTTTCACGGCCGAACCCTGATGGCCATGACGCTCACGTCCAAGACCCATCCCTACAAGGCCGGCATGGGGCCCTACGCGCCCGAGGTGTACCGGGTGCCGTTTCCCTACCCCTACCGCTGCGAGCTGGGCGGCGGCGACCCCCACCACGAGTGTGGCGGGCCCTGCTACGAACGCATTGAGAAGGCGCTCCTGCTGCAGGTGGCGCCCGAAGATGCCGCCGCGGTCATCGTGGAGCCGGTCCAGGGCGAGGGCGGCTTTGTGGTGCCACCAAAAACCTTCCTACCATGGCTGCGCGACTTCACCAGCCGCCACCACATTCTCCTGATCGTCGACGAAGTGCAGACCGGCTTTGGCCGCACGGGAATGTTCTTCGCCACCGAGCACGCGGGCATTCGACCCGACATGGTCACGATGGCGAAGTCCATCGCCGACGGCATTCCCCTCTCCGGCGTCATGGGGCGGCCCGACGTGATGGATGGCCCGGGTCCGTCGCAGATTGGCGGAACGTACGTGGGCAACCCCCTCGGAACCGTGGCGGGCAATGCGGTGCTGGATGCGTTTGAGTCCGAGGATCTCCTGGGGCAGGCTCAGCGCCAGGGCGAGTTTCTGCGGGCCCGTCTCCGCCAGATGGCCCAGAAGAGCCCCTACGTGGGCGAAGTCCGGGGCCTGGGCGCGATGGTGGCCATGGAGCTGGTGACGGACCGCACCACGAAGGATCCGGCGGCCGACCTCACCAGCCGTGTGGTGTCCCGTTGCCAGCAGCAGGGTCTCCTGCTGCTGACCGCAGGCATTTACGGCAACGTGATTCGCTTCCTGGCGCCCCTGAACACGCCACTCGACCTGTTGGACGAGGCATGCGACGTGCTGGAAGCCAGTTTGCTTCAGGGATGACGCGAGGGCCGATGAGGGGAGCCCCGGATCTACTGGTCCGGGGCTCCTTCGTGGTCCATGCCACCGTTGGGGGAAAGAGCGGCGAGGGTTCACAAAACAGCGCGTGGCCACGCCACGCTTTCATAGTGTCAGTATAAAACGGCCGAAATTATAAGTCTAGTTTTTTGTTCACCTGCCTGCCTATGATGGCCGAGTCCCCCACCATCCCGGGTAGAGGAGATGCTCCCCGTGCTGCAGTCCCTGCTCACGACACGGTCGCTGGCCAGCCGTCGGTTTCGTCTGTTTTTCTGGGGCCGCACCGTGTCCCTGTTTGGAAGCGGGATGACGCCGGTGGCGCTGGCGTTCGCCGTGCTCCAGGCGCCGCACGGCTCGCAGCTCCTGGGATACATCCTGGCCGCCGAGATTCTTCCCAACGTCCTCATCGTCCTGATTGGCGGCAGCTTGGCCGACCGCTACCGCCGCGACCGTCTCATCCAGCTGGGCAATGTGGGCGCGGGCGCCACCGGGGCGGCCATTGCGGCGCTGGTCCTCACCGGCGCGAACCCGCTCGCCCTGTTTCCCTTCGCCATCGCCAACGGCGCGCTCGGGGCGTTCACGTCGCCCGCCCTGCGGGGCATCGTGCCGGAGTTGGTGACGAGCGATCAACTGACGGAAGCCAATGCACTATTGAACACCGCGCGCAGTGCTGCCAAAATCGTCGGACCCGCCGCGGCCGGCCTCCTGGTCGCCACCGTGGGGGGAGGCTGGGGCATCGCCCTGGATGCGCTGTCGTTTTTTGTGGCGGCGGCGTTCATGGCCCGCGTGCAGATCGCGGCCCGGCCGCCGTCTGCCGGCGTCGTGTCCCTGCGCCAGCAGCTTCGGGAGGGCTGGGACTACTTTCGCCGCCAGCGGGCCATTTTTGTGGTGACCGTGGCCTACGCGGGCATCAATCTGGCCAACATGGGGGTGTGGCGGGTGCTGGGCCCCATCATCGCCGCGCGCACGTTTGGGCCCGCGGCGTGGGGCTTCGCCTTGAGTCTGCAGGCTGTGGGCCTCCTGGCCGCCAGTCTCGTGCTCCTGCGCGCCGTGCCACAGCATCCGTTCCGGGATGGCATGCTCGCGGCCGCTGCCCTGGGGCTCCCCCTGGTCGCACTGGGGCAGCATCCTGGGCTCGTCGTCCTGTACGCCGCCGCGCTGGCGGCCGGCGTCGGCTCCACGGTGGCGGCGGTCACCTGGGACACGGCGCTGCAGCGCTCGGTGCCCGGCGACAAGCTGGCTCGGGTGCTGGCGTTTGGCGATGTCGGGTCCTACATCACGATTCCCCTGGCCGTCATCGCGGCCGTGCCCGTCGCCGACCACTGGGGGCTGTACCCGGTGGCCACGGCGGGCGGGGTGCTCCTTATGGTGAGCGCGCTACTGCCGCTGGCCGACCGCACGGTGCGCACCACCAGCCTCGATCAGCTCAGCCGAGAAGCGTCCACCAGCCCGGGGGTTGGGACCGATCTAGAAACCACCGCCGGACAGGAGGGGTCCAGCGCACCCACGTAGGGACCTGCTGGCGCGTGTCAGCGTAAGGCGGCGCGCATGCCCCATGGCCGCTCGGGCGCGAGCGCCGGCATCCTCCGGGAGCTTAAGCGCTGTCCACTCGCCCCCCGCGTCGGCGGCGTGCGCGACCGCTAGTGTCGACCGTTCATCGACCCGTGTATCCAGACCTGTCGGTCCCGGTTCACCTCATCGGCTCGTTGGGTGTCGCTGAGGTGTCTCACCTCGTCGGCGGAGAGGGCGCGATTCCGTACGCCCCTCAGGGTCAAGCGATTGACCCAGTCCAAAATACCATTGAAGGTCCGTCCTCGGCTGTCCATACGGCACCACCCCCGCGTGCACCGAGTCGCCGCGTGTTCACTACAGCTAACCACGCCGTCAGTCGCCCGGTGCGTGGGGTCGCCATCCCCCCATCGGACGAAAATGCTCCCCGTTGGCCTGGTGGTGGCGCGCGTTGACGCCGGGCCGCTTGTCCGCATGCCGGTGATGGCGGTCCGCGCACGGGACGCGTATCGCCGGACAACCCGAACCGCGACCCAACTGCAGCGCGCAACCGACACCCACTGCCCGATCGGTCGCGCGATGGGATGTCTTGTCCGGGTGCCCGCTCGCCGTCCATGTCCTTCAGCCGTTTCGTCACCGCCGGTTTCTCACTGCGGGATACCCAGTGGTGCAAGCTACCCACACTTTTTGGCAACCTGGCGTGGCGGGGGCGCACGGTGGTGCCGAGCCCGCAGATCCGGGACGACGCCGTCGGGTGGAGCCGCGATGGGCCCCCCGGGCCCGCCGTCGACTGAATCGCGACCTCGACACTCCTGCGCTCGCTGCAGTTTGAAGTGTTCGTCCCCCGGCACCCCGCCGCCCATCCACCAGGATCCCGGCCACCGCGGAACCTGCGT
Organism: Bacillota bacterium; assembly: GCA_021795575.1. GTDB lineage: Bacteria > Bacillota > Sulfobacillia > Sulfobacillales > JAIMBI01 > JAJZWV01. Next base: position 13,238 of record JAJYPH010000061.1, read on the forward strand.
CGTGAACAGCTCGGCGCCATGCCTCCCACGGCTCACGGTGAGCCCCGGTCGCCGTGGCAGCCTGACGGGCGGGTGCGCCAGACGCACGGTGGACGCTACGCGATGTGAGGTGATGAGCGTGCCGTATTTGACGGCGTCGGACGGGGTGCAGATCTTCTACCGGGATGCGGGAAGCCACAGTGCTCCCCCAGTTCTATATCTCCATGGGGGGCCCGGGGAAGGGAGCGCGGATTTCGAAGGGTTTCAGGACGACCATCTTAAGGGCTGGGCACGTTTAGTGACGCTGGACCAGCGTGGTGCCTTGCGCTCCCCCCGGATTGTCGGGCGTATCACCATGGACCAGCTCATCGGCGATATTGAGGCGCTCCGGGTGGCCATCCACATTGCGCGCTGGCATGTGGTGGGGCACTCCTGGGGCGGCCGACTGGCCGCCGACTACGCGGCACGGCATCCCGAGCACGTGGCTAGCATGGCGCTCGTGTGTCCGGCACTCGACTGGGTGGAAAGCATACAGGCAGTCGTGGAGCGCATGGCCGAGCAGCTGGCCGCGGAGCAGCCGGCGCTGGCTGCCGAGGTGCGCCGCCGCGGGGCGGCACTCAGGCCGTCCGAGCCCATCTGGTCGGCGCTGCTCACGATTTGGTCAATGGTCCCGAGCCAAGTCGTCAACGACGTGTACAACCCAGGGCTGGATACCCGGCCTTTTGCTCGGTGGCTGGAGGCCGCCCTCGCGGCGGGTCTGTTTACCGAGGCGGACCGGGCGCGCGCCACGGACGTCTGTGAGCAGCTGGATTGGGAGATCTTCGCGACCTCGGCCATTCCGCTCATCCAGCGGTACCGTGGGCCGGTGCAATTGTTCCTGGAGGAGGATGACCCCGTCTGTACGCCCCACCAGCAGGCTGCGGTGACGGCGGCGGGGGGCATGATCCACTGGCTTCCCGGTGGCCATAAACCGTATGTCGAGTGCCCCGAACAATTTGCCCATGCCCTGCAGGCTTGGGTTGAGGACCGAACCGGGCCGCTATAGGCCACTTGGGTCCCCCTCTGGCCCGGGCCCCGAGCCCCTCGGGGACGTTCCCTGGACTCGGCACCTTCAGCGAGGTTCCCCTTTTTAGGCCCTGCCCCTTTCGGGGGGTGGGGCCTTCTTTGTGAGGTGAGGTGTTCATGGCACACGAGGCCGGCCGCCACCGCGGCCGGCGCTTTGACCAAGAGCCGACTCACGGCCGCGCGGGAGGCGGCCCGTCTTACGCGAGGCAGCAGGCGTGGCACTGCAAGAGGCCGCAGCGCCCCCCGCCGCGGAGTTGCATCGCGCCTGGCGTGCGATGGGCCTCCCGACGGAGCGCGGTCGCCGGCCGTCGCCCATGGCTCGTGGATCTCCCGCAGCACGGCCCACAATAGCCGGAGGGGCGAGGCAGCGTAGGGAGACGATGCGGATGGCCCGCGCGTCCTCCAGCCCATTGTCAAGATGTGCAGCGCCTTGGGTGCGGCCGCGGTGAAGTGCGCGGGGACCCGGGCCACCAAGGTGTCGGCGGGCACGCGGTTGGGCGCGGTCAGCACCCGTGGCAGGACCCGCCCCAGCGCCGGCTGCTGTGCCTGCGGCTCCGCCGCCGGGATGTTCCGCGTGAAGGACGTCGGCCCCCCGCAGCCACGTGACCCCCTGAAAGTGTTGTGCCCCACGTGGCCTGGGACTCACTGTCGCCGATCTCCAGCCCCAGGACCTCGCGGTACCCCGCGTCATTCACCCGTGACGTCCAGGCCGCTCGTCGCCCACAGGTGGCCGCCGTCCCGGATCTTGAGCCGCAAGACATCCACCAGCAACACCGTGTAGCGGTTCTCGGCCAAGGACCGCGTCCCACACGGCTCCGTGGTGCCGCGCAGGACCCTGCGCGGTGACACCCGCCTCACCACCATTTCCATCACCGTGGCCAGAAACGCCTGCTCACTGCGCTGGTAGCGGGCGAACGCCGTCGGCTGAAAGCCGCCGCCCCGCACCCGTGGCACGCGGAGTTGCAAGCGACTCACTCGCGTCGCCAAAAAGCGTGTTCGCGTGCCATGGCGCGGGACCCGGCACTGGGCGGTCCGCTTAGAGCGGCCCGCCTGCACAAACGCCGTCACCGGTTCGGCGATGATACGGTTCACCACCTACTCGACCACCGGCGCGAGCCCGGGGGTGTGGGCCCACAGGGCTTGGATCGGCGCGTCATCCAGGGTAATCTGCGATCAGTGGCGCTGTGGAGTGTCCCGCCCGCGTGCCTCCTCGGGGTCGATTTCCTTGAGCAGCTTGGTCACCGCCCGTTTCTCGATGCGGGACACGTAGCTGCGCGAGATCCCCAAGCTTTTGGCAATCTGGCGCTGCGTGCGGCGCACGGTGGTGCCGAGGCCGAAGCGTTCCTGGACGACGCGGCGCTCCTTCGGTTCCAACGATTCGAGATAGCCGGCCAGCGCCGCGACCTGCAATTTGGTCGTCACCGCCTCCGGCACCAGGTCGGGTTCGGAGCCCAAAATGTCCATGAGACTAATTTCGTTGCCCTCGCGGTCCACCCCGATGGGGTCGTAGAGGCTCACCTCGCCTCGAGACTTGCGCTGGTTTCTGAGCTGCATGAGGATCTCATTCTCGATGCAGCGCGCCGCGTACGTGGCCAGACGCACTCCCTTGTCGGGGTTGAACGAGTCAATCGCCTTGATGAGGCCCACGGTGCCGGTCGAGATGAGGTCGTCCGGGTCCTCCCCGGTGTTGCTGAACTTCTTCACCACATGCGCCACCAGCCGCAGGTTGTGCTCGATCAAAAGGGCCCGGGCCTCCACGCTCCCGCCCTGCATCCGCCGGAGCTGTCGTGCCTCCTCCGGTGGCGGCAGCGGATGAGGAAAGGCGTTGCCGCCAATGTAGCCCACCAGCAGCCAGAGACCGGGCACCACGCCTGCCAGCGCCACCACAACCAGCGACAGCACCACCCGCGCCACCTCCCTCTTCGCCCCCACAACCCGGGACTAACAGGGTATGCGAGGACCGCAGGGCCGCGTGCCAGTCCCATGGCAGAGGGATGGCGGGGCCCACACGGGCCCACATGGGTCCCCCCCCCCCCGGACTCAATCTTTTTCGTCGGCCCAGCGCGCCCACCACAGGGTCACCGTCGTGCCGGTGCCGGGCACCGACGCTAGGTCGACGGTCCCACCGTCGTACTCCACCAGCGCACGGG
>JAJYPH010000062.1 GCA_021795575.1 Bacillota bacterium
GCGCATCCTGACGCAAGCGCCGCCACCCAAACCGGAGCCAGGAGCCACGCCACACGGCGCGCGGTGGCCATCGGTGATGAACCTCCTCCACATGGCGCGGATCGCGTTCTACTTGGGACTGATGGCCACCGCCAGCATCAGGCCCCCCACGGCAATGACGGCCATCAGCACCAGGGACACCACGTAGGTTCGGGTGAATACGCCCGACAAGTCCAGGTCCTTCATCGTCACGCCTCCCGCTCGACCGCATCGCACCCGGCCCCACGGACATCACAAGCCGGTCCGCCCCGCTGCGACGCGTGGTTTCACTTGCTGCGCCGTATTATAGCATTGCAACTCCCCGTATGCGCATGGTGAGCCGGTGGACACGCCACGGGAGCTGCAGGAGGTGGCCCGATGGCTGTCGGCCGAAGGAGCCGCGATCGCTCCCCCTGGTTTCCGCTGGGCGTCGCGGTGGCCGCGATGCTGCTGCTGGTGAACGGCGGGGCCCGTCTGCGCTGGCCCTGGGCGGGAGCCGTGGCCGTTCCCACGCTCCCGGCGGTGACCGGGCTCCCCACCTACGTGGGACCCGTGCAGTCAACCCCTGCCGTCACCGTCTTGGTGGTGCCGCAGGAAGGCACCGGCAGCGCACACGTCGGGACCTTCACGCCGGCGCGGCGATCTGACGCCGTGCTGCTGGCGTGTGTCGGGGGCACCAACGTCCACGTCCGCATTGGCCAAATCACGTATCTCATCCCGTGCCAGGGCATTCTTTACGAAAACGCGCTGCCACCAGCGACGCACCCCATGACCCTGACCGTCCAGGCCGGGCCCGCGCAGCATTGGCTGGTGGCCGCCTACGGCGCGAACACCACGGCCGGGCTGCCCTGACGCGCCGCGACCCGCGACCCGGCATCCGCCGGCGGGCAGCCGTAGGCCCCCCGGCTTGGGGCGCGGTCGAGGGCAGAGTCTCCGTAGGGGCGGCCGCAGCGCCGGGAGCTGCGCTAGTTCAGCAAATTCCAGATGTGCGGGTCCTCGATACCCAGTCGCCACAGCGCGATGCCGGCCAGCTGCAGGCCGGTGGCCATGGTGACCTTGGAGAGAAACGTGGCCTGGTTCTCGAAATACACGGTGTGAAGGACCCCGGCCGCCGTGTAGCTGAAGTGGCCGCTGGCGGCGGCCATCTGCTGGCCGTACTGATGCGCCAGCGCCTCGGCCTGACTCCAGGTGAGTGCCTGGTTGCCGGTGCTGGACCACACATAGCCGTACCCCGGCACCCCCAAGACGACTTTGCGGAGCGGCATCGTGGACACGGCGTACTTCAGCACCGCCTGCACCCACGCGGGTGAGGCGACCGGCCCCGCCCCACTGTTTTGGTTGTGCTGGTCGTACGCCATGATCATCAGGAGGTCCGCCGCTCGCCCCAGCGCCGGATAGTTGTAGGCGCCGGTCCAGCCGCTGGTCGGGTCGCTCTCGGTTTCCGCCGGGATGGACAGGGTCACGTCTTTGCGGTGCGCGTGAAACGCCTGGGCCAGCTGTTGGACGAAGGCCGTAAACAAGGCGCGGTCCTGGGGCGCGATGCCCTCCCAGTCCAGGTTCACCCCGGTGTAGCCGTTGGTGGTCACGAGTGCCAGCAGATTGCGAATGGCGGCCGCGCGCGCCGTGGCGCTGGCCAACAGCGGCGTAAAGACCGACGCCCCGGCATTGTTGCGCACCAGGGCAAACGTCACGAGGTGGTGCTGGCCGGCCCAGTGCAGGAGCGCCGTGTTGGTCCCGCCCGACACCTGCCCCGCGCTGTTGATCGTGTACCAAAACGCGATGAGGCCGTTCAGGGCCGGGAGATACGACTTCACGAACCTGATCGCGCCCGGCGCCGTGGGGGAGTTGGCGAGGTAGCCCAGCACCAACCCCGGCGGCAGCCCCTGGCTCCCCACCACCGCCGCCGGGGCGGGCAGATGGCGCGGGGCCGCCGGCGCAGGCGCCGGCAGGTGGGATCCGGCCAAGAGCGCCCGATCAAACGTCAGAAACTTGCTCGCGGCCGCCCGCGCCTCGGGCGCCACCGCCGTGAGCACCAACACCAGCGACACGGCCAGCAGGCCTGCCGCCCAACTCAACAGGGACTTCAACCCCAACATGCCTGTCCCCCCCGGTTTCGCCTCGGCGGCCCTCCGGAGAAGCTACGCGACGCGCGGCCGTTTAGACGTCGGGGCCGGTCGGGGTCCCCGCGGCGCGCACCGGCGGTTTGAGCTGGGGCACAATGCGGCGGACGTACCACCAGGCGAGGCCGGTGAGGGCGGCCACAAACACCAGCGGCCACGGCACCGGGCCCGGGATTCCGCTGGCCGTGGTGGCGGCGCCCACCCCCAAGCCGGCAAACACCACCATGGTCAGAATCGTGACCCAGGGAAGGCCCGGAACGCGAAACGTCCGTCGCCGATGGGGCTCCCGGTGCCGCAGCGACAAGACCAGCCACGCCGCCAAGGCGTACATGAACGACTCCACCGCCGCCCCCACGTTGATCAAAAGCGTATACACTCCGGTGGCATAAACCACCACGGCCAGCACTAGCGCCCCCACGGCCAGCGCCACCAGGGCATTTTTGGGCACCAGCCGATCGTTCAGCCGGGACAGGGCGGGCGGCAGCAGGCGTTCCCGGGCCGCGGCATAGAGAAACCGGGAGGCGGTGGCCAGCCCCCCATTAAACGTCGTCATGGCCGTGGTGAGGCTCACGACCACCATCCACCAAAATCCCCACCCGCCCAGCACGGCGCGGCCCAGCAGCAGCTGGGGCACCGGGCTCGACGCCAGCCCGTGCGCCGGCAGCACCATCTGCGCCGCCAGGGCAAAGAGGCCAAAGGCCACCGTCACCAACCCCAGCGCCATGAACATGCCCCGCGGAATCACCCGGCTGTCCTGAAACTCTTCCGCCAGCGGGGTGACCCATTCGAAGCCGACAAACACAAAGACCCCCAGCGCGAGCGCCTGAATCCAGTTCGGCCCCATCTGAAACGCCGTGTGCCAGTGCGGAGCCGGCACGTGACCCAGTGCCAGCACGGACACCACCACCAGGCTCCCCAGCAGAAACAGGCCGTTTAAGTCCTGCACCCACCCGGCCACCTTGATGCCCCGGAGGTTTAAGAGCGTGACCAATCCCAACAGCACGGCGATCCACAAGAGTCCGGGCACGCCCGGCAGTACGGCCAAAAACACGTGGCCCAGCACAAACGCGTCGGCCGCAATCACAAATACAACCGTGCCCACGTAAACCAGCGAGGCGACCATGGACAACTGGTCCGAGGCGCCGCGGCGAATCCATACGCGAATCGCGGCGGCCGAGGGGTAGAGAGCGGTCAGCTCCGAGAAGTTGCCCGCGGCGAGCGTCACCAGCACGCCCGCCACCAGGATCGCGAGCCAGCCGGACCGGCCGCCCGCGTAGCCGGCCAGCTCGGCCACGGCCAGAAAGTTGATGGCCGCAGACGCTAGGCCGGCGCTGGTGGATACGGCGGTGCGGAGCGGCAGCGCGCGCTTTAAGCCGGCCACGCTATTCCCCCCAAATCAGGAGCGCGATCACATCGAGCCGCATCACGTCGTCCTGGGAGCCCCGCACGCGCAGGTCCCCGCTCATGTACGGCTCGGTCGGCGTGGACGCGCCCGAGAAGATGCTCACCAGCACGTCGGACGCGCCCTCCACGATGAGATCCGGATCGCCGTCCTTGGCGACGACGGCCGCCACCCCCTCGTGATAGCGGACCCAGTGCTGGTCGTCCGCATCATCGGGCTGCACGAGAATCAGGCGGTCCCAGTCGCGGTTCATCTGCTGGAGCCGTTGATTGCGGCTGCACGCCTCGGCAAACCGCCCCAGCGTGTCCCCGAGCGCGCTCACGCGTGCTCCCGGGCGGGCCGGCGCCTCACAAAGGGCGCCAGACCCGCCGCCCGCACGATGTCGTCCCAGCGGGGATCTGGGGCCTGTACTCCCGAGGCCGCCACCAGGGCCGCCTCCAGGACGTTCGTGCCGAAGGTGCGTCCGTCCAGCTGAGGACTGGTGGTGGCCATTATCGACAAACCGCGGGACCACAGCAGGTCCACATCGGTGGTGGTGGTCGTGGTGGTCAGCACCACCTTGCCGTCCAGACGTCCCGGCAGGTAGCGGCGAATAAAGTGAAAATCGCCGGCCACGACATCAGCCTCCTCGAAATGGCTCACGAATCGGGGATCGGGGACGGCGTCCTGGTCGCCTCCGACGGGATACAGCTGCTGAAACGGGAGCTTGACCATCTCCGGCACCAAGCGATCGCCCAGTTCCTGTAATTCGGCCAGGGTCCGGATGGGATAGTTGATGCGCGCCGAAAACATGAGGTCGCCGCACACCAGGTGGAGACCCGCCGCGTCCAGGGCCGCCGCCATCGGATAGCGGTCGAGCGCCGACACCATCAGCGCGGTCTGGCCGGCCTGCAGAATGCCGTCCGCCGCCAGCCTCTGCACCACCATCGGCTCCCACACGGACTTGATGCCGGTGCCATCCACCACCGGCGTGGCCGTGGCGGCCTGGGCCAACCGCTCGCCCGTGGGCACCGTGTAGCGGCGGGGGCCCACGGTGAGCCAACGGTCCACGCCGCCGAGGCCCAGCGCATCGACATGCCCGTCCAGGGCATGGATCGTGTCAAGGGCACGCTCAATGCTGCCGTCCATGCCGCGGCGCGCCAGCTGAACGTCTTCCCCCAGGATCGTGAGCACGGCCGCATGATCCCGCCGAGAGGAACCCAGGCTGACGCTGACCACGGTCTTCATGGGCACCCCCTGTGCACAGGATTGTTCACACTCGGTCCATCATATCAGAGGGGGGGCGGCGCCGACGCGCCACTCCGCAGCATCGGGAACAGCACCACGTCGCGTATGGACGTGACCCCCGCCAGCAACATGGCCACCCGGTCCACCCCAATCCCCAACCCACCGGTGGGGGGCATGCCGTGCTCCAACGCCAGCAGAAAATCTTCGTCCAACTCCGGCAGCTCGTCGTTGCCCTCGGCGCGTTCGCGCCCCTGGGCCATGAAGCGCTCGCGCTGGTCGAACGGGTCATTCAGCTCCGAGAAGGCATTGGCCAGTTCCGTGCCCCGGCAGAACAGTTCGAACCGCTCCGTCGTGCGGGGGTCGGCGGCCCGGCGCTTGGCCAGCGGGGAAATGTCCACCGGGTGGTGCACCAGAAAGGTGGGCTGCACCAAATCTTTCTCGATCACCGCGCTCACCAGCTTGTCCAAAATCTGGACGCGCGTGAGCGCGGGGTCTAGCCGCACGCCCAAATCGCGCGCCGCCGTCCGTGCCCGTTCTTTGGAATCCAGGGCCAACAAATCCATGCCAGTTAGATCACGGAAGCGCCCCGCCATGTCGACCCGGGGATAGGGCGGCGTGAAGTCGAGGGACGTGCCGTCCACCTCCAGTATGAGTCCACCGGTCAGCGCCTGGCACAGGTGCGCCAGCAGGCGCTCCACCAAACTCATGATTTCTTCGTAGCCCACATAGGCCCAGTAAAGCTCCAGCATGGTGAACTCGGCCCCATGATTCGCGTCGACGCCTTCGTTGCGAAACACCCGCCCAATCTCGTAGACCCGCTCGAAGCCCCCGATGATCAGGCGCTTCAAGTAAAGCTCGGTCGCAATCCGCAGGTACAGGTCCCGGTGCAGGGCGTTGTGGTGGGTGCGAAACGGCCGCGCCATGCCCCCGCCGGGAATCGGCACCAGCACGGGCGTCTCCACCTCCAGAAAGCCCTCATCCTCCAGATGGGCCCGCATGAGACGCACGGCCGCCGAGCGCACCTGAAAGGTGCGCACGCTCTCGGGGTTCGTCATCAGGTCCACGTACCGCTGGCGGTACCGCAGATCGGGATCCGTCAAGCCATGGCGCTTGTCCGGCAGCCCCCGCAGGTTCTTCGACAGGGGCACCAGCCGGGTCACGGCCAGCGACACTTCTCCGCGCCGCGTCTTGAAAATCGTCCCCTCCGCCCCCACGTGATCCCCGAGGTCCAAGCCGTCCACCAAGGCGAGGGCCTCGGGCACCTGGGCCGTCACATGCAGCTGGACATGCCCCGACGGGTCGTGCAGGTCCAAAAACGCCGCTTGGCCGTGCCCGCGAATAGCCAGGATGCGGCCCGCGACCGAAGCCGACTGGCCGTCGTTGGCAGGATGGTCCTCCGCCACGGCGCCGGCCATGTGCGTGCGGGCAAACCGCGTCTGCCGATAAGGATCCTGCCCGCGGTCCCGCCACGCCTGCCACTTGGCGATGCGCGCCTGGCGCTGCGCTTCGCCCCGTCCTTCCTCCACAACGCGCCCCCTGAGTGCGCTGGCCCCGATGACCGCGCAAGCTACTTGATCGACACCACCTGCATGCGAATGCGTCCGACCGGCGCGGTCACTTCCACCCAATCGCTCGCCTGCGCCCCCAACAGCGCCTTGCCGACGGGCGAGTCCACCGAGATGCGGTTCTTCACGGGGTCGGCTTCCGCCACTCCCACGATGATGTACTCCTCCGGCGCATCTTCGCCCTCTTCTTGGACCGTCACGTGCGAGCCAATGTGCACGACGTGGGGGTCCTGCGCCGCTTCATCGACCACGTGGGCGTTTCTGATCATGCTCTCCAGCGACTGAATGCGCGCCTCGATGAGTCCTTGCTCGTTTTTCGCATCTTCATACTCGGAATTCTCGGAGATGTCGCCGAATTCGCGGGCCGTCTTGATGCGCTCCGCGACCTCGCCCCGGCGCACCGCCTTGAGATGTTCCAACTCGTGCTCCAGCTTCTTCAAGCCCTCGGCCGACACCAACAGTTCGCGCTCCACCAACTTGGTCCCCTTCTTTCTGCCCGCCGTCCCCGCACGGCCTACTCACTGACGGCATCCTATGAGATGGCCCTCGCCCTCACGCCCCGGCGGATCGGAGCGTCAGGAGCACCTGCTCCAACGCCACCACATCTACCCGCACGTCACGGTCCAGCGGAGCCTCCCCCAAGATAATCGGCACCACCGTGCTGCGGTCCAGGAGCGATTCCATGAGCCGAATGCGGCGATCCGAGGCCAGCAGCACCACGGCGTCAAACTCCCGCACGCGCGCCGCCATCGCCAGAATATTGTCGATCAGCGCCGCCCCCGACAGGCTGTCGGCAAACGCCCGCCGCTCGGCATCAGTCATCACCCACACAAAATCCACACCCAGCTGCGCCGCCAGCTGCTCCACGGCCGCCTTGTTGGCCACCGGGAACCCGATGAGCGCCACCCGGTGCCCCACGCGAATCTCGCCCACACTCTCCAGCCGCGAAATGAGCGTCCGATCGACGCCCAGCCGGGAGGATACCTCCGATTGAGACAGACCCTCCGCCCGGAGCGCCATCGCCTGCTCCACCACCAGCCGAATTCGGGTAAGGCTGACGAGCTTTTCTCCAATCCGCACCTGATCCATGCCTGCCAAGCACCTTCCCGCGACGTGCCCCGACCGCGAAGGGCGACTCGTGGCGGGTGGCTCGTCTGAATTTGGGATTTTACCAGATCCGTGCCCACCCCGCCATGCCCGCCGTTCGCGCTCGATAACCCACACGGAGGTATCGGCCAGCCGGCGAGCACGCGGCCGGGCCCGCCATGAACTGGCCATGCTGCCCACCACCGCTGGGTCTGCCATTTACGTGATCTGCGAGCCATCTCATGGGGCGATTAGGAAGGGATCGGGAACCGGGTGGCGAATCACTCGGTGAGACGAATGGGCTCGGTGGCCGCCGTCGGGCGCTCCCGGGGGATTGTCCGCCCTACGGGCCCTCGTCCCCAACCAGACGCGAAGGGAGTTTCCGAACGATGCGTCAATTCATGAAGACCGCCGCGACGCTGCTGGCGGCTGGGGGCCTCCTGCTCATCTCCGCCCCCGTGTCGGCGCCCGCTCTAGCCGCCGCGGGCATTGTCAACGCCCCCCGCCATGTGGCGAACCCCGGTCAGGGGACCCACGGCAACGGTCATGGCCACGGGGGCAGCGGGTCCACGTCCGCCTATGGGTGGGCGTCCTCCAACTGGTCGGGCTACGCGGTCGACACCAGCACGTACAGTGCCATCACCGGGCAGTGGGTGGTGCCCACCGTCAGCCGCACGAAAGGCTCGACGTATTCGTCCAGCTGGATTGGCATCGACGGGTTCAACAACAGCAACCTGATTCAGACCGGAACCGAGCAGGACTATTCCTCTGGCAGCGCGCAGTACTACGCCTGGTGGGAAATTTTGCCGGCTGCGGAGACCGAAATTCCTGACCCCGTGTCCGCCGGCGACCACATGAGCGCCAGCATCGTCAACGACGGCAACGGGGACTGGACCATCACCCTTACGGACAACACGCAGGGGTGGACGTTCAGCACGGTGCAGGCCTACAGCGGCCCCGGCACATCGGCCGAGTGGATCGAAGAGGCGCCCACCATCGGGGGACACGTGGCCACGCTGGCCCACTACGGCCAGACCACATTCAACCCCGGCACGGTCAACGGCGGCAATCCCAGCCTGGTCGTGTCCGATGGGGGCGTGATGATTCAGCGTCGGACCCAGGTATCCACCCCGTCACTGCCCGACAGCGACACTGACGGCTTCAACGTGGCGTACGGCTCGACGGCACCGTCCGCCCCGACCAGCTAGCGCATCCCGTCCCCCCGGAGAAAGGGCCGACCACCGGCCCTTTCTCTTTTTCCTGCGCCTCCCCCACGCTTTTCCCTCGTTTTGCTTTGCCTTTGCTCGTTTCGCCACTTCCCCGGGACGCCGCCCGGCCAGCAGGACGCACGAGGGGACCGCCGAATAGATCCACCGGTCATGGCATGGCCCCATACCACGTCGGTCGCCGCGCCGTCGTGCTGCAGCCGCACGCCCACGAACCGGCGCCGGTGCAGGCAAAGCTGGTCGTCACCCCTGTCGACACCGGAGACGGCTTGCCGCCGTCGCGAGATTCCTTGAAGAAGGGCGCCAGGGGGGCACAAGAGGGCGCAAGAGGGCACAAGGAGGGCTGAACGTGAAACGATTGTGGACAGCAGGGCGTCGAGCGGCGTGGGGTGCCGCCGCGGCCGCCCTTTTGCTGGGGGCCAGCGCTTGCGGGGGTGCACCCACAGCGGTGGCTCATGCGCCCACCGTCCTCACCATTGCTTTAAACCCGCAAACCCCCCTCAACTGGTGGCCCCCGCTGGTGCCGTCGTCCAACTGCGGCACGGTGAGCGGCGGCGGCATCAGCGGGCCCGACATGTACCTGTCGCTGTTGTGGATCAGTCGCACGGACACCATCGAGTACGGCCGGTCCATTGCGTCAGGCATCACGGTGACGAATCATGACCAGACGTACACCATTCACATGAACCCCAAGTGGCACTGGTCGAACGGCACCCCGGTAACGGCCGCCAACGTGGCGTACGACTGGAAGCTGATCAAGGCGTCGAGTGCCTCCAACTCCGTGTTGCCGTATTGTTTCGGCGGTGAGGGGGGCGTCCCGGCCGACTGGCAGTCCGTCACGGTCGAGGGCCCGCACACCCTGGTGGTCACCACCACGGCCCCGGTGAACCCGGTCTGGTTTGAGCACAACGGCTTGTCGCAGCTGGTTCCGGTGCCGCCCGTGTGGAATCGGTACCCCAACATGACCCAGGAGCTGCACTGGATCGCGCGCGTGTCCAATCAGCCCAGCAATCCCGTGTATCGGGTATACGATGGCCCCTACGGCATCAGCCAGAGCGTACACGACAGCTACTGGACGTTCACGGCCAATCCCCACTACGACGGGCCTCATCCGGCGCAGTTCCGGAAGGTCACGTATCTGTACGAGGGGTCGTCGGCCAGCACGTTCGCGGCCCTGCACCGTGGGTCGGTGGACATCGCGCCGATGTCGTTCTCCCTGTACCAGTCCGCCAAGAGCCTCAGCGGCTATCACGTGATTTCCCAGCGGCTGTTTGGGTACTTCTTCGCCCTGGTGAACCTACGCAGCAACGCGGACAGCGTGGGCGGCCTGTTCGCGCATCTTTACGTCCGCCAGGCGCTGCAGATGGGCATCAACCAGGGGGCGATCATTCAGGGGGCGTACCATGGGTTCGCGTCGCCCTCGCTGGGCCCAGTGCCCGTCCACCCCCAGAACGTGTTTTTTGACCGCGGGCTCACGAACCCGTATCCCTACAATCCCAGCCGCGGCCTGGCCCTCCTGGAGCATCACGGCTGGCACCTCCAGAACGGGGTGCTGGTCAATGCCCAGGGGCAGCGGTTTGCATTTCCCCTGCTTTACCAAACGGGGTCCACGAGTGTCGCCAACGAGGCGCAGCTGATGAAGCAAGCGTGGGGCAAAGAGGGGATTGACGTGACGTTGGACCCCCAGTCCATTACGTCGGTGTCGAATCTCATCGGCAACCCCACCGAGTCTCCCCACTGGGCGATGCAGGTCGGCTTCAAGTGGAGCTATGAGCCGGACTACTACCCGTCGGGCGGCGGGCTCTTCACCCCGACCGCCGGGTTCAACCCGGGCGGCTACGCCAACGCCCAGATGACGCGCCTGATTCGCGCCACCTACGCAGCCGGCACGCCCCAGCAGGTCGCGGCCCGCTTCAATGCCTACCAACAGTATGCGGTCCAGCAGCTGCCGGTGTTGTGGGTGCCCACCCCGGACATCATGACGGTGGTCAAAAACGGCGTGACCGGCGCGAAAAGCCAGTACAACGCCATCGTGGGGGAAACCCCGGTCAACCGCATCGGCTTCACTGGGGCCAGCTGACGACCGGGGTCACCCCGGAGGGCGAGGGGCGCCTAAGGGCGCCCCTCGCTCATGTCCGCACGGCCCTCACGGTTCCGGCCGAGTACCCGGAAGAAAACCGTTTCCAGGCTGTCCTCGGCGGAGAGGCCTGCCTCCTGCCGCAGCGCCGCGATGGTGCCCGCGGCACGCTTTTTCCCCTCGTCCAGGATGACGACGGACTCGGCCAGCGTCTCCACCAGCCCGAGCTGGTGCGAGCTCAACACCACCGCCGCCCCGTCGGCGGTCATCTCCTGCAGCAGGTCCCGCACCTCGCGCTGACCCATCGGGTCGAGGCCAATCATGGGCTCATCCACCAGCAGCAGGCGTGCGCGCACCAGGCCGGCGCCCGCCAGAATGACCCGCTGGCGAAGCCCCTTGGAGAGGGCCCCGCCCACCTTGTCCCGATGCCGCGCGAGGTCAAGCCGCTCCATCCAGCGCTCGGCCTCCACGGGCCACCCGGGTGGCAGCCGATAGAGACGCGCCAGAAATCCCAGATGCTCATACACGGTGAGCGCGGGATACACCTCGGGCGACTCGGGCACCAAGCCCACCCGGCCGTGTTCATGGCGCAGAGCCCGGCCGTCCCACCGCACCTCACCCCCGTCCGCTGGCACGAGACCGGCCAGACAGTACAGCGTCGTGGTTTTTCCCGCCCCGTTCGGCCCCACCAGCCCCACAATGTGCCCGGCCTGCACCTCAAACGACAGGCGATCGACGGCCGTGATTTTCCCGAAGCGCTTGGTCAGGTTTTGCACCTCGAGCCGTTCGATCGCGCGTCCCTCCCGGCCGTGTGTCACCCTCTCATCACCGGGCCTTCCCTGCATTTACTGCTCCTGTCCCAGCGCGGGGACGGGCCCGCGCCCCCACTCCAGCCGGTGTGCGGCCCACCAGGACAGCAGGGCCGCCTCGGCCAGTGCCAGCCCCCCGGCCGTGGGCACCCCCACCGCCCACGGCAGCACCAGCACGGGGACCGCGGGAACCCCGACCAAAACGCCGGCGGCCACCATGGACAGCAGCCGACCCAACACCTGTCGCTCAAACAAGGTGGGAAACAAGGTCCAGTACAGGAGGCGCAGGCTCTGCACCATGGCCTGCCCCGCCGCCACCAGCCCGAGCGCCCCCAGTGCCCAGCGCCCCGCAAGCCCCAAGATCAGGGCCACCAGCATCGCTCCCCCCCAAAACAGCACCCCGGCGGCCCAGCCCAGCGCTTCCTCCGCCAGAACGTGGGCAAAGCGGGACCCGGGTGCGCCGATCACCAAGGGATCGCGGGCAATCGGGTGGCTCCCCACCAAGCGAGACTGCACCGACGTGAACATGACGCCCGTGTACGCCATCGCCAAGAGCCACATCACAACCGCCGGCCGGCCCCCGCGGGCCACGAAGACGCCGCCCCCCAGAGCCGCTGCCACCAGCAGCGCGGCCATCCAGGGCGCCTGGGCCATCTGGCGCAGCGTCGTCAGCGCCTCCATCTCCACCACCGCTCCGGGTCCGCTCCACTGAAAGACGTGAGACGACCGCTCCCCGCCGCGCCCCCGGCTCAACCGACGAGCCATCTGCCGCCGAAACAGTTCGCGGCGGTCCCCTCCCCCCGCGCGCAGGGCATCCATCAGGGCCCAGCGGTCCACCAGCCGCCAGTCGTCCGTCGACGGCGGCACCGCCCACAGCACCCCCATCACGGTCACGGCCCCCGTCAGCGCCAGCCACGCCAGCACCGTGGGCCCCGCGTTGCCCTGGACCAGCGTCGCGGCCAGCGGCCACGCGGTCACCGCGCCGTGCACGGCCGGCGGCCAGCGGAGCGCCACGGTGAGGACCAGCCAGCCCAGGGCGGCGGCCAGTGCCAGCCCGGTCACCGGCACGCGGCGGGCGTGGAGCGCGCCCGCCGCCAGCCTGGACGCCACGAAGTACACCGCGGCGGTGGGCACCAGCCATACCGCCACGCCCAGCACCCCGCCGGACCGGCTGAACACGAAGATCAGCACCACCAGGCTCAGTAGGGAGCGCAAGCTCACGGCGTAACGGTGATACAAATGGCGCGCCACCAGCGCCCGGGGCTGTCCCCGCACCGCCACCAGAAATGTTCGATCGGCCGGACTGACAAAGAGGGCGGCCGGCTGTGGCGCCGCCCAGGGCACAAGGAGCGCCAGCCCCACCAGCACGGGGAGCCAGACCGAAAGCCCGGGCGGCACCTGCACGGGACCGCCGGTCGCCGCGGGCGCCAAGACGAAGAAGCGCAGAGCAAAAAACAGGAGGACGGCATAAACCACCAGCCGCCGCGGGGCCTGCACGATGCCCCGCACATTGTTCACCAGCTGGCGCCACTCCAAAAACACCAGCGCGGCTGCCGCCCCGCCCTTCACCGCGGGCGGTCCTCCCGTCCGTCGTGGGAGTCCCCCGCCGCCGGGGGCGCGGCCGGCCAGAGGCGCTGCGCCGTGCGGGCGCGAGCAGCATCGTCGGCCACGCCGCCGTAGCGCACCGCCTCATAAAGGTCCACCAGACGCGGCACCACGTCGCCGGCCGTGTCACCGTAAAGTCGCCCGAGCCACTCCCGAACGGTCTCGCCCGTCTCTGGCCGCTGCCGCGTGCGGGCCAAAAGCCGCATGTGCCGCTGCACCACGCGCCGCGTCAGCACGGCCCGTCCGCCCGCGGCAGCGGCCAGCGGGTCCACGGGCAGCCCCTCCCGATCCACGTTGTCGGCGCGCTCCAGTTCGGGCCACCCGGCCCGAGCCAGCGCCCGGACCGCAAAGTAGGCGCCGGTAAGGACAACGAGCCCGATGAGAATCAAAAACGGCCACGGGTTGGTCGCCGTGCCCGAGCGCTGCTGTGGAGGCCGGTTGCGGCGCGGATGGACGTGGCTGGTCGGTGGCTTGGCGACATGCGTGTGCAGGCCCACCGTGGGCAGCAGGTGCCCAATGGCAAACAGCAGCGCCCGCACCGCCCCACCCAGGTACTGCCACGGCGCCCACGCCGCCAGCCCCAGGACCACCAGCCCCGCGACCAGCCCCGCAGCCGCCAGCCAGACGGCGAGCCGCACATGGGTTCCCAGCGGAATGTCCGGTTCGCGCGTGGTGGCCAGCGCGGTGACCAGCCCCACCCCCAGCACCACCGGGAGCACCCACGTGTACGCGGGCGTGTTGGCGGCCAAAATGGCTGCGCCGCCAACCGCGATGGCGATGCGCTCGTAGACGGCGGGATGCTCCGGGTCAATGGGCGACGCGCCCCGCCACAGCGCCACGACGGCAAACAGCACGCCCCACGGTCCCGCGGCGAGCGCGCCCGCGGCCACCATCACGACCCACACCAACAGTGCCCAGGCCCCGCGGCGCCGGGACCAAGCGGCCGCGAAGCCCGCCACCGCCATGACGGGCACCACCTCGCCCACGCCCAGTCGGAGCGCCCAGGCGGCCACCCAGCCCACTTCCAGAATAAAGGTCAACGTGCGGCGCACTACGGCGTCACCAGTCCCGGGCTCCACGGGCGCACGCGAACACCCGACATGTCGGGGACCGCCTCCGTCATGGCCACCGGCACAAAGGTCACCTGGACGCCCCGCTGCACCAGCCGCTGCAGCAAGGGCGTCCAGGCCGGCTGATGAAAGCACGCAAAGTACATGAGGTGCGCGCCGGGCCGGAGCCGATGAGACAGGCGCAGCAGAGCCGGGGCCAGGTCGTGCCCCTGTCCGCCCCCGGGCTGCACCCAGGCGAGTGCGGTCATGACCCGAGCCCAGTGCTCGGGTCCCCGCCCGGGTGGCAGGTTGACGCCCCGGGGCCAGCCGTACACCGACCCGACCAGTGACAGACCCAGCGCCGACCCGCTGCGGAGGAACATGTCTCCCACCGATGCCACCGCCGACACCAGCGACTCAAACCGGTCCCGGTCGACCCCCTCCCAGATGTAGGGTGCTGTGGCCGCCAGCGCCAAGAGCTCCAGCTGCTCATCCCCTTCCGGCTCCAGGCGCTTCACCTGCAGCGTCCCCGTGTGGGCGGTGGCATGGGGATGGATCAGGCGACGGGAATCTCCGGGCTGGTACGGGCGCACCCCCACCACACGCAGCGGATCCGGGGGATTCCACGGTGGTCCCCGGCGTTCGCCCTGGGGCCGGTTCGGATTCAGAAAACCGCGTGGCACGGGAAACAGCTGGGGATAGACCGTCAGCACCGCGCGATCCGGCGCAAAGCGCTCGAACTGGGTCCATCCCACCGGGTCTCCGCCCCACACGCGCATGGGTCCCATGAGCCACCGGCCCCGCTCCCGGGCCACGACGGCCACCCGATGCCGCACCCGCTCCTGGGGGCCCACCGAAAACGCCCCCCACACCGCGCTGCCCAGCGCCATCCGTTGATACCCGCGGGGTTTCGGGTCGGCCACCTCCAGGCCCGTGGGGATCGTGTCCTCGAAGTGAATGGCCGTGAGCGGCCAGGGCTGGGGATGCTCCACGGTGACCCACACCTCGGCCACGTCTCCGATGACGACCGCAGCCGTACTGGTCCGGTGGCCCACCTTCAGGGTCTCGAGGCTTCGCGTGGCCAGCCATTCCGCCGCCAGCGCCAGCACAAACAGAAACGCCGCCGCGGCGCTCACCACCGGGACGCCAAAGAACAGGCCCCCGACGGCCGCCAGGATGAAGAAGGTCCGCACCCAGTCGCCGTGGCGAGGGGTCATGGCGTTTCGGTGGGCGCGGGCACCACCTCCAGCACCCGCCGCACCGCGTCGGCGCCGCTGTCGCCCAGCACCTCCGCGTCCGCCGCCATCAGGAGCCGATGCCCCAACACCGGCACCGCCATCGCCTTCACGTCGTCGGGCAGCACGTAGGCGCGGCCGTTCAGGTAGGCCCACGCGCGCACCGTGCGAATCAGCGCCAGGGTGGCGCGCGGGCTGGCCCCGAGGCGGATGCCGGGCTGCTCCCGCGTCGCCCGCACCAGCGCCACCACGTACTGTTCCACCACCGGATCCACCCGCACGCGGGCCGCCGCCTGCCGCCAGGCCGCCACGTCCCCCGCGCGGGCGACCGGCGTGAGCGTCGCCAGGGGATCGTCGGTCCCCAGCCGCCGCAGCATGTCCAGCTCCTCGGCCGCCGAGGGATACCCCACGGTGGTGGACAGCAGAAACCGGTCCAGCTGCGCCTCCGGCAGGGGGTACGTGCCTTCCATTTCCACCGGGTTCTCGGTCGCCAGCACCATGAACGGCTCGGGCACCGGATGCGTGGTGCCGTCCACCGTTACTTGGCGTTCCTCCATGCACTCTAAGAGCGCCGCCTGGGTCCGCGGCGTCGCCCGATTGATTTCGTCCACCAGCACCAAATGCGAGAGCACCGGCCCGGGCCGGTACGTGAAGTCGGCCGTGCGCGGGTCGTACACCGACACCCCCACCACGTCGCCGGGCAACAGATCCGGCGTGCCCTGAATGCGCTGGAAGCCCAACGCCAACGACGCGGCAAAGGCGCGGCTCATGCGCGTCTTGGCCACCCCCGGCACATCCACCAGCAGCACGTGGCCGCCCGCCACCATCGCCGCCAGCAGCAGGCGCGCCACCTCCCGCTTGCCCACCACCACGCGGTCCAGCTGGTCCAACACCGCTTCAAACGCCTCGGGTCCCGTGCCGTGGGGGGCTCCCGCCCGACCCGCCTCCAGTGCGTCCATGCCGCTCAGGTC
>JAJYPH010000264.1 GCA_021795575.1 Bacillota bacterium
ATACCGTGGCGGTCCGCTGCCCCAGCCATCCCGTGGCCCGCCGCCTGTTGGCGGCGGCCGGCCTGCCGGTGGCGGCGCCGTCCGCCAATCGGTCGGGGCAGCCCAGTCCCACCACCGCCGACGCGGTGGCCCGCGCGCTTGGGGGCCCCGACGTCGCGGTGTGGCTGGTGGATGGGGGGGCGTCGCCGATCGGGGTGGAGTCGACGGTGGTGGATGTCTCCCGGGGTCGTCCCGTGCTGCTGCGGCCGGGCGGCCTCCCCCGTGCGGCCATCGAAGAGGTGGTGGGGCCGCTGGACAACCCGGGGGCGGGGGAGCCGGCCCGGTCGCCGGGCATGCGGTATCGCCACTACGCGCCCGACCGCCCGCTGGTGCTGCTGGCCATGGATCCCGAAGCCGCCGTGAAGGCGCTGCGCCCAAGGCCCGCAGCGCGCACCGGCCTCCTGGCGGAGCGGCGCGTGGTCGAGGCGCTGGGCTGGCCGGCCGCGGTGAGCTTGGGGGACCGTCCCACGGACGCGGCGGCCGCCCTGTTCGAAGGCTTGATGACCCTGGATCGGTGGCCGGGCTTGGACCGGCTGGTGGCGGTGTGGAACAATCGAGAGGGAGTCGGCTGGGCGGTGATGAACCGCCTGGAGCGGGCTGCCGAGGAGGTGGTGCGGACATGAGCGGGACCCCGGCCGTCACATCGGGCGCGTCGGTGCTGTTTGTGTGCACCGGCAACACCTGCCGCAGCGCGCTGTCAGAGGCGTTCTGGCGCGTCTGCCGACCCGACATCCCGGCAGGGTCCGCCGGCACCCAGGCTTGGCCCGGCGTGCCGGCGGCCACCGAGGCCGTGCTGGTGGCGGCGAGCCGCGGGGGGGATTTGTCGAGCCACCGGTCCCGGTCCCTGGACGAGGTATCCGGGATTCCGGCTCATGTGTATGTGATGACCGCCCGGCAGCGGGACGAGGTGCTGGCGCGCCGGCCCGACTGGGCCGGCCGGGTGGAGCTCTTGACGGAAGCGGTCGGCGAAACGGGCGACATCGGGGACCCGGCGGGCGGGGCAGCGGCGGCGTACGAAAAGCTGGGCCGGCGCCTGTGGCGCTTGCTCACGCGGCTCGCGGACCTGCTGGAGCCCACGCCGCCGCAAGGCACCCCGTGAGGGTGGGATGCATGGGAGCGCCGGGCGCCAACGAATCAGGACCCAGAAAGCCGGAGAGGCACGGAGACGGACCAAGACGGGCGAAGGAGGAGGCGGCACATGAGGATAGCAGTCGGCGCAGACCACGCCGGGGTGGATCTCAAGGAGGCCGTCGTGGATTGGCTGGTGGACCAGGGATACGATGTCCACGATGTTGGCACCTTCGATCACGAGTCCGTGGACTATCCGGATTATGCCGTAAAGGTGGCGCAGGCGGTGGCGCAGGGGGAGGCCACCTTCGGGTTCCTGTTCTGCGGCACGGGGCTGGGGATGTGCATCACCGCGAACAAAGTCCCCGGCGTGCGGGCCGTCACCTGCCACGAACCGATGTCCGCGCGGCTGGCGCGCGCGCACAACGATGCCAATGTGCTCACGATGGGGGGCAGGCTGGTGGCGCCCGGTCTGGCGCTGGACGTGATTGGGCATTTTCTGGGAGAAGACTTTTCGGGGGGACGCCACGCGGGCCGCGTCGACAAGATTGTCGAGGTGGAGCGGCGGGGCGGCTCCAGCTGAACCGGTCGGCCCGTCGACGGCGGGCAGGAGGTTTGGTGTGCTGACGGTGCTCGACCATCCCCTGCTCGCGGTCCACCTAACCGCGCTGAGGGACCGCACGACGGACGCGGCCGCCTTTCGGGGCCATCTGGATGCCATGGGGCGCCTCATGGCCTACCCCGTGCTGGCCGGACTGTCCGTCCGCGACGTGTGGGTCGAGACGCCCCTGGCCCCGGCGCGCGGCGTCGTACTGGCGAACGAGCCGGTGCTGGTGCCCATCCTGCGCGCCGGCCTCGGTCTCCTGGCTGCGTTTAGTGCCGCGGCCCCGGGGGCTTCGGTCTCGCACCTGGGCCTGTATCGGGACGACGCGGCGCGCCAGCCGGTCGCGTACTTCGAAAACTTCCCACCCGCCTGGGGCGGACGGCCCGTGGTGGTGCTGGATCCCATGCTGGCCACCGGCGGATCGCTGGCCGCGGCGTTGGGCAAGCTGACACAGTGGGGCGCCCGCGACGTCGTGGTGGCGGCTATCCTCGCGGCCCCGGCAGGGATAAAGCGGATCGAGCGCGAATACCCGGCCGCTCGGGTGTTCGTGGCGGCGGTCGATGACGCCCTGGACGAGCGAGACTTTATCGTACCGGGACTGGGTGACGCCGGCGATCGCCAATATGGCACGCCGTGACGCCGTGGCGACCGACTCGGGGGCTTGTGCCCGTGGTCACTATTGACGGGTACGCGGGGTCCAGTATAATAAGCGACGGTAACCGCTTGTCGGTCCGTGGGGTCGGCACGAGTCGACCGCATCTGCCCACCGTCGTCCTGAGTGAGGAGCGATGGGGTTTTTTGTGTCAGCGCGGCGTCGGCCGTGGTTCGGGCAGAAGCCGGTGAGGTGTTGCGATGGGGTCGGAGGGCGGAGATGAGGGCCACGATCGGACACCACCCACCGGGGGGCTCCGCCGTACCGGCCGGGCGGCCGCCGCGGGCACCGAGATGGTGGCGCTGTTCGTGGCGGGGCTTTTGGGGGGGCGCTACGTGAGCGCCGCCACACACTGGGGGCCCTGGCCGACGGTGGTGGGCGTCCTGTTGGGCTTCGCCGCCGGCATGTGGGCCGCCTTTCGGATGCTGGCCGGTTCGTGACCCGCTTTCGCGCGGCGCTTGCGCGGATGCGTCGGGTCGGGTGGCCGCTGTTGGGCCTCGGCATCCTGGCCTTGGTCGTTGTGCCCAGCGCGCGGGCGTGGACGTGGGGGTTTGTGCTGGGGCTCCTGGTGGGGCTCATGAACGTGAATCTGCTCGCGTCGGCCGTGTCGCGAGTGATACGGCTGCCGAGCGGGGTGGGGGGCGCGGCCCTCACGGTGTCGGGTGTCATTCGCTTCGGGCTGGTGCTGGCGCTGTTGGCCTGGATCCTGCTGATGGGGCCTCCGGTGGCGCTGGTGCCGCTCCTGGTGGGCTTGTTTCTCCCGGAGATCGTCGTGACGGCCGGCATCATGTGGGGCCACGAACCGTTTGATCTGGAAGGGGATACACGGTGACGTTCAACCTGTCGGGATTCGACCCGACGCTGGCGATCTATGTATGGACTTCGGTGATCCTGACGGGGCTGGTGGCGTGGCTGATGACGCGCCGCGCCCGGGCGGACAGGCCGGGCGTCGGCCAGAGCCTCATGGAGATGGTGTTCGAGTTCATCAACGGGCTGGCCCGGGGGGCGATGGACGAGAATCCCGCGTTTCTGAGCTTCCTGGTGATGCTGTTCCTGTTTCTGCTGGTGGCGAACTTCCAGGGCATGATTCCGGCCCTCCACTCGCCCACCACGAATCTGAATGTCACGGCCGCGCTGGCCATCCTGACCTTCGTGATGATGTGGGTGTTTGGCTTCAGGAAGAAGGGGCTCGGCTACTTTCGCCACTGGACGCACCCCGGCGGTCCCATTGGGATGGCCATGCTGCCCATCAACATCATCGAGGACTTTTCCAAGCCCTTGACCCTGGCGTTTCGGTTGTTTGGCAACATCCTGGTGGGCGAGATTTTCATGGGCATCATCGCGGCCGGCGTAGGCTATTTCCAGGGCGGCTTTGCGCTCGGGTTTGTGTGGTGGGGCTTCACGGCGTTTGTGAACGTTGTGCAGGCCT
>JAJYPH010000265.1 GCA_021795575.1 Bacillota bacterium
CTGCTGCGGGGGACGCTGACGCTGGCCACGGTTCCGGTGCGCGCGCGCCTGTATGCGACGGCCCTGGGGGTGTACGAGGCCCACCTCAATGGCACGCGCGTCGGCGGCGTGCGGCTCGCGCCCGGATGGACGGACTATCACCGGCGGGTGCGGTACCAG
Organism: Bacillota bacterium; assembly: GCA_021795575.1. Taxonomy (GTDB): domain Bacteria; phylum Bacillota; class Sulfobacillia; order Sulfobacillales; family JAIMBI01; genus JAJZWV01. The sequence goes on from JAJYPH010000265.1 coordinate 160, forward strand.
GTGTATGACGTGACGGCCCTGCTGCAGGAGGGCCAAAACGTCCTGGGCCTGGTGCTGGGGGACGGCTGGTATGCCGGGTACCTGGGGTTTGGCGGGCGCCGGCAACTTTACGGCGGCACGCCGGCCCTCCTCGCCCAGCTGGAAGTCGACGGGCCGGATGGTGCGCGGCAGGTGCTGGCCACCGACGGCGGCTGGCGCGCCCGGCCTGGCCCCATCCTGTATTCGGACTTTCTCATGGGCGAAGCGTACGATGCGCGCCGCGCCGTGCCTCGTTGGAGCGAGGCAGAAACCTGCCGCGACCGCGGTGCAGCGGAGGAGGTCTGGATGCCGGTGGTGGTGCGCCAGGCGCCCGCGGTGCTGGTCACCGCCGACCGCGATGACGGGGTGGTGGTGACCGAGACCATGGCACCCGTGGCGGTATCCCGCATCGCCTCGCGGCGCTGGCAGTTTGACTTCGGCCGCAACCTGGTGGGGCAGCCCACCTTGACGGTCGCGGGGCGACGAGGGACGACGCTCCAACTGCGCTCGGCGGAAGTGCTCGATGCTGAGGGCCAGCTCTATACCGCGAACTATCGGGCGGCGGCGTGCACCGACATTCTGGTGCTGGCCGGCGAGGGCACGGAGCGGTACACGCCGACGTTTGCCTATCGGGGCTTTCGCTACGTGGAGCTGACTGCCGACGACGCCTTGGACGCGCCGCCGTCCTTGGTGGTGCAGGTGCTGGAAAGTGCCACCGGGCCGGCCGGGCAGTTCCGGTGTGGACTGCCGCTGGTCAACCAGCTGCACGCCAACATCCTGACCAGCCAGCGCGGAAACTTTGTGGCGGTCCCCACCGACTGTCCCCAGCGCGATGAGCGGCTGGGATGGCTGGGCGACGCCGGCGCCTTTGCGGAGACCGCGGCGTACAACCGGGACGTGGCGGCCTTTTTCGAGGGATGGCTGGAAACCGTGCGCGACAGTCAGTCGGAGGCGGGCGCGTTTCCTGACGTGGCGCCGCGCATCGTGGACGAGGCGGACGGCGCCCCGGCCTGGGGGGACGCCGGCGTCATTATCCCGGCCGTCCTGCACAGCCTGTATGGCGACCACCAGATGCTGACCGTCAACTATGAGGCTATGCAGCGCTGGGTGGCATATATCCGCGCGGGCAACCCCTCCGGCCTGTGGCAAAACCGCCGCGCCAACGACTTCGGAGACTGGCTGGCAGTGGACCAGTCCACCGACCATGTCCTCTTGGCCACGGCGTACTACGCGATGGACGTGCGGCTGTTGGCGGGCATCGCCCAGCGCCTGGGCGACACCGCGGCCGTCCGTGAGTATGGGGAGTTGGGGGATCGCATCCGTCACGCCTTCCAGAGCGCGTTTCTGGACGGCGACGGACGGCTCGTTCATCCGACGCAGACCGCGTGCGTGCTGGCCTTGCATCTGGACTTGGTCCCCCATGCTGCTCGAGCCGCGGTGGCGCGGCAGCTAGTGGACGACATTGGCGCCCGCGGTGGGCATCTGTCGACGGGGTTTGCCGGCACGGCGCTGTTGGGGCCGGTGCTGTGCGAGGCGGGCTTCGCAGACGTGGCCTACGAGATTCTGACCCAAACCAGCTATCCGTCGTGGGGGTACATGATTAGCCACGGAGCCACCAGCATGTGGGAACGGTGGGATGGGTGGACGACCTCGCACGGGTTTCAGAATCCCGAGATGAATTCGTTCAACCACTACGCGCTGGGGTCGGTGGGCGCGTGGCTGTACGGGTGGGTGGCGGGGCTGCGACCCGACCCCGCCGACCCCGGCTTTCGATCGGTGGTGGTAGCGCCGTTTCCGCATCGGAGCCTCGGCTTCGTGTCCGCCAGCCGCCTGACCCCGCAGGGCGCGCTGTCGGTTCGGTGGACTCTCCGGCGGTCCGGGCGGCTGGTCCTGGGGGTCAAGGTGCCGCCGTCCGCCCTGGCGACCATCCATATACCCTGCGGTCCCGGGCAGCAGGTGTGGGTGCGCGGACGCCCGGTGGGCGAGGCGGAGCACCTCGAGCTGGTGCCAGGCGAGGAACGGGCGGTCGTGTGCCGGGTCGGCTCGGGGACGCATCGGTTTGTGGTGGACGAGCAAGAGCCGCGGCGTTAAGCCCGGACGCGTCGAGAGGAGTGGGCATGGTCACCACGGTCTGCTGGGTGCGTCACGGCGAAACGGATTGGAACCGGGAGGGGCGCCTGCAGGGGCAGGAGGACGTGCCCTTGAATGAGCACGGGCGAATGCAGGCGGCCCAGTGTGCACGGCACGTGGCCGCGATGCCCTGGGATGCGATGGTGGCGAGCCCACTCAGCCGGGCCCGCGACACCGCCGAGGTCATCGCCCGAGAGGCCGGGCTTTCGCCGCTGCCACTGTGGCCCGACTTAATGGAGCGGCACTACGGAGACGGCGAGGGCTTGACCATCGCCGAGCGCCGCCGGCGCTTTCCCGACGGCGTGATTCCCGGTGTCGAGTCGGACGCGGCCTTCGGCCGGCGCATCGAGGCGGCGCTGGCGCGGTTGGCGCGGGACTATTCCGGGCAGCGGGTGCTGGTGGTGGCGCACGGGGGGACGATCAACGGGGTGCTGGGCATCGTCGCCCAGGGGCAGGTGGGCACGGTACACGAGGTGCTGGCCAACTGCAGCCTGTCGTGGACGGTTCATGACGGAGCACGATGGGAGCTCGGCGCGTACAATCAACGGGTGGGCTGACGGCCGTGGCGTCGTCTGCCAGCTTACAGGCCGGGCGACACGATTCGGCCCCCTTTGTTAAACGCCAGGAGGATGACGATGGCGCAAATGATGGGGCAGGCACTCAACTGCCTGCGGTGCCAACAGCCGCTGGAGAGTCGGGGCGTGCTCCAGTTCCGGGTGGGCGGCGCCACTGGCCTCGGCGGGATGCTGCTGGGCAGTTTGAACCAACTGGGTGAAACGCGTCTGCCGCTGGAGGTTCGGGTATGTCCGGGCTGCGGGCACGTTGAGTTGTTCCGGGCGTAAGGTGCCAGTGTCGTGCGGCCCGGCTCCGGGGCGGCCGGAAACGTCTGCGGGGGGCCTTCCCTACCCGCGCTACCCCCAGAACCACCCGTGCGTGAACAGGACCGCGCCCACGGCACTCCACGCGAGGCGGCGAGACGCCAGGGCGGATCATCCGATGGCGGCGGGTGCGTCCCCAGACAGAAACAGCGCCGTCGACGAGAGGGGCGCCCGGTCGCAGTCAAACCCGAGCGGCACGAGGAAGAACATGGCCCCGTGACGGCGCACGCGAGGTACCGTGCGGCCAGCCGGGGCCATCGCCCCAGGCCGCCCACCCCCAGCCCGACGACGGGAAGCACGCCCCAGGCCGCCAGGGGACGGGCGGGGTCCGGTGTGCCGCCCGTGCCTGGGCAACCCGGACGCCGGGGGCGGTCCAGTGCGCATGCCCGGCCGCTGAGCGCCGATGAACTTCACTGGGTGCCCGAGGTTCACCGTGAGGACAACCATCACGGTGACGAGAGCGCCCAGGCTACCCAACCCCCAAGCCACGCCGGCCCGAAAGGAGACGCCCATGGCCGTGCCGGCCCGTGGCAGGAATGAAAAATGACTGGGTGACGTTTTCGGCCGCTCCGTATCTTGTGTTATCGAGAGCACCGCCCT
>JAJYPH010000266.1 GCA_021795575.1 Bacillota bacterium
TCGTGGCGAGGGCTCCCTGGTCGCAGAGGACGCGACACGCCCGCAAGCGGCCACGCGAATCCGGACCCGCCGCGGGAGCCCTGACCCTCCGTGCTGCAGAGGACCAGGGTGGGCGGTCCTCCCCATGCCTCAGCCATCGAACCAGAATACCCCCGCTCTCATCGTGCGACCGTACGAGGACCCGACCGCGCGTGTCGAGCCGGTTGGCGTCCAGGCTGGCTTGACGTATAATGCCCGGGAGTAAAGCGTGCGGCGGTTCCCATCCGTGGAGTGCACCATGCGGCGAGAGCTTGGCGCGTGAGCCCCACGGACGGTTTCGGACATGTCTTCCTGTGCAGGCGGCACGCCGTCGGCGTCGGGGAGGCTGGGTTGGCGCGTGCCTCAAAACAGTTGGAGGTGGAAGTTCTGGATAGGCCGGCAAAAGGCACGGTACGCTTTGTACCCTTGGGTGGTATCGGAGAGATTGGAAAAAATTTGGCCGTCTTGTGGGTGGACGACGACATTATCTTGATCGACAGCGGGTTGGCATTTCCCGACGAAGAAATGCCCGGCGTCGACTTGGTACTGCCGGACATTCAGTTTGTACGCGAGCACGCGGATCGGGTGGCGGGGATCGTACTGACCCACGGCCACGAGGACCACATTGGGTCGCTTCCCTACGTGCTGCGGGATATCCAGGCACCCGTGTATGGATCGACCCTCACGATGGGTCTTTTGCAGTTGAAGCTGGATGAACATCGCCTGCCGCTGCCCGCGGGCTCGGAGGTGGTGATGCCCGGCCAGCCCTATCGGATTGGCAAGAGCCAGATCACGGTGGAGTGGTACCGCGTCAACCACTCCATTCCCGACGCCATGGGGCTCATTATCAAGACGGCGGCCGGCATGCTCGTGCACACCGGGGACTTCAAGTTTGACCATACGCCCGTGGACGCGCGGGTGGCCGAGTTTGACCGGCTGGCCCGCGCCGGCGACGAGGGCGTCCTGGTGCTGTTCTCTGACAGCACCAACGCGGAGCGTCCCGGGTTTACGCCATCCGAGCGCACCGTGGCGCAGGCCCTGGACCGGGTGATCCGGGAGGCCCCGGGCCGCGTGCTGGTATCGTCCTTTGCCAGCCACGTGCACCGCATCGCATCGACGGTGGAAATTGCGTCGCGATACGGCCGTCGCGTGGCGGTGGTGGGGCGGAGCATGGAAAATGTGGTCAAGAAGGCCCAGGAACTGGGCCACCTGACGTTTCCGCCGGGTACATTCGCCGAGAAAGAGGAGATTGCGAAGCTGCCGGCCAACAAACTGGTGATTCTCACGACCGGCAGTCAGGGCGAACCGATGTCCGCCCTGTCGCGCATGGCGGCCTCAGACCATCGCACCGTGGAGATCCTGGCCGGTGATACCGTGATCATTGCGGCGTCGCCCATTCCCGGCAACGAGAAGCTGGTGGCGCGCACCATCGACAACCTGTACCGGCTGGGCGCCAAGGTGGTGTACGGCATTCCGATGGGCGTGCACGTGTCGGGCCACGGGGCACAGGAAGAGCTGAAGCTCATGCTGAACCTGGTACGGCCCCGCTACATGGTGCCGGTGCACGGGGAGTATCGCCATCTGGTGCACCACGCCGAGCTGGCCCGCGCCGTCGGCGTGGAGTCGGATCACATTTTCATTGTCGAGAACGGCACGGTGCTGGAGTTTTCCGAACGGGCCGGCCACGTGGCGGGCCAGGTACCGTGGGGCAAGGTGCTGGTGGATGGGGTCGGGGTGGGCGATGTGGGCCACATCGTGCTGCGGGACCGCCGCCAGCTGTCCCAGGATGGCGTGCTCATCGTGGTGATGGGCATCGACAGCCAAACCGGTGAGCTGGTGTCGGGCCCGGACGTCGTGTCCCGGGGCTTTGTCTACGTGCGGGAGTCGGAACGCCTGATGGAGGAGGCCCGCCAGCGCGTCCGCGAGGTGGTCGGGGGCTTGTCGCGGGGCCGACCGGACTGGGGCACCATCAAAACCGCGGTGCGGGATGCACTGGGCAAGATGCTGTTCGAGCGTACGCGGCGCCGTCCGATGGTGCTGCCCATTGTCATGGAGCTTTAGGAGGTCCGGGACGCACGGGCCCGGTCGACGGAGGCGCTCCCAGGGGGAGCGCCTCCCTTATGGTCCTTCGGGGGTGGCCTGCACCAGGATGCGGGTGCGGCTGCTGATCAGGAGCGCGCGGGTGGTGATGCGGTAGCGCCGCCCCAGTATCGTCACCTGCCGGTTGTTGAGCGCCTGCCAGACGAGGTCGGGTTCCAGGCGGGCCACGGGCACACCCAGGAGCGCGGAGGTCACCGGCTCTAGGGCCGCCTCCAGGTCGGCCAGGCTGGGACCGGGGCCGGTGAGGTCCAGCCGCACCTCGGTGACGACGGGCGACTGGCTCGGCTGCTGGGACAACGCCTGAACGCGCTCGCGCAGGCGCCGGCCTTCCACGCGCTGGCGAGCGCCGTCCACCTGGCAAATTCGGAGCCGCTCGGCCAGCGTCCCCGCATACCGGTGATCCTGGAGCTGGGTCACGCTGGCTCCCAGCAACAGCCCCACCACACCGGCCGCCGCCGCCGTGCGCCAGCCCGACCGGGGCGCCTGCCCGTCGTCAGGCACCGGCCAGCGCCCGGACCAGCCAGTAGCCGAACAGCGCGCCGAGATACGCCACCACCACGATCGCGAGGTCGCGCAGCACCCCCAGACTCCCACGCACCAAAAATTCGCGTTCGAGGTTTTCCAGCGCCGTCATGGCGCCCCCGATGGCCACCGCCACGGCCCAGATGCGAATCCGCCACGCGAGCTGGGCGTAATCCGGGGCGGGGTTGCCCACCAGCCACTGGCCCAGGCCGCCGAGCAGCGCCCCACCCACGGTGAGGCCCAGCGCCAGGCAAAACGGGGGCGTGAGCCCCCGCGCCAGCCGCCATGCCAAATGCACCATGTTCCCCCCGCGTCGTTGTATGCGCACCGCCGCATAAATTGCGGACGACCTTGAACACTAGGTGGGTACGGAAGGGGACGATGGCTTGCGCGATGCGCGGTCGGGTGACGAACCGGAGACACCAAGACAGCCCAAATCCTCCAACGGAGAGGCGCGGGAAAACCTGGAGGCCCTGGGCACCCCGGAGGTGCCCACCAGCCAGAGCCGTCTGCACACCCTCGTGATCATTGGGCAGATCGAGGGACACCTGCAGTTGCCGTCGCAGAACAAAACCACCAAGTATGAGCACGTGATTCCCCAGCTGGTCGCCATCGAGGAGAATCCGGAGATTGAGGGGCTCCTGGTGATTTTGAACACGGTGGGTGGCGACGTGGAGGCCGGACTCGCCCTGGCGGAGATGATTGCGGGCTTGTCCAAGCCCACGGTCGCCCTGGTCCTGGGCGGCGGACACTCGATCGCGGTGCCTGTGGCCGTGTCGGCCCAGCACACCATGATCACCGCCACGGCCACCATGACGATCCATCCCATTCGGATGAACGGCCTGGTTATCGGCGTGCCGCAAACCTACGAGTATCTCGACAAGATGCAGGACCGGGTGGTGAACTTTGTCATCCACCACTCCCACGTCAGTGAGGGCAAGTTCCGTGAGCTGATGTTCCGCACAGGCGAACTGGCGCGTGACGTCGGAACCGTGCTGGTGGGGCAGGACGCGGTGGCGTGTGGCCTCGTGGACGAAGTGGGCAGCGTCGCCCAGGCCCTGTCGCGGCTGTCGGCCATGGTGGACGCGCGGCCGCGCCCCGCGCGTCGTGCCGAGCCGTCCCGCGCGCCGCGCCGTCGATC
>JAJYPH010000063.1 GCA_021795575.1 Bacillota bacterium
CTGGCCAGGTGCAGACACGTTTCCCGTCCAATGCCCGTGCCGCCCCCGGTGACCAGCACCACGCGACCTGTCAAGTCCACCGTTAGCCCTCCGTCTTGGTTCTGTCTTGGTGTGCCGGGGTGCTGCCCTCGTTCCCGGGTCTTCCCGTCTCGGTCGGCGTGCCGGCCGCCTCGGTGGGGCGCTGCACGCACCGGTCGCTGGACCCGGGGGTTATAGGGCGGCGAGGCGGTCGACCCAGGCCTGCACCGGCCCCAGCGCGCTCCACTGGGCATGGTAGACCACCCGCGTGCCATCCGCGGCCGGCGTGACCAGGCCAGCATCCATCAGACGCTTCAGCTGTCGGGACATGGTGGACGGGTGAACGTCCAGGGCCGCCGCCAGCCGATGGGCGGGCATCGGGCCATGGACGGCGAGCTGCTCAAGCACCCCCGAGGCCGTGGGATCCGACAGCAGCCGCAGTAGGGCCGAGCGGGTCTCCGGCAACGCGAGGGCGGCCGGCGGCGGCGTCCAGGCGGCGGCCTCTGGCTCTGGGACCATGGCATAGGGGTCGGCCCACAGAACCACCACGTCGTCGTGCTGCCACGGCAGCACTTGGGGCCCCAATCCCGCGGTCGGGATGAGAATGAGCTGGCGGACCCGAGACAGGCGGACAGAGAAGTCTGGCGGCGCCGCTCGCCCGGTGAACTGCTCCAACAGCCCCAAGGCGGTGCGGGGGTCCCGGGGAAGCGCCAGGATCCCGGTGGCCGGCGGCATGAGGCCCAGCACCAACTCCAAGGCGTCGGCCAGCACGGCGGCCAGCTGGCCGCCATCGTGGGCCAGGGGCAGGGCGGCGGGGGTGGCCGCCGCCCACACGATGGTCTGCGTCATGATGAGTTCCCGCGCCAGGTCGGGTTCGTCCAGCAGGACGTCCGCTGTGGGCAGGGGGCTCGGCCACCGCACCCGGACCGCCTCCACCAGAGGGTTGGCCGCGCCTTGTTGGACATAGTGCTGGATGCCCGCCAGCGCGCCATGGACCAGCAGCCGATGAAAGAACCCGGGGTCTTGCTGGGCGAGCCAGAGACGGATGTCCTTCGCCGCCGCCGGCAGCCGATTGCCGGCGGCCAGCGCGGCGGCCACGGCGTCACGCAGCGTCGTGCCATGCCGCAGGAGAGCCCGGGCGCCGAGCCACCCGGGCAGCGCCCGCAGAGCCGCGCTCCCGTCGACGGCGATAAGGCCCGCATCGATGGCGGGCAACAGGCCGGCGGCCACCGCCAGCGGTGACGTATCCACCCGCGCCACGCACACGGGGCCCATGGTTACGGTGGGAATGCCATGCGCATCGGACCCAGATTGCATCATGTGCCCATTGTGACACAGAGTTGCGACACGCGATCTGCACAAAGTTGCTGCATGAGCTCTTGTGCGCGACCCGCCACGACAGATAGGCCATGGGACGGCCGGCGACCAGCCGGCAGGCGACCACCCCGGCGAAGCACGTGCGCCATCCTGGCCGCCGGTATACCTCAACCGAGGGCGGGGACGCCGTGGGCAACGCCCATCCACGGTTGCCCGGTCCTCGCGTGCTGCCAACGCGTGGGGACCGGGCGACCAGGAGGTTCGCGTCGGGACGACCGGCGCAATAACTTGGCGTCCGGGAGGGGAGGGGAGGTACCACGAAGACGCACTGGCTTGCCGGACAGGTGGCGGCGCACTCCGCTGGGCGCCGGAAGGGGGGCCGTCCGCTCACGGACCCTGGAACGCGGCTCCGTCAGCGAGACACACCGCATCCGGGGCCGCCGTGGGGCGATGCCGTGGCGAACCATGGCGGTTAATCCGCGCGCGCACGCTTTGCGCCACTGCCGGCCGAGCCACCCATGTTACCGGACGGGCGGCTGTCTCGTTCTGTGAGCGTACGGCCAGTGATGGCTGACAACGGCGACCGAAGGGACGGGACAACCATGACCAAGGCTGGGGTGCTCCATCAGGTGTCCGCCGTCGTGGCTGGAGGGCTGCTGCTGGCCGGATGCGGTCAGGTCGCCGCATCCAGCGCGCACGGTGCTCGTGCCACGCCCCGTTCCCGGACGACCCACCACGCCACGCCGCACACGGCGTCGGCGCACGCCACCCAGGCCGCGACGGTGGGGTGGCGCCACCTGAGTCTCCCCAGTGCCATGGACATCCGCGCCATCCGTGCCGGATCCGGCAGCGACGTGACGCTGGTGCTGGGGGCGTCCCCCGATGCGTCAAACCCACACGGGGTGTGGGCGACGGTGTCCTACAACTGGAGGACGGGGGCGCTGGGGGCGGAGACGACCATTGCTGCGCCGACGCTGTCCGTGACCACTTCCTATCAGCTGGTGAGCTCGGCCAGTGGGCCGCCATGGATCAGGGGGGGCCCGGGCACAGCGCCGCTGGCTTGGCCGGCATCGATTCCCACGTACACATCCGGCGAGAACCCAGCGGGCAACCAGTTTGGCGTCGACAACGCGGTGATTGGACAGACCGGGCAGTGGTTGTGGGCCGCATTGAAGGGGCCGAAGAATTCTCCCACGACCGCGATCCCGCTGGTCTGGGGGTACCGTCACTGGGATCGGCTGGTGGCGCTGAACCGCGCGACGGGACACTCCCAGGTGTATCCGATTCCACCCGAGCTGTCCTCCGCGCTGTACGGCCCGCTCTGGCTCAACGCGCCGGTGTTTTCGACGCTGGCGTCCGGGGACGGCCTGGTAGCGGTCGGCCACTGGGTGGCGGTGGTGCCGGCTGACCCGGGCGGGGTCGCCTCACTGCCGACCCTGGGGCCCCCGCCGGTGGCTGCGGCCGCCGACGAGCGTGCCGCGGTCGCCCTGCTCACCCGCGCGGCGTGGAGCAGCATTGATGCCGACGCGGCGTTTTGGAACTGCTATGTGATGGCAGACCCCAACAAGACGGCGTGTCCCCAAGGAGCGTCGGTGTTCGGTGGAAGTGCGCTCAGCATGCAGCCCACCTACTTTAACCATGGGTCCGTGGGCTTTTCCCTGCTCTGGGCGATCACGCTTCCGATGTCGTCGGCGTCCGAGCAGCAGGCGCGGACGACAGCGGAGAACCTGATGGCGAGGGGACTGGCGGGCAGTTATCTCATGGCCTGGATCGGGTCGCCGTCGGCCGCCGCCCTCCGGTCCCATTACCAGGGCCAGCCGCCGCATCCGTTGCCAGGGTACACTCGCCGCCAGGGCTACTACTGGGCCACCACGGCGGGTGGTTAGTGCGGCGCGCCATCTCGCCGTGGGGGAGGTGCTCGACACCGGTGCCACGGTCACCGACGTCGCTGCCCGGCGAAGGGTGGACGGCGCAACCATGCATCGGTGGCCTGTTCGCTACACCACCGAGCGGTTCGGAGCACTGGCTGAGCGAAGCCCCGAGCCTGACCGGTGTCTTCTCACCAACTCTCACGCATCGTCTGCGCCTGTGCGGCGGAGGACCACAAGGGCGGCGGCGCGTGTTCTGGCGGGTCAGGCAGAGGCAGGTTCGGTGATCCGCACGCGGGTCCTGTCCCGATCCTTGACGAGCGACGAGAAGGTCTCGGCGATCTCCGCCGGATCGATCGCGGTTGGGGTTGCCGTTGCGGTTCCTTTGACGGATCCCGCGATCGTCACCTCACCCACGTAGATGTCGAACTCGCGCAGGCGCTCGGCGAGGATGCCAACGAGTTTGGATTTGGCGGCGTTCTCGAGCGAGACGCCGTCGACGTCGAGGCGCTTGGAGAATGTGTCGGCCTGCGAGGTGTGCTCGCCCAGGGCGCCATTGGCGACCAGGATCGCGGAGCCCGGAATGGATTTCAGGTCTTCCAGCACTTCTTGCACACAGGTCAGCAAGCCCCTGACCCCGATATCGAACACGCGCTCGACGTCCTCCGGGCGGCTGGCCAGTACGTTCGTCACCCCGCCGTTTCGGAAGGCGGTCCAGAGAACGACGGAGATGGTCCCGAGGTCCGCCTTGATCGTCGCTATGGTCGATCGGATCATCGCTGGATCTGTGGCATCGCACCGATAGGCTCTGACATCGACCCCGCCGGCCTTCAGGCGGGCGACGCCATCGGCGAGGCGGTCTGCTTCTCGCCCGATCAATGCCAGGGAGTAACCGTCGCGAGCGAATCGTGCCGCTGTCCCATGTGAAATTCCAGGCCCGTAACCAAAGACGACCAGTACACTCATAGTCGATCCCTGCCTCCGATCTACCAATGCGCACATATTAGACATCAGGGCGGTTGGGTCAATGGTACGACGGCACGAAGGGGACTGTCAAGGGTATTGTGGCTCTATGCTAAAACCTGTGGGATCGGACGGCACACAATCGGCAGCACGTCTAATTCGTTGATAGCTGACATCGACGAAGGAGGGGGCTGGCCGCCGACGCGGGAGAAACGGGGGAGGAGATGACGACGGGCTGGCGGTTGGCCGTGCGCGGTCCGCGCCCGACCACGGGTCCCGCCGGCGGGGGCACGCGGGGGCATCGCCCTGGGCGATGGCCTGCCCCCGCCGTGGCCCCTACCGAAGTGGGTGAGACGCCGGTCCAGGTCCCACGCTATCGGTGTGTGGCGTGCCACCACGGGACTAGGCCCGGCCGCTCCCGCCGGGTCGCCACCGGGCTGGGCGGGGGCGTCGGGCGCTGGCGTCGCTGGGTGGACCGCGTAGGGGCGCTCGGGGACGATCCGTGGTGGGATCTCCCCGGGGACGTGGTGCGGTCCATTGGTGCTGTTCACTGATGAAGCCGCCTTTCGGGGCACGGCCCGGGGCTCCCCCAGCTCGCTGCTGGCCCCGACACGCCGGGGGCTCACGATCCGGGCGGATGACCGCCTCGCCACGCGGGACGCGTGGTTGGCCCGGATCCCGGCGTCGGTGCGGGCCCGCCTCCGCGGGGGCGGCCTCGACCGGAAGGTCGCGGACGCGAACGCCCTGCGGCGCGCGCGGCGCGGGGGCCGTCCTGGGGGACCCCTTTCGCATCATTCAAGACAAGACGGCCCGGCTGGAGGACGGCGCGCCGTCTCGAGCCAACCGTCATCCCACAAGCGAGTCGGCGCGGGCCGCGGATCCAGGGCGTCGAACCCCGGCGGCCCCGGCAGTCGGAGGTGCGCGCACCGATTCACACCACCTACCCGGCGCTGGCCCACTCCACCGCTTGAAAGAAGACGTGCGGACGCTCATCCACGCGCCGCCCCGAACGGCGGCGACCGCGCAGCGGACGGGCTCAGCCACGCCGAGGCGGCGCGACGCCGAAGGCTACAAATGGCCCCAGACGCTCCGCCGATGGCGGCCCGCGCGGTGGGCGCGCGGGCCACGGGCCCAGCCGTTCACCCACGGGTACATCGAGGGCGGCCACACCCAGATCAAGAGCCAGAAGCGCCAGAGCTATGGGTTCCGCCACCGCAATCGCTATCGCCGGAAGATGTTGCTCGCTTCCGTCCACCGATCCAGATCCCACAGGGTTTGACGTAGAGCCGTTGACGGGTTGACGTGCCGCGCATGGCCCGCTACACTGAAGCCGTGGTGGCGGGCGCGTAGCTCAGTGGTAGAGCGCTTGACTCACATTCAAGAGGTCAGAGGTTCGATACCTCTCGTGCCCACCATAACGAGGATCCGTCGTGGCCGATAAGGTCCCGCCACAGGCGGGGCTTTTGTGTTCATGATGACGTTGCGCGCTGTTGCTGGGCGCCGACGCCCGCCGCTGGCGGTGCACACGTCACTGTTGGAGCCGGTGCCGCGAACGCGGACGCACTGGAACGTGATGGGATGCGGCAATTCCAGTGCCAAAGTTGGTGGGTTGGGGTGCCAGTGGGAGCATCGTGGCTCAGCCGTCCTGCTGTATGACCCAGCCATTCGCGTCGGGGTCCTGCACCGTCACCCAGCGACCCCACGGGGCCGATTGGGGCTCGCTGAACGGTACCTGGTGGGTCGTCAGCACGGCCACGGCCGCGTCCAGGTTGGGCACCGACAGCACCGTGCCCTGCAGCGAGCCGGCTGGCATGCGATCAAACCACGTCACCAGGGTGATGGCCGTGCCGCCCGCGGGCGTCGTAAGCATGACCCAGCGAAGGCTGCCGTCGGGCAACGTGGTGTCCATCGCGAGTTGAAAGCCGAGGACGTCCAGGTAGAAGGCTTTGCTGCGATCGACATCCGTCACCGGCACGGACATGACCGAGATGTGGTGGTTGGTCAAGCTGGGCTCCTCCTGTACCTGTACACCTAATCGGGCGGACGCCGACTCCTGCGAAGCAAGGTGGTGGGCCCAGGAGGATTCGAACCCCCGACCAACCGGTTATGAGCCGGCAGCTCTAACCGCTGAGCTATAGGCCCAAAAAGAATGGCTCCTCGAGCAGGACTCGAACCTGCAACCACTCGGTTAACAGCCGAGTGCTCTACCAATTGAGCTATCGAGGAGCATCAACCCCATGCTACCAAGTTGGCGCCGCGCGGTCAATGCTTCTGGCACCGGTGCATCCGATGTTGTCGGCCGCCACACTCGTGGGCGACGCGGGCCGGGTTACCGGCGACTCCGGTTGCGCTGGCCCGCCACCAGCCAAGCACCGGCCAACACCAGCACCAGCCCGATGGTGGCCCACGTCGAGCTGCCGGACATGAAGCTACCGCCCAGCACGCCAATGCCCTGAAACAGCCACACCAGGCCGACCAGCCCCACAATGACGCCAACGACGCGACGAACCACCATCAGGCCATCTCCTCCCGTGTGTGCATGTTAGCACCTCGGCGCGCGTCGGCGAATCGGGCCATGCCGGCGAAATTCACGGCGCTGTGTCTGTCCCGTCGGGTCGCTCCGATCGCGGCCGTGTGCCTACCGCGCCGGAGGAAGTCGGTGGTCCAGCCACCAGCGGAATGCGGCACGGGGGCTTGGCGTTTCGGCCATGGCGGCCGTGATGGCCCTCCGGCCACGCGGTGGATGGACGGTTTGGCCCGCGGCTTTCATCGTCTGATAGAACGCTGGGACCGTGTGCCACGGTAGGTGGTGGTCCGCCGTAACTGGCCGCGGGCGGGGAAGGGGGCCATGGCGGGCGACTGCTGGGCCAGGACGGCAGACCAGGGATGCCGTCCGTCGCGGGCAAGCTCGTTTGTGAGCTGCGAGGAAAAGACAGTATGAGGCGGCGCAGGCTGTGTCTCCCACGGATCGATCATGTTGAGACCCACCCAAGGACGGATCACGACGACCGCCCGGACATGCGACAGCGCACCCGCGGCGTTCCAGGCGCCGCCGCCGCCGATGGAGGACCCAATCAGGTAGAGATCGTGCGGCCGTACCCGGCCGGTCGAGTCGACCGCGTGAATGCCCCAGAACGTATCCTCGGCGTACCGGCGGAGACCCCGCACCGCGCCGGTGCCACCCATGTACCCCTGGTACTCCGGGAAGCGTTCCCCATAGCGGGATCACGCCCAGCGCTGCGCTCCAGCCGCACGAGGAGTGCGACGCGATGCCAGGCCGATCCTTCGTGCAGGCGAACCAACACGGGAAACTTGCCGCCACTCTGGGGTACGGGCCGGTACGCTTCGATGTGCGGACCCTGGCCCCAGTAATCGGTTGGGGACAGCGTGGCCGCCGCCTGCACCGGGGAGCCGGCCACCATGTCTCGGGAAAGCCACTCTCCACCGGGCGGCCCAACGGAGGACGAGACCTGGGTGCGGCCAGCCAGGCTGGGCAGCAGGGTAGCGCCAATGGCTGCGCCGCGAGTGTCGATGCGAATGCGGGGGTCCCTTTCTTGAGCCAAATTGTGCCGTGGGCGGGGAATACGTTCCCCCTGGCGAACCCCATTTAGCGCCTCCAGGCCCATCGAAGGGCCGTGGCGGGCCGGCGCATCGGCATCATTCGGTCGTGTGGCGGCCTACAGTCCGCTCCGAGAGGCCCAAGTCAGGGCGCCGGACGTTGGCAGGCCGTTCCTGAACTCCATTCAGAACATGACAAGGGATGCGCCCGCTGGCGCACGGACTCACGGCCCCACGGTCACCTGCTGTTCGGCCACGACCGCATAGGCCGCGGTGTTGGGGGCATACGGGTCCTTCGCGTAGACGACCACCGTGTAGGTACCCGCAGTCGTCGGCGTGAATGTGTACGCGCTGCCGGGGCTGTAGGGGCCACTCTGACTCCACGAGCCGCTGGGCGACTGGATCCACACCTGGTACACCGGGTTGGTGATGTTCGTCGCCGCGGCCGCGATGGGGACGGCAGCGCCCACCGTCCCGGTGGCAGGGACGCTGAGCGCGACGCTGCTGCCCACATTGACCACGGTGTCGTACCCGTACACCTGGTTCCACGCACCCGCCGCCACCTGCTGCTGGTCCAGCGCGTAGGCAGCGATGGTGTAGGAGCCCGGGGCCAAATTGGACAGCGTGAACGTGTTGGTCGGGCTGTAGTTCTGCGCGATCTGCCAGACGTTGTTGGGCCCGTGCACCCAAAACTGATACACCGGGTTCGAGCCGCTGTCCGTTGCGGATGCCGTGAACGCCACGGTGGACCCGGCAGGTTCCACGTGGGACCCCGAGTAGTGGACCACCAGGTTCGACACCATGGGCGCGGTGGTGGACACCGTCACGTTCACCGTCGCGGTGCGCGTGGGGGACTGCCCCGCCGCCTGGGCGTACGCCAGCACCGGGAAGGTGCCGGGCACCGGCGGCATAAAGCTGTAGGAACCGGACGCGTACGCGCCACTGTTGTGCCACACGCCGTCGCGTGGATCCTGCCACCAGTACTGAAATGTTGCCCCCGTCGTGCCCGCCCAACTGCCCCCGACGGTGACGGGCGACCCGTAAGATGCCGACGAGGGCGCGTTGACCACCGGCGCAGCGAGCGAGCCCCCGTTCTCCACGAACGCAGCCCAGAGATCCATGTTGGGCGAGCCCAGCCCCGTCACGGGATTCCAGGTCCCGGGCGTGTTGTCCAGGCTCGTAATCTGATACGCGCCGTTGTCTCCGCGCGCCGCCTGGCTGAAGGCCCCAGGGTCGGCGCTGGCCAGCGCGTAAAACGTGGGCGCGATGTCCCCCTGGCTCTGCCGGGTCTCCGCCACTACGTCGCCGACCCAGCCGGCCAGCAGGGGCGCGCCGAGGCTGGTGCCGCCCCCAATCCCGGTCTGTCCACTGCGATCGTACATCCCAATGCCGGCCACATTGGGATCCGCCAGCAGCGCCACATCCGGAACGCCCTTGCCACTGGCGGCAGCAGGCAGGAAGCCCTGCTGCCAGGCCGGGACGGGTTGGGTTTGGCTGTACCCGCCCCCCGAGGCGGCGAACTGGGACAGCACATAGGCTTCGAGCACCGTGGGCAGGGACGAGAGGTACACGCCGCCCCACGCCTGCGTGTAATACGCCTGGCCACTTTGGTTTACCGACACGTCCGTGCCGCCCACGGCGGTCACGGTTTCGAAGTCCGCGGGCTCACAGACGCCCGAGGGATTCATCGTGGGCGTCGCATTCGGGTTGGGACCGCACCCGGTAATGGTGCCCCAGTCACCCGCCGACGCAATCACCGTGATGCCTTCGAGCGCCAGCGTGTTCGTCAGAGGGGATAAATAGGACGCTGCGCCCGACGTGGCGATCGACATGCTGAACACGCTCACAGCATCCTGTTGCGCCACCGTGTTGAGCGTGTTGGCCATATCGTTCTGGGGATCGCTGTATACCAGGAGATGGGAGCCGGGCGCCGTGGCTTCCACGGCCTGCAGGTCCATGTTCTCTTCACCGCCCGCTCCCGGCCCCGGTGTACCGTAATTCACGTTCCAGGTGGCTACCGAAGGGGGCGTGAGCCCATTGGCGGTGGAAAAGCTGGAGAGCGCGGCCATCATGGACGACGAGGGCGGCTCGCCCTCATACAAGCCAATCGTCGGGGCGGGCGCACTTTGCGTCGTGGCGGCCAAGTGGGAGGCATGGTACACGGAGTTGATCTGCGCCGCGTCCAGCCCCTGTACGGTGCTGGCACCGGTCCATGTCAGCGTGGGCAGCGTCACCGTCGCGGCGACGGCGCCGGGTGCGGGCTGGCCGCTTTCGACCGCTGAGTACACGGTGACGTTCAGCGTGGCGGATAGGGGGTGGTACGTTTGCATGGGCAGCTCAAGGGTGCCGTCGTACCGGTACCACCGCCACCACACCGGCTGGCCACTGCTGGTGCTCCCGGCGACCGCTGCGCCCACGACGCCAGCGTTTGGTGCCGGCGACCCGTTCATGGTGGCGGTCAGGATTACGTGAACCGGCTGCCCCGTCGCCTTGCTGACCCCGCCGGGTATCATGGCGGTCACCTGAAACGCGCCATTTTGGGCGGTGACCGCCAAGCTCTTTGGTACGGGGGTGGAGCGGGTCCGGGCGTTCGTCGTGGTGGCCACCCGGTCCATGGCCGGGTGCCCGGGGGCCGCCGGGGGCGGCAGCGTCGTGAGTCCGTCCACGCCCAGCACGACCGGGCTCATCCACGGCGGCTCGAGACCGGCGGTCGCCTGCACCCGATACGTGTGTCCCTGGCGGACCACGGTGCCCAGCTTCAGACCCAGGACGCGCTGCCACACGGCCGCCGGGGCGGACGCGTTCACCACCCATCCGTTCGCGGAGGCGTGAAAACCCTGCTGCCGCAAAGTCGCCAGCAGGCTGTGCAGGGCCGAGGCGCTGGGGCCAAACGCCTTCAGGATGGCGGCTGGCTTCCGCCAGTGATGGTACGCGGCGTTCCTCGGGGTGACGGTGGCCACCGCCGCCGCTTGCAGTCCCGCCGCATGGCGCGGGGCCAGCACCAGCGTGCCCTGGACCGGGGCACCCCCGGCGAGCGGGCGCATCGGGCCAACATGTTGGGCGTAGCCGGGAACATTCAGGGGGCGGGTGGCCGGCAGGCGACCCGCCGCGTGCACCGTGCCAGCAAACGGCACCAAGAGCGCCAATCCCACCCCCACCGACCACCAGTTCAAGCGTCCTGACCGCATGCGATGCCACCTTTCCATTCAACGCAACACAACGACGCGAATCGACACCACCCCTACCAGCACGGCAAGAGGTATTCGCAGGCAGGCGGTCAATCCCTGCCGAAAAGCCGGCGGACAAGCAAATAAGTCCCACGGGTCCTGAGCCGCCAAACCGGCAGGATATGGTCCGCACGTCTCCCTGTTTTGCCTGGCGTGGGGGCGCTACGATCGGCGCGGAGGTGAGATGATTGACCCGAGTACACATCGCGCTGCCCGTGGCCCGCTTGGACGATTCGGTGCGCTTCTTCTCGACGCTGCTGGGCCAGGCGCCCGCACGGAGGTTTTCGGGCTATGCCCAGTTTCTCCTGGATGACCCCGGGCACGCTGGCGCTGACGGCTGGGGAGGGCGCCACCGTGCGGGGCGGCGGCCATTACGGAATCGAAGTGTTGGCCGAGGACGTGGATGTTGCCCTGGGACGCGTCCGAGCCGTTTATGGCGAAGCGGACGCGGCCGTGGAGGCGGACACCGAGTGTTGCCACTCGCGGCAGGCGAAGTTCTGGGTGACCGATCCGGACGGCCGTCGGTGGGAGGTGTTCCATGTGAGCCAGCGTGAATCGAGTGCACCGGGGGGGCCCCGTCGAGATTGGGCCCCGACTGTGTGTTGCCCGACGCCGCCGGGCTAGCTCGTGGCGAGCCAGACACGCAAATCCAGGGAGGCGGAGCGGTGACCGTCAACAGTGGACCGAAAGGCTCGGTGTTCCTGAATCGGTATCTGGCATTGGCCCACTCCGCGCCGCCCGACCGTCAAGACGCCACGCTGACGGCGACGATCGCAGACCTCGCGCGGCTCTGGGACTGTTCTGAACGGTCGGCGCGCCAAACCTTGGGACGGCTTCAGGTCTGGGGCCTGTTGGCCTGGCACCCCCGACCGGGCCGCGCTCAGCGCTCTCAGGTCGTCCTGCACGTACACCCCGTTCACGTCTACTATGAGCGCGCCTGCCGCGCGGAGGCGGTAGGCAGTTTGGCGGAGGCAGGATTCTGGCTGGGCGAGGTGCTGGCCGCCTGTCCCTGCATCCCGGAGGTGCCGGCCCACCTGGCGTCGGTGCGGACGCGTCTCGGACTGGACGTGCGCCCGGAGGATGCGGCGCGGTGCTGTGCGGAGACTGTCGCTCGTTTGTAACCGGCATCCCCGTCCCACCTTCAGCCCACGCAGAGAGAACCGCGCAGTCGCTTGCGTCCGTGCCTTCACCGGGGACACCGGGTACAATAGGTGTCCGGATTTTGGCGCGCGGTGTACGCGGAAGGTGGACGGTACGTGGGCAGACATCGGCCCGAGACCGATGCGGAGGAACGGGCGTATTTGAGCCGCGTCCTGTCGCGGATTCGTGGGCAGCAGGCCCGTGAAGGCGAGGGCGCGGCGCGCGTGGGGGATGAGCTGGCGGGGCTCAGACGGTGGTGGACGGACGAAGAAGCTCGCGAAGCGACGCAGCTGTTGGACCGCGCGCAGAACATGCCGCTTCTCGCCGGGTTGGAGGCCGAGGCGGCCGCACGCGCCCGACGGCTCCGGCAGCTGAGCCTGGAGGTGCGCCGACCGTATTTCGGGCGGGTGGACTTCGTGGAGACCGACCCAGAGCCCCGTGACGGCGCCGAGGCGTTTTACGTGGGCCTCGGCGGCGTGTGGGACGACGACGGCGAACCGCTGGTGATTGACTGGCGCACCCCGATGGCCGGTCTCTACTACGATGCGGAGCCCGGACACGCCCACTTCGCGGGGCCCGATGGGCGGGTGGCTGGCACCGTGGTCCAAAAGCGCCAGTACCAGATCGAGCGGGGCGCGCTGGTGGGTTTCTTCAACACCACGCTGCACATCGGGGACGACCTGTTGGCCCGCGCGATGGCGGCGCGGGGCGGAGCCCGCATGCCCAGCATTGTGGCCACCATCCAGCGGGAGCAGAATCGGGCCATTCGCGACGCCGCGCACCGGGTGCTGGTGGTGACCGGGCCTGCCGGGAGCGGCAAGACGGCCGTCGCGCTGCAGCGGCTGGCGTACCTGCTGTACCACCGGCCCAAGCTCCTGGCCTCCGAGATGCTGTTTGTGGTGCCCAATCGCATGTTTGCCGACTACGTCTCGGACGTCCTGCCGGAGCTGGGCGAGGAGAACCCGCGCTACGCCACCTGGGGCGACCTCGTGGCGCCGTGGCTGCCGGCTGCGCACGTGGAAACGCGCACGGCGCTGGTTGACGCCTGGATGGCCGGGACCATGGATGCGCTGCGGGTCGAGGGCATTCGCCTCCGGGGTGAAGCGCGATTTGTCGCCCTGATCGACGGGTGGCTCACGGACCTCGCCCAGGAGCCGCCCCCATTTCGGGACGTGGTGTGGGAGGGCGTGGTGGTGGCCACCCGCCAGGAGCTCGGCACCTGGTGGCACGGGCGGTGGGGCGCTCGGCCCGTCTCGGTGCGCCTCGGCCTGATTCAGGACCAGCTGGCCGAGCGCATTCGGGGCGCACGGCGCCGGGTAGGGGCCCGAGTGCGGGCCGAGCTCATCGACAGCCAGGCACTCCTGGGGGACGACGACCTCCGCCAGGCCGTGCGGCGCCGTGTGGAGCAGGGGGCGGAGGAGCTCTGGGAGTGGGTGGCCCATGGCGAGATGCTGGACTGGCGGGCGATGTACCGATCGTTCTATGGGGAGCACGTGTCATGGCGCCACGCGGCCGCGGACATGGGCTTCACCAACGTGGACCGGCTGCTGGCGGATGTGCGGCGCCGCCTCCAGCACGGGCCGCTGCCGTTTGAGGACGTGGGCCCGCTTGCCTACATGCGGGCTTCGCTGCTGCGACCGCGGCTCCCCTGGCCCGTGCGTCTGGTGATGGTGGAGGAGGCGCATGAACTGACGGCGTGCCAGCTGGCGGTCTTCCACCGTCTCGTGCCCGACGTCCCCGTGACGATGGTGGGCGACAGCCAACAGGCGCTGGTGCCCGGACTGTCCTGGAGCCCGGAGCCAGCGCTGCCGTGGCCCGCCGACGACGTCGGCCGGGTGGTGCTCACGAAAAGCTACCGGTCTGCGCCGGCCATCGCGGCCTGGTGCCGGCTGCTGGTGGCCGAATCGTCCGGGCCCCCGGCGGCAGCGGTGGAGTGGCCGGCTGGCATCGGACGCGGGGCGGTCGCGGCGCCGACGTGGGTACCGTCCTCCCCGGACGCGTGGGCCGACGCGCTGGTCCGGGAGGTGCGGCGCGCACCGAACGAGGCCACCGTAGGCGTCATCTGCGCAACGAGCGCGGAGGCCCGGACGGTCGCTGACCATCTCGGGCCGGCCGTCGGCCGCCCGGTGACGCTGGTGGACCATGCGGCCGCCGAATTTCCCGGCGGGGTCATGGTGGTGCCGGTGGCGCTGGCCGGCGGATTGGAGTTTGACGCGGTGGTGGTGGCGGATGTGTCGGCCTACCCAGGGGCCGACACCCGCCACGCGCTGTACGTCGCGGCGAGCCGGGCCCGCCACCGCCTGGCGTTGGTGTGGCGTGGCGCCTGGCCCGCCTGGATCCCTCGGGAGGCGTCGCCCGCGTTCAGCCCGGCTGAGCCAGCCGGCTCTTGAAGTCGGCGCTCCAGTACCCGGACGCCACGGCTTCGACGGGTCCCACCAGCGTGACCGACCAGTCGGGCGCCACGGCCACCTGGAGCGACCCGCCCGGCATCCGCACCTCCAGACGGCGGTTCACCCGGCCCAGCCGCACCGCCGCGGCGGCGGCGGCCGAGGCGGAGCTGCCAGACGCCAGCGTGTAGCCGGCCCCGCGCTCCCAAATCTCAATGTGAATCACCGACCGGCTCAGCACCTGGAGCACCTGCACGTTCGTGCGATTCACGAAGGCGGGATGCCGCTCGATCGCCGGCCCAAGTTCCTGCACCAGCGTGGCGGTCGCGTGGGGCACCGGGACAATGCAGTGCGGGTTGCCAATGCTGGCGGCTGTGACCACCAGCTGGCGGCGCCCCACGGTCAGGGATTCGTTCACCACCTCGCGGTCGGCACCCGTCATCCCGACGGCGGTACTGTGAAAGCTGACGGTACCCATGCCCATCTCAATGCGCTGGCGGGGGTCGGTGACCAGCGCCGACACGGGACCGCCTTTGGTGTGGATGACAAACCGCTCCCCCACGCGCTGGTCGCCGCCGTCCACCAGGTAGCGCGCGAAGATGCGCGTGCCGTTGCCACTTTTCTCGGCTTCGCCCCCGTCGGGGTTGAAGATGCGGACGCACGGCCGCTCGGGGTGGTCCGGGTCGTCAAACTCGGGTCCGTAGAGAATGCCGTCGGATCCGAGCCCGACGTGGCGGTCGCAGATGAGCCGCACCGTCTCCTCGGTCAGCACGGTCGTCACGGCGGAGGTTTCGCGGGGATCGATGACCAGGTAGTCGTTGCCGAGACCGTGGTAGCGATAGTAGTCCAAGGCCGTCATCCTCTCGTAAGCTGTCGTGGGCCCGTCTCCGGTGCCCGCCGGTCTCGGGCGGATCGGGGCCGCGGCGACTCTGATGGCCCCCGCGGCCACTCGTCTGTTAACATCGTCTCTATATCTTCACGAATTTGGACAGGACGACAAGGGGATGGGCGTACGGATCGGGACGACCTGGAGCGCGCGACGAGCCTCATCAGCGGGCGCCGACCGCTGGTGGAGGAAATTGCGGCCGGCATCCATCACGCCGTGCGGGCGTGGGCCGCGGATGAACACCTGGAGCTGCCGGTACCGCTTGACCTGGCCGTGGAGCCGTCCGCGCGCCCGGAATTTGGCGACTATACGACCAACGTGGCGTTTGGCTTGGCCAAGGTGGCGCGCCGCGCCCCGCTGGCCATTGCCCGCGCGCTGGCGCCGCGGGTGGCGGCACTCTGTCCCGTGGTGACCGGCGTGGACGCGGCCGCCCCAGGCCATCTGAACCTCACGGTGGACTTTTGGCCCGAGATCCTGGGACCCGACCTGCCGGCGTTTGGAACCCAGGGCAGGAAAGTCGTCGTGGAACATACATCGGTCAACCCCAACAAGGCGATGCACGTGGGCCATCTGCGGAGTGCCGTGGTAGGCGACGTGCTGGCGCGTCTGCTGCGCCGGGTGGGGGCGTCGGTGGAGGTGCACAACTACGTCGACGACTTGGGCAAGCAGGTGGCCGACACGCTCGTCGGCCTCATGCACCTGGACTTCACCGACCCCGTCCCCTCGCATCGGTTTGACGACTTCTGCTGGGATTTGTACGCCGAGGTGGCGCGTCGGGTGGCGAGCGACCCCGAATGGCAGGCGCGCGAGCAGGCGGCGCTGGAGGCGCTGGAGCGACAGGACAACAGCACGGCGTGGGTGGGCCAGCTCATGACCGACCGGCTGGTGCACGAGCAGCTGGAGGACATGGGCCGGTTTCACATCGTCTACGACCTCCTGGTGCACGAGTCCGACA
>JAJYPH010000267.1 GCA_021795575.1 Bacillota bacterium
GGAGTGGCGCCGCGCGGCGGACTGATGGCTTTGGGGCCTCGGGCTCGCGGCCGCGGGCGCCACCCTGTCGCTCACGCGCGCGTCGGCCCACCTGGCGGTGACCCCCACGGCATTGCTCGCGCCGGCGCACGGGTCCCCGAGCGTGGGGCAGGCGGACTTCGCGATGGCGTTGACCTACGGGCTGCCGCAGCTGGCACTGCCCTGGATGCTGGTGTGCCTGGAGGACCTGCGCCCTCGGGGTCGGGCGATCTGGGCCACCTACCCGGTGTCTTCGTGGACGCGGTCGGCCGTCTGGCTCGTGGGCTTGCTGGTGCTGGTGGCCGTGCCCGCGGCACTGCTGCCGCTGGCATGGCCCGCCGACCCGCCCGTGGCGCCGATGGCGGCCGCGGTGCTGGTGGGGCCCACCGCGCTGCTTCTGGGCGGTGCGCTGTTTTTCCTCGCCGAGGTGCTGCACTCACTGGAAGGAGCTGCCGCTGGCACGGTCCTAATCAGCGTGGCCGCCTTCATGGCCATGCACGTCACGCGAACGGCCCATCCCCGGTGGTGGATGCTGTTTGCCGCCGGCGCGTACCCCGCGAGTGCCGCGCTGGCCGCCAACCGGGTGGATCTGGCGGTGCTGGGCCTCGTCGCGTGGGGGCTGGCGACCGGTTTGCACGCCTATCACGGGAAGCTTGGGCAGGACACATGAACGTGTGGACCGCGGAGTGGCGGCGCTGGTGGACCTGGCTCTGGCGCGGGTTTGAGGGACCCATGCTGGTGGCGGTGGGGATGGCGGCCCCGGTCGTGGGTTATGGATTGGTGATTCGCAGCGAAGGCGTGCTGCCGTTGGTGAACGTGGCGGTGCTGGCCTCGGTGGTGCCGCTCATGCCGTTGGCCTGGGCTCTCGCGGGCGTGCGCTGGGCGCTGCCTGACCGGCCGCGTGCCGCCGGAACGCTGCGGCCCAGCTGGCCGGCCAGCCGGGCGACCCTGATGAGCGCGGCGGTGCTGCCCCCGCTCACCAGCGGGCTGGCGGGGGGTTCGGTCACCACCGGGGGGTTCCTGGTGGTCCTCCTGGTGCTGTCCCACGGCAGCGTCATGGTGGGCGCGGGATCCGTCTTGACGTGCGTCACCATCCTCGGACTGACCGACGCCTTGATGCTGGCGTTTGGCACCGTCGTGGGCACGTGGATGCCGGGCCGTTGGGCGGGCCTGGTGGCCGTGGGCCTGCCGGTCATGGGCTTGGCGGCCGGGACCCTGCTGTCCGACGGCGGCGGTTCCTGGACCGAGGGACTGGGGGCCTTTTTGGCGACGACGCCCTGGGGCTGGTTCGTCAACAAGTCCAACGCCGCCTTCGGGTTTGGGCCGTATCTGGGCGTGTTTTGGTGGACGGTGGCGGGGATGGCCCTGGCCCTCGGTGTCGGCGCCGCCGTCTCCGTGGGCCGCCAGTGGCACTGGCCCCGCCGCGAGCGGCCCATGGCGTGGGCGCTGTCGGCCGTTTGGGCGGCGACCTTGGCGGGTGCGGTGGCCAGCGCCCTCGCCACCCGGCCAGACACGGTGGCACTGCCGGCCACCGCAATACTGAGCCGGATCCACGGCCCCCGTCTGTCCGGGGAACGGCTGACCGTGACGTTCGGACCGGGAGGCGGACTGTCCGCCGCTGCCACCGTCACGCCCAGCGGTCCGGGGATCGTGTGGCTATGGCTCAACCCCCAGCTCACGGTCCAGTCCATCGTGCGCGCGGGTCGGCCCCTGGCGGTGCGCCGGCGCCCGGACGGCCTATTGGCGGTGCCCAGCGGCGGTGCCTTCACGGTTCGGTACGGTGGCGGCATCCACCTGGGCATCAATCTCATTCCCCAGGTGCGGCGCACCCTCGACGCGGTACTGGGGCCCACGCCGCCCTCCCTGCCGGACCCGATGACCGCCTTCACCAGCACTGGGTCTGTCCTCCTGCCGGCGGGCACCTGGTACCCGATCCCTGCCGCCGACTTTGCCCACCCGCGCCACCCCGAGGCGATGACGGTGTCCGTCACGGTCGCCCGGAGTGGCGCCCCGCCCCCGGTGATCCTGTCCAATCTGGGTCGCCTCCTCCCGGGGCACGCGCGGCGGCGGAGGACGACGGGCGCGACGCTGGTGGGCGGCCGTCTCGTGCCCACCGCCAAGTCCGGGGCGCAGATCTGGTCCGGGCCGGAGACGGCCTGGTCGTGGCGACACCTGCCACCGGGGACGCTGGGCTGGTCCAACGCCCTGGCGACGTGGGCCCACGCGATGGGCGTCGACCGTCCGGTGCTCATCGCGGAACCCTGGGGGCCGGGCAGCTCCTTCATGACCGGCCTCGGCAACCCCAACCCGGTCGTGTGGGACCACTACAGCAACACCCCTCACCAGCGCGACGCCTTGATGGGGGTGTTCTCCGCCTTCGAAGCCCCCTACGCCAACACGGCGGCCGCAGCCCCCCCGGCGGCGGCGCGCGGCTTGTGGGCGGCACTGTCGTCCCGCTGGCTGGACGCGGCGGGCTTGCCCCTGCTGCCCATGCCCGCATGGCAGATGCCCGCCCTGACCGCCATGACCAGCCTCGTGAATCTGGCGGTTCCCGACGGCGCCGGCTGGGGACCCCCCCCGAATCCCACGTTATTTGCGCAGTGGTCCCCGGGGCACACGCGGGCATACTTTCGAGGTCTCGGGCGCCTCCTGCGCCACGGGTGGCCCAGCGCCTCGCGCCTGACGGCGCTGACGCGTCAGGTGCTCCATCACGGGGGCAGGCCGTGAACGACCGGGCGGTGGCGGTCGGCGGCCCGGGTCAGGTCTTGTGGGCGACCGGAGGGAGTGCGCCCGCCAGCGTGGACGACAACCTGAGTGACGAGTGGCTGCTGCGGGCGGCGCAGGACGGCGCGGCGGGGGCCATGGCGCTCTTGGTGACCCGCTTTGAGCGCCCGCTGTACCGCATGCTGCTGGGTTTAACGGGTCGCCCGGCCGTGGCGGAAGACCTTCTGCAAGACACGTTTGTGCGGCTAGTGCGCCAGCCGGTGCCCCTCGACCACGTGGCGGGCTGGCTGTATCGCTGCGCAGAGAATCTCGCCATCGACCACGCACGGCGGCGGGGCCGGGAGCACCTGATGGCCGAGCCGCCGGAGCCGTCCGCCCCGTCCGACGATTGGACCGACCGCATCGTGGACCGCGAACGCCTGGCGGCCGCCGTGGCTCAGCTGACCCTGGAGCAGCGCCAAGCGATTGCGCTGCACTACTTCGCCGACCAGCCGCTCGCGGACGTGGCCCGGATCCTGGGCGTCCCGCTGGGCACCGTGAAAACCCGGCTGCATCGGGCGTATCGTCGGTTGGCCGCCCTGCTCGCCCCGGACGACGACACGGACCCCCTTGGGTCGGCGGGGCCCACCGGGATCCCCTCGCGTGAAGGAGGTCGTGAGTGATGCGTCCAACGGTTCGCCCGACCCGATCGGCGGACGAGCGCCAGCGCGACTGGCAGGAACTGGGTTTCTGCGACGCGGAGCAGGCGTTCTGGGAAGCCTGGCGTGAGCCAGACACGCTTGGGGTCCCGGCGCACGACGCGCTGGTGGCACGCCTCGGCCGCCAGGCCCGACATGCCCGCGCGGTCGAATCCGCCCGCCAGGCGCTGACGGTGGCTGGCATGGTCTTCAAACTGGCTCCCGCCCGGATGGTGGCGGTCTCCTTGGGTCTCATGCTCCTGGCTGGGTTCGTGGCCCGCGCGGCGCCCGGGAGCGCGGCGGCCATCTGGGCCGCGCTGGCCCCGGTCGCCGTGGCGGCGCTGGCCTGGGCG
>JAJYPH010000064.1 GCA_021795575.1 Bacillota bacterium
GGATCCGGAAGGTGAAGAGAGGCTTGGCCGCGCCTCTCTTCGCCTGTCTTCGCCTGCCTTCGCCTCTCTTCATCTTTGCGGTCTTCCGACCCTCCAGGCGTTTGTCACATCCATCGGTGTGCGGGCGACCTTTGGCGTCGGAGGGATGCCGTGCGCAAACGATGGGGGCTATGGGTGGTAGCAGTGGCCTTGGGGCTGGCCACCGGCTGGCGAGTGGCGTCCGTGGTCTGCATCGGGCAGGGTAGCCCGGCCCACGACCTGCACTGGATTGTCTACGGGTACGATCGCGTGTGGTATCGCGACCGCGCGTACGTAAACCCAGGCACCATCGCGTGCAGGCAGGCGGCGGCGCGGTACGGATCACTGACGCCCACCGGTGCCCAGGTCACCGGACTGCCCGTGCTGGCCCCGGCGGCAGGCGCGCGCTCCCGGTATGTGCCCACGGTTCTGATCTTGCAGCAGAGCCCAAGCCTGTGCACCACGTATGCGTTGTCGGGAGGCCCCTGATATCCCGGGCCGCTTCCCCACCGGCGCCATCACTTGAGACCCGTGGTGGCCACCCCCCGAATGAACCAGCGCTGAAACACCAAAAACACCAAGCCAATGGGCAGGGTGGCCAGCACCGCCGCCGCCATGAGATACGGCCAGTTGACGAAGTACTCTTGTTGAAACATGACAATCCCGAGCGGCAGCGTCCACAGCGACTCGCGGTTGGCCACGAGCAACGGCAGCAGGAAGTTGTTCCACGAGGCCAGGAAAATCATGAGCGCAAGCGTCAGGAGCGTCGGCGTCACCAGCGGCAAGGACAGCTGCCAGAACATCCGAAAGCGACCCGCGCCATCGATGCGCGCAGCGTCTTCCAGTTCGCTCGGCAGCGCCAAAAACGCCTGCCGCATCAGGAAGATGCCCATCGCCGACACGGCGACCGGCGCGATCAGGCCCCCGTAGTTGTCCAACAGTCCAAGATCCTTCATCACGATGTACAGTGGCAGCATGACGGCCTGAAACGGAATCATCAGCATGGCCACGATGCCCATATACCAAAATCGTTTGCCCGGAAACTTCATCCGCGCCAGGGCATAGCCGCCCAGTGAGTCGAAGATGAGGTTGGCGGCCGTCACGGCCGACGCCACCAGCACGCTGTTGATGAACCACTGGCCGATGGGGACGATGTGCCATATTTTGGAGTAGTTCGCCACCTGGAACGGGTGGGGCCACCACACCGGCGGGTAGGTCATGGCCTGACCGAGTCCCTTCAGCGACGTGGACAGGCTCCACGCAAAGGGCACGAACATCAACAGCGCACCACCGGTCAGGATGGCCAGATACAGTCCTCGCGAAATCCACCGGGTCGCCGTACGTCGTTGGATCACGGCCCTACCCCCTTTCGGTCAGTATTCCGTCGCGGTGCCCAGCCACCGGTTGATGCCCAGGGTGGCCAGCAGCGTGAACACAAACAGCAGCACTGTGGCCGCCGCGCCGAAACCCACCTTGCCGTAGGAGAAGATGAACTGGTACACGAGCAACACGATCGTGGTGGTGGAATGCAGCGGCCCGCCGGTGCCCTGCGACAGGATGAACGACTGGTCAAACATCTGCAGGGTGCCGATGACCCCCATGACCACGATGAAAAACGTCGTCGGGCGCAAGAGCGGTACCGTAATGGACCGGAAGGTTTGCCAGGCTGCCGCGCCGTCGATGGCGGCCGCCTCGTAGAGCTCGCGGGGAATGGACTGGAGCCCGGCCAGAAACACCACCATGAAGTACCCCGACGTCGTCCAGATGTTCATAATCATGATGGCCTTCAGGGCATACACAGGATTCGCCAGCCAGTTCGGCCCGTACAGATGCAGCGAAGTCAGCAAACTATTTAATATGCCAAACTTATTATATATCCACATGAATATGATAGAAATGGCGGCCGATGAGCTGATGGCGGGAAAGAAAAACGCCAGCCGGAAAAACCCCCGCGCCGGCAGGTGTTGGTTCATCAGGGCGGCAATGCCCAGCGCGATGAGCGTCTGCGTGGGCACCACGACGCCGGCAAACAGCACCGTATTCCCGACGGCGGTCCAAAACAGCGGGAGGTCCCACAGCCCGGAGAAGTTGGACAGCCCCACAAAATGCATGTGGTTCAGCAGGTTCCACGAAAAGAGGCTCAGGTAGAACGCATAAAGTGCCGGTCCCGCCACAAACACAAACAGGAGCACCACACTGGGAAGGAGGAACAGCAAGCCGGCCCGGGCTTCCCGCCAGCGCCCGCTGCCGGGCACGCGGGCCCGGCGCGGGGGGATGGCCCCCCGCGTCCTCGAACCCGTCTGCACACGCTCGACCGCCATCTCAGCTGTTGCTCTGCAGAATGGCCTGGCCAGCCTTCTGCATGTTCGCGAGGGCCTGCGCCGCCGATTCCCTGCCCTCAATCGCCAGGGTGGTTTGGTCGGTCATGGTGGTGGAGGAATACTCCACGAACCCCGGTGGGAACGTCCACGCCAGGGAATGCGGCAGTTGCTGGAGCAGTCCCTGAAGCACGGGATGCGCGTGGTAGTACGGCAGACTCAGCAGGGCCGGCCGCGTAGGCAGCGCGAGCCCCAGGTTCATCCACTTGGTCATGCCCGACACGCTGGTCAGGTACTGAATCAACGTCCACGCGGCCTGCGGATGCGGGGAGTCCTTGGTGATGCCGTAGCCCACGGGAAACGTCAGCGACACGTTGTTCTTCGGTCCGGCCGGCAGCGGGGCAATGCCGTAGGACGTGTGCGGATACGTTTGGTTCAGAAACGGCACCAGCCAGTTGCCCGACAGCACCATCCCGGCGTGACCCATGCCAAACGCCTGGCCCCCCCAGGTGGCGCCCACGGAGGTTGGCACGGCAGCATATCCCTTGCGGTACAGGTTCACGAAGAACTGGTACCCGCGCAAGGAGGCCGCTGAGGTCAGCGTGAACCGCGTCTGCCCGCTGTTCATCACCCCACCCCCGGCCTGATACAGGAACTCGGCCCACCGCGGCTCCTGCACCGAGTTGATGAGCCCGTACTGGTGCTTGGCGGTTCGGGTCAGCAGCTGCGCATCATGCTGAAACTGAGTCCACGTGGTTGGGGGCGCCGAAATGCCGGCCTGACGAAAGAGCGTCTTGTTGTAAAACAGTGCCAGCGGGGACTGGTCCTTGGGAATGGCGTAGGTTTTGCCGCCGGACTGAAACAGCGCCAGAGCGCTCGGATAGAACTGGGACAGTTGGAACCCGGAGGCTTTGATATACGGATTCAGCGAGATGATGTCCCCGTTCTTCATGAAGGTGCTGGACTCGCCGCCGTTGTTGACGTAAATCACGTCAGGGGCGTCGCCCGCCACGAAACGGGTTTTCAGCACGGCTTCGTAGTTCCCGGCGATCGGCCGATACTTCACGTGAATGGATGGGTGGGACTTGGTGAAGCCCGCGAGCTCCTTCTGCATCAGCTGGGCCTCGACGGGCGACGAGGTCCAGCCCGACAGCGTGATGGTGACGGTCTTGCTGCTGGCGGTGGAAGAACCGCAGGCCGCAAGCACCGCCAGCAGCACGCTGCCCATCAGAAGAGCCCCGCCGCGCCGCACCGGATGGCGGCCAGTCGTCTGATTCATCGAAGATCCTCCTTATCACAATCCGAGGGACTGCTGCGTTCCGACGCTGCGCCGCGGGTGTCCGGGTTCGATGGCCGTTGCCGTCCTCCCGTCCACCGCACGCGCGCGCGTCGCGTCCGATACCGTCGCGGCCGAGCGGGGCCCCGCTCGGCGGGTGAGCTCACCCAATGCAGTGAGCCCCAAATGCAGGTCACAAACTTTGCACCCGGGTTCGGGCGTCCACAGCCACGGCCGGCCGGCACACACTCCGCCAGCCGGGGGGCAGACCCTCCACCGCCACGCGGGAGGGGGTGCACACCAAATCCACCGCGCGGCCCCCGATGTCCACGCCCTCCACCACCAATTCGGGCACCAGGGTCGTGAGCAGCGGTGCCAGGTGCACCACCCGCCGCGGTGTGTCCACATGGAATCCGCTGAGTGCCGTCATCAGGAGGAACGGTGCCGCGCTGGCCCAGGCCTGCGGCGCGCAGGCCGTAGGATAGGGAAACGGTCCGCCCGCTGCTCGAGGCTCCCCGCTGAACAGCTCGGGCAGACGATGGTGGGGCATCCGCGTCGCCGCCTCCAACAAGGCGTCCGCCACACACGCGGCGTCCTCTAGAAACCCCGACTGCCGAAGGCCCGCCGCGATCAGGCTGGTGTCATGCGGCCAGACGCTGCCGCGGTGATAGCTGTACGGGTCATACGCCGCCTCGTCCGTTCCCAGGGTGCGAATCCCCCACCCCGACCACAGTTCCGCGCTGGTTAAACGCTTCACCACCCATGACGATTGCGCGCTGGGCACCACGCCCGTCCATAGGCACTGTCCCGGGTCGGACGACAATCCGTCGACCGCCGCCCCTTCCCCGTCGACTGCCAGCGCATAGTACTGGCGCTCCGGCAGCCAGAAGCGGTCGTGAAACGCGCGGCGAATGGTTTCGGCTCGCGCGCGCAGGTCCGAGGCTCTCTCCGGCTCACGGTGGTCGGCAAAGAAGCGAGACATCAGCACCAACGCGCGATAGGCATAGCCCTGGACTTCCGCCACCGCAAACGGCGGCCGGCCGTGTTCGCCGTTGGCAAACACCATCGAGTCGGCGGAGTCTTTCCAGGACTGAATCGCCAAGCCGCGGGCCGACTGCGGTTGGAACCGGCACAACCCATCGGAGTCCACGTGCGCCAACACCCAGGCCAGCGCGGCGTCGACGGCCGGCCGCAAGGTGTTGGTCCACGCGCCCTCGCCCCGTCGCACCCAGGTGGCGCCATACAGCCCGACGAACAACAGCGTGGCGTCCACCGAGCCATAGTAGCGGCCAAAGGGCACTTCGCCGTGGCGAGCCATCTCCCCCCAGCGCATTTCGTGCACAATCCGGCCCGGCTCTTCCTCGGTGTCCGGATTGTGCTGCCGCCCCTGATACAGCGCGAGCGTGGACAGCACGCGCAGGGCCACATCCGGCGTCCACTCCAGCGTCTGCCAGGCCACCGTCAGCGAGTCGCGTCCAAACAGTGCGCCGAACCAGGGCAGCCCGGCCATCGGGACATTCCCGGCGCCAAAGTCCGCTGCCAACAGGTCCAGGTCCCGCTGGGCACGCTGCAGGACGCGCTGGGTACCCTCATGAGCGATGCGGATGACGGGCCACCGGGTGGCCGAGTTGCCGCCCTGCCCTTCGCAGCGGCCCGGCTGTTCCCAGGCGACGCGCACCGTGATGACGCCGGCCGTCGCCGCCTCATCCGACGCCGCCCCCACGGTCCATTCACAAGAATCATCTCGCCACGCGCCCGCCTGGGGCCCCACCTCAATGGAGACGGCGCGTGTCAGTCCGTCCAAGCCCGCGTACTCGATCCGTTGGGAGCCGTCCCCGACAGTGACCCGCCGCTGCCCGTGCCGCTGTCGCGGCGTACCACGCACTTCAAACAGGTCGGCAAAGTCACTGGATACTTGCAACCGCACCGTGATCGGCCGCACCTCACCCCAACGGGCCCAGTGCCATTCATCCACGAATCCGTCTTCCTGCAGGGCCACACGCCGCTCCAACCGAAACGTGGTGGCCGGCTCCTGCCACACATACACGGCGTCCAGCGTACGGCCCTCGTCCCCCACCGTGAGACTGAGGGGCGCCACCCGTTCACCCTGAATCCACAGTCGGTACGAGGACACCAGGCGCGTGTCCGCCAAGTACACCCCCTGCCGTCCCGAGGCGGGTTCAAACGAGCCGTGATGCGACCACACCGCAAAGGCCGCTCCCGCCTTCAACACGGGTTCATCCGGATCCGTGGCGGGCGTTCCCACGAACCCAGTGGGGCCCGCGCTGGCTCGCGCCACCAGCCGTGGCGCCACCACCAGCGGCGCCACGGCCTGGCGGTCAATCAGGTCCAGCAGGCGGTCGGCGGCGGCCTGTCCGAGCGTCTCCACGTCGTAGGCGACGGACGTGAGCGGCGGCTCCGCGTGTCGGCCGGCCGGCGTGTCATCAAAGCCAACCACCGACAGCTGACGGGGCACCTCCACGCCCAACTCGCCCGCGCGCTTGATCACCCCCAGTGCCAACTGGTCGGTGGCCGCAAACACGGCCGTGCATCGCGTGGGTTGTGACATGAGCTCGGTCGTCCGATGATAGCCCGCGCCGAACGACCCGTCCGTGACCATGACCTGCGGTTCCAGCCCCATATCGGCGTGGCTCAGCGCCTGCTCGTATCCTCTCCGCCGGAGGCGTCCGACCGCGGTGTCCTCGGACAGGGCCAAATGGACAATCCGCTGATGGCCAAAGTCCAGCAGGTGGCGCGTCGCCAGCGCCGCACCCGCCTCGTGGTCGATGTCCACCCAGGGGCCGCGGTCCGTCCGGCCATAGATGACGCACGGCATCTCCGCCGACTCCAGGGCTTGAAGGGTGGATGGCGCATCCGCCGACTCCATCAGGATCACCCCATCGACCAAACCAGACCGTGCCACGGCGGCGAGACCGGCTTCGTCACCCGACCCCGAGAGCGGCGCAATCAGCATCACATGATACCCCCGCTGTCGGCACACATCCGCGACGCCGGCCAGAAACAGCGAAAACCAGGGGTCAGAGCGCAGCGTGTGCTGCGGCTCGGCCAGTCCCACCGTGCGGCTGCGCCGCAGCACCAGCGACCGCGCCCGGGCCGACGGATGGTAGCCGAGTGCTTCGACAGCCTCCAGCACGCGGTCCCGCGTCGCGGGCGAGATCCGCCCGCTGTCGCTCAGCACGTAGGAGACCGTCGCAATCGACACCCCGGCATAGCGGGCGACATCGGTAATGCGCGCAGTCTTTTTCACGGCCGACCTCCTGGTGAAACGCTTAATCACGTAGATTCGACGTCAGGTCCGAAGATTCCTGCAGGGGGAATGGGGCTTGGCGCAATTTTTTTCAGCGTGTCCGGTACGTTACGCTGAGGCGCGCGCTCCGGTTTCCGGGTGAAACCAGTGGAGCTCGACCGGGTCGAGGCCCACGGTCAGCACGTGCCCCGATTCGCCCCGAAAGGCGCCGTCCGCCCGCGCAATGAGCGACTGGTCGGCCACATCCAGGTACACCAGCGTTTCATGTCCGGTGGGTTCCACCAGACGGATCCGACCCGTAAGGGGAATGTCGTCGCCGTGAGGCATCACATGAACATGTTCCGGGCGCACCCCCAGAATGGCGCGGGGACTCTGGAACGCCTGGACGGCGGCCCGGTCTGGTGACGGCACCACGACGGCCTCGGTGCCCAGGCGCATGACCAGGGTCGCGGCGCGGGTCTCCAGGGTGCCGGCCAGCACGTTCATCGGCGGCGTCCCGACAAACGTCGCCACGAATTGGTTCGCGGGCCGTCGATACAGTCCGTCGGGAGTGTCGGCCTGCTGCACCACGCCGTCTTTCATCACGACGATGTGCGTACCCAGGGTGAGCGCCTCCACCTGGTCGTGCGTCACGTACATCACGGTGGCCCCCAGTCGCTGATGCAGGCTTTTCAACTCCGCCCGCGTCTGGGCACGGAGCTGGGCATCCAGGTTGGACAGGGGCTCGTCCATCAGGAACACCTGGGGTTCCCGGACAATCGCGCGGCCCAACGCCACCCGCTGCCGCTGGCCCCCGGACAGCTGACGCGGACGCCGCTGCAGCAGCGGCCCGAGGCCCAGGATCTCGGCGGCGCCCTCGACCCGCCGCCGAATTTCTTCGGGGCGGTAGCGCCGCATGCGCAGGCCAAAAGCCATATTTTCAAACACGGTCATGTGCGGGTACAGGGCATAGTTTTGAAACACCATCGCAATGTCCCGGTCCTTGGGCTCGAGCTGTGTGACCTCGCGTCCGCCGATGGAGATGGTGCCCCGCGTTGGCTCCTCCAGTCCGGCGACCATCCGCAGCGTGGTGGTTTTGCCGCATCCCGACGGCCCCAGCAAAACGAGAAATTCCTGGTCCTCGACGGTAAATGTAAAATCGCGCACGGCCATGACTTGGCCGAACTCCTTATCCAAGTGTTCCAACGTCACCTGCGCCATGTTTGCGCCTCCTCGAATGCGGTGCGACCGGCGGCAGTCCGCTCGGGCAGATCCCCACGGGCTGACTCGAGTCGAGTTTCGCGTCCGTGGGCGAAGTTCCTGCCACAGTCTCATGATGACATCCAGCTGACCGCATGGCGATCTTGCGCGTACCGCGCCAGCGCGACGGCCAGACTCTGCGGCATCGCCAGGAGAGATAGACATGGCCTCCTATTGTACGCG
Source organism: Bacillota bacterium (assembly GCA_021795575.1). Taxonomy (GTDB): domain Bacteria; phylum Bacillota; class Sulfobacillia; order Sulfobacillales; family JAIMBI01; genus JAJZWV01. Next base: position 8,303 of record JAJYPH010000064.1, read on the forward strand.
GAGTCGCGGGACGGCCGGCCACCGGCGCGGCCGGGCGGCGTGCGGGCGAATGTGCCCCGCACGCTTGGTGATCCGACGGACGCGCGCTATGCTCACCACACCTAAGCGACGCATGTCCTGCGGCCGCCCGTCCCGTCGGCGGCATCAGGCGGAAGGAGCATCTTCGCACCATGGCGGAAGCGTTTGGTGGACCGGGCGCCCCGGGCCGGTGGACCTCGGCCCAAAAAAGCGGAGTGGGCACCGCGCTGGACCAAAGCGCCATCTGGTTCACACTGTCCCACGGCATCTTGAACGAAGTGTACGCGCCCCGGATGGACTTGGCGGCCATCCGGGACCTGGGACTGTTGGTCGTCGGGCCCGAGGGGTATTTTTCCGAGGAAAAGCGGGACGCCAGCCACACGACGGCGATGCCGCTCACGGGGGTCCCCTGGTACCACATCACGGGAACGTCCACGGATGGTCGCTACCGCCTCGAGAAGGATATTCTGACCGACCCGCTGCGCCCGGTGGTGCTCCAGCGGATCGTGTTTGAGAGCCAGGGGCCTGACGATCGCCTGGCGGTGCTCCTGGCATCGCACCTGGAAAACCACGGGGCCGGCAACACGGCCTGGGTGGGCGACTACAAGGGGGTGCCGGCCCTGTTTGCCGCCCGCGGGGATCATGCGCTCGCCCTCATGAGCAGCGTGGCGTTCCAGGAAACGTCCGTGGGGTTTGTCGGGGCATCCGATGGGTGGCAGGATCTGCGGCAGCATGGGCGGCTCACCTGGCATTTCGACCGGGCGACCGACGGCAACGTCGCGCTCACGGGTCTTCTCCCCCCGATGGCTCGGGGCCCCCTGCTGTTGGCGCTGGCGGTGGCCCGCTCCCCTGAGGAAGCGGGCCACCAGGCCCGTGCGGCCCTGGCCACCGGCTTTGACCCGATCCGGGCCGCCTACTGCGAACCCTGGCAACGCTGGCAAGCCACGCTCCGCCCGTCTTCCCGCCGGCTCTGGGCCTTAAGCGCGACCATGGTCCGCGTCCATGAATCCAAGCAGGTGTCTGGGGCGCTGTTGGCGAGCCTGTCGGTGCCCTGGGGATTTGCCCAGGGGGACGGCGACCTGGGAGGGTACCATCTGGTGTGGTCGCGCGACATGGTCGAAGCCGCCGGGGGCCTCCTGGCGGCGGGTGACGGCGAGTCGGTGCGCCGCGCGCTCACCTACCTGGAGGCAACCCAGGAAGCGGACGGCCACTGGCTGCAAAACATGTGGGTGGAAGGCACGCCGTACTGGTCCGGTGTCCAGATGGATGAAACGGCGCTGCCCATTTTGCTGGTGGACCTGGCCCGGCGCGAAGGGGTCCTGTCGGCCACCGATGTGGAACGCCTCTGGCCGATGGTGAGCCGGGCCGCCGCCTTCCTGGTCCAAAACGGGCCCGTGACCGCCCAAGACCGGTGGGAGGAAGATGGCGGCTACACCCCATTCACGCTGGCGGCCGAAATTGCGGCGCTGTTGGCGGCCGCAGACTTGGCTGAGGGGGTGGGCGAACCCGACAGCGCCCCGTACCTTAGGGAAACCGCCGACATCTGGAATGCGCAGGTGGAGCGCTGGCTCTACGTACGCGGCACGCCCACCGCCGCCCAGGTGGGGGTGGACGGCTACTACGTCCGCATCACGCCGCCCGACATGGATCTGGACCCCGCGAGCGCACCCGCCGTCGCCATTAAGAACCGCCCCCCGGGATTCACGGACCGCCCGGCCGAGGCCATCGTGAGCACCGATGCGCTGGCGCTGGTGCGGTTCGGCCTCCGCGCGCCGGACGACCCGCGCGTGCGGAACACCCTCGCCGTGATCGATGCCTTGCTGCGCGGCGAAACCCCCACGGGTCCCGGCTGGCGGCGGTACAACGAAGACGGCTACGGCGAACACGAAGACGGGTCCCCGTTTGACGGGACCGGCATCGGCCGGCTGTGGCCCCTCTTGACAGGCGAGCGGGCGCACTACGCGCTGGCTGCTGGCGACCACGAGGAGGCGGAGCGGCTCCTGACCACCATGGAGTCGTTCGCCGGGGAGGGGGGACTGCTGCCAGAGCAAGTATGGGACGCGGAAGACCTGCGCGAGCGGGAACTGTACCGCGGCCGCCCCTCCGGCTCCGCGATGCCGCTCGTCTGGGCGCACGCCGAGTACTTGAAGCTGGTGCGGTCCATCACCGACGGGCGGGTGTTTGACTGCCCGCCCCAGACCGTGGCCCGCTACCTCGAGCGCCCGACGGCCCCGCCGCCGGTGGCTTGGCGGTTCAACCACAAAATCCGGCACGTGCCGGCAGCCCGGACCCTGCGCGTGGAGACGGGGGCACCGTCCGTGGTGCACTGGACCGCCGACGACTGGCAAACGGTCGCGGACACCCCCACGCAAGACCGTGGGTGGGGAGTGCACGTGGCGGACCTCCCCACGGGCATGCTGACTGCGGGCACCGCCATTCAATTCACGTTTCGCTGGGCCCCCTCGGACCGGTGGGAGGGAGAAAACTTCGCCGTGACCGTGGACGCCGACTGAGCCGGTGCGCCGCCGTGCCCGCCGTGCGGGCGCGGCGTCGGCCTTATCCCCGATCATGGTTTTTGCCGTTGTCAGACAAGGACCTTCCGAATGGCCGGCGGGCCGCACCGCCGCCGCGGTGGGTCCGTCATGCCCGCGTCGGGCCTGCCGTTTGCGGGACGCCGCCCCCGGTGCTACCGTCTAACCAACGTCTGACCCTTGCGGGTCCGCATCCGGGCAATATCCAGGGGAGTGGTGCACGTGGCATGGAGTGATCCCAACAGCATCCCAGAACGCCTTCTGATGGGACCGGGACCGTCGCCGGTGGCGTCGTCGGTACGCTTGGCCATGGCCCGCCCCGTCTTGGGCCACCTGGACCCCGCGTTCCTGGCCATCATGGACGAGGTGGCCGAGCAGCTCCGGTGGGTGTTTGGGACCACGAACCGGCTGGCTCTGCCCCTGTCGGGGACCGGCAGCGCCGGGATGGAGGCGGCCGTCGCCAATTGGGTGGAACCGGGCCAGCGCATTTTGGTGGTGGTGGCGGGGTTGTTTGGCCAGCGCCTGGCGGACGCCGCCGCCCGTCAGGGCGGCCTGGTGGATGTGCTGGAGGTGCCCTGGGGGTCAGCGCTCGATCCGGGCCAGCTGGAGACGCGCCTAAGAGAGGCCTCGGCGCCGTATGCCGTGGTGGCCCTAGTCATGGCGGAAACGTCCACCGGCGTTCTGCAGCCGCTGGACGGCCTATCGGAGCTGGTCCACCGGCACGGGGCGCTCTTCCTGGTGGATGCGGTGACCGCCATCGGGGGCATGCCGGTCGATGTGGACCGACGAGGGTTGGATGTCGTGTACGCGGGCACCCAGAAGTGCCTGGCCGTGCCGCCGGGACTCGCGCCCTTCACCGCAGGGGAGGCGGCCCTCACCATCCTGCGCCGTCGCTCCACGCCCGTCCCCAGCTGGTACCTGGATCTGTCCATGCTGGAGCGGTACTGGGGCGGCGAGCGGTTCTACCACCACACTGCCCCGGTGAGCATGATCTATGGCTTGGCGGAAGGGCTCCTGCGCATCCGCGCCGAGGGGTTGGACGCCCGCTTCGCCCGCCATCGGCGGGCCAGCGCTGCCCTGTGGGCGGGCCTGCAGGCGATGGGCCTCTCGCTCGTGGTGGACGCCGCCCTTCGTCTGTTTTCGCTCACCACGGTGCATATTCCCGACGGGGTGGACGACGGTGCCGTGCGCGGACAGCTCTTGAATGAGTTCGGTATCGAGATTGGCGGGGGGCTGGGTCCGTTCAAAGGCCGCGTGTGGCGTATCGGCACGATGGGCGAAGGGGCCCAGCTGGAGCCGGTGACGCGCGTGCTGTCCGCGCTGGAAGCCATCCTGCACCGCACCGGGGGGGTCGAGGCGGCCGTCCGTTCCTGGCAGGCGGCGTCGGGCCTCTAAAACGGCGGGGCCGCGGGCCAGGCATGCTGGGCCAATGCGCGCAGCGCCTGCCGCCAGCGATCCACCCGGTCGGCCACGGACAGGTCCCCCCAGTTGTTTTGCCTCCAGTAGTCCTGACCGGGCAGGCCACTGCTCTGGCTGACCACGACCCCGGTTAAGTCGGGCGCGTCGTGCCCGAGGCACCACTGCTCGATGACGTCCAGCATCTGGGGCACTTGGCGCAAGGGATGCAACCCCCCCAGCTCCGTCCCCAACTGGCCATAGGTGACCGTCTCTTCCGCCCGCGCCCGCTCGACCAGCATCGGCCACGCCTGGCGGGCCAGCAGAGGATAGTCGGCGCCGCCGGCGGTACTGGGCATGTTGAACCACACGGAGGCCACGGCCGTGGCCGGCACCCACACCCACTGCTGGCCGCCGCCCCGCGGCGGCGCTTTGCCCAACCCCGCCTGTTCCACCGCCCGATACAGCGCCTGACCGGCCGGTCCGTCGGGTACCGCCAGCATCCACCCGGAGCTCACCGGCTGGACCCGCGTCGCGATCGGGTCGGTCCCGTCTTTCAAACGCACGGTCGCGGTGAGCGCCTGCCGACCTTCCAGGTACTGCTGCAGAGCCTCGGTCAGGATGGAGGAGACGCTGTCCCCCTGGGCCAGCACCTCCGCGCGTTCCCAGAGGGGCAGATCCGTTTCGCGAACGTACACGGTTTTCTTGGGCACGCGTTCCCTCCTGGCGTGTTTTCCTGCGCGGCCGGCCGACGAAGACGACGCGATGCAGTAGCCCTAGTATAGTCGACGCGGCCCGGTCTACAGCCGCGCCCCCGAGGGGAGGTCGGTCGGCAGGCCGCCCAGCTGAGCCGCCACCCACTCCTCGGCGCGTTGAAACACCACGGCCGGCAACTCGGTGGTGTCCAGCGGCAGGACCGGTCCCACCCCCAGGGGTTGATACGGCACCGCCACGCGCGCCGCCTGCTCCGCCAGGTTGTCGGCATCCCGGTGGCCCGCGTGGCGCTGGCCCTCGTGCGCTCGGCGGCTAAAGCGGGCGACCAGGAGAGGCGCCGGAGCCGAGCAGCACACCTCCAGCACCGCATAGTCCCTGCGCTGCGCCAAGGTGCGGAGCGACCGAGCGGCCGCGGCGCTGAAGTTGGCCTCGGCCACCACCCCCGCCCCGGTCTCCATCAACAGGCCCAGCGTGCGGTCCATTAGATCGTAGCTCGCCGCGCCCAGCGTCTTGGACCACTCCCGGTCGCCGATCCCCAGATGGTCAAACAACAGCTCTTTCAAGTCATCACGCGACACCAATGGCCAGGCGAGCGCTAAAGCCAGCTGCCTCGCCACCGTGGTTTTTCCGCTTCCGGGATGGCCTGACACCACCAGGAGATGGCGTGGGACTTTGGGTGAGTCCTCGACGCCTCCGCCCCCGCGCACAGTCGGACGACCCACCGAACCACCCATCGGACCCTCCTCCTCTGCGGCAGCCGACCGCGTCCTCTACTTATAGTACGCCGACCGGGCCACAAATTGGGGGGCGGCGCCGGTCCGGAGGACACCTGATCCCCCACGTCGCCCAGAGATTCTCATCGCCTCTTGACACCGGTCCACAACCAGCGGCGCGGCGTCGGCTGTCGCCGACAAACTCACGACCACTCGCCCCGGTTGGCGTGCTTGGCGGTCGCGAGGGTCCGGACAGCCGACAAGGAACGCCGCGAGGTTGGCTCCCCGCGGCGTTCTGATGCGTCCGAGACTCTTCCCCGCTGCCTACCCGTGCGGTTGAGGGTCCCCATGCGGCGGCGTGGGGGCCGGAGGGGGGCCCGCCGGCGGTGCCGGGTTGGCGGCCGGGACGAACGGCGCCACCGCCGACATCATGGCCGCGGTGTCAAACGTTCCGAGCCCCGTGTTGTAGTTGTAGCCCGGCGTCTCCGGGTACAGGCCATTGAAGCCGGCGACCGGGGCATGGAAGGCGGGCGTCGAGCAGATGTACTCGAGCGTGGTGGCATCGGTCTGACACGTTCCGCTCATGTACACGTCATACAGTACGGGGGCGGCGAAGCCCAGACGATTCCCGTACGCCGACTCGATGCGGGCCCACACTCCCAGCGCCAGCGGCGCCGACAGACTGGTGCCCCCCACGCCAATGAACCCGCCATAGCTCTGGCTGTACACGTTGGCGCCAGACTCCGGGTCGGCGTCCATGGCCATGTCGGGCACGCCGCGGTCGCCCGTGGTCCCGGCCGTCACAGGCAGCACTTCCTGTTGCCAGTAGGGCGCCGTCTCAAACTGACTGATGCCACCTCCGCCCGCATTCCAGGACAGTTCTTCGTAATAGCTGCCGTTGGAGTTGGTCAGCAGGGTGGTGCCACCCACCCCCACCACGTAGGGAGACGACGCGGGGTAGTTGACCATGGGAAGGCCCGAGTCCGGAACGCCGTTGGTGGGCGCCACCGCACACGTGGCACCCGTGTCCCCGGCGCTGGCAAACACGGTTTGCCCCTGGGCGGCCGCCTCGGCGAAAATCTCATCGTCAATGAGCATGGACCCGTCCAGGTAGGGATAGGCTTCACACTCTCCCAGCGACGCGCTCCCCGCCTTGGCCAGATCCTGGCTGGCAAACAAGTTGAACGCCCGGGCCAGGTCCGAATCCGTGAGCGACGTGGTGTCGTAGAAGTAGTAATGGGAAACGTTCTGCGCCATCCCGGACGAGAATTGGCTGTCCAGGTCCCACTCCAGGTTGCCCGCCGTGGACGGACTGGCGATGCCCACCTGCTCCACCGTCACCGGCACCTGCGGCAGGTTGTTGAGCTTTTCCTCCGTCCTCAGGTTGGACAGCGGATTGGTCAGGTTGCCCTGGGCAAAGGTGGCGATGGTGGTTTTGGAGCCGGTCGGCTGCCCCACGGCCTGGTATGCCTGCCAAAATCCCTGCGGCGAGTACTCGTGCGGGTAGTTCGGGAGGCTCGAGGTTGCCGTCGTGGACGACGCCTTGACGGGTGCGGCGGTGAACTTGAACGCGCTGTTGAGCCCCAACACACCCACCACGATCCCCGAAAGACTCTCAGGCACCATGGCGGGCGCGGTGTTGGCAAACACCGTGGTGCCGTTCAGGCTGAAGTTCGACAGGCTGGTGTCGAAAGCTTTCTCGGCCTCCGCCACCGTGCCGTGGGCCGTCACCAGAATCCGGTTCGAGGACACCTGCACATTGGTAAATCCCTGGCTCGCTAGATACTGCACGACGGCGTCGGCGGCACTGGTGGTGGGACCATAGGCCGCCGTAAACTGAGACGGGGTGTACGTCGCGCCAAACTCGGACGAGCTGGGATTGGATGCGTCCGTGATGAACTGGGACAGCGCGGTCTGGTTTCTCAGCGCCAGCCCGACCGTGATGCTGATAGGTGTGGACCCGGCCACGGCACCCAGATTGGTGGCACTGCTGAACTGCACCGCTTTCGTGGCCGTGGGCGCCCAGGTACTCGTCGCCGCATTGGCCGTCGCCGGCTGCAGCACAGTGGTCATAGCGGCGAGCCCGAGGCTCCCCCCAACCGCCAGCACGCTGCGCCACCCTCCCCATTTGGGCTTGGACATCGTCTGCCTCCTCTTTACTTCTATCCGCTCATCTCCCGGGCCCCCTCGCCCGACTCCATGGATTCGGGCCCATCACCGGGCCACGCCCAGCCGGCCACAGTACCTCAGAAGGTGCGCCATGAGCGTCCTTCCCCATGGGAGTCCGGTGTCGGGGCCTTGTCGGAGCATCACAATATTCGCTCACGCCGCGGCCAAAGTGGGGGGACGGACGCAACCGATGCGGCGCGATAGAATCCGGCACGGCCGCCCCAACCAGCGGGCGGGCCTTCCGACAGGGGGTCCCGCCTCGGCCGCCTCGCCCTGTGGACAATAGTCGGCCGCCGGTCAGCCAGAGGGGATCCCTTTAACGCGGACCCCTGATACCCCATGACGCGGGATGCGTTTGCTGGCCCTGGTGACGACCCCGCGGCAGCGGTCCCGGCGCAGCCGGCGCCACGCGGCCGTCGGCGCGGCGGCG
>JAJYPH010000065.1 GCA_021795575.1 Bacillota bacterium
GCGCTGGCCGCGCTGGCGCCGCGCTGTGGCTGCGCGCCCCCGCGAGCCCGGTGGGCCGCTCCGCGAGGGCTGCTCCCCCACGTGTCCGCCCGATTCACTCGGGCGACACGGACATGCGGCTGATCGGCGGCCATCCAAAAATTTGTGATGGGACAACCCGTGCCCCGTCGGACGGTCCGCCCCCGGTCGGACGTTCCCGACACCCCCGCCGTCCGCCACTCGTCTATCGGTCACCGTCAGCGAGACGGAGCCGGCGCCCATGGCGCGGCCAAGCCCTCTTCGTGCTGCCGGTCCTCCTGGCCGTGCTGGTTTTCCTGATGGTGCAGGGTGTCGGACGGGTTCATCGGGGCATACCTCCGGTCCCCGTTGATGGGACGGGCCCCGTGGCACCAGCAGGGTTGCCCCTGTTGGAGGTCGACGGTCTTGGGATCCCTGCCTACGTCCCGGGTCTCGATGTTGACCAGCGCCCAGTGGCCCGGGCGCGGCGCGGTGCTGTGGGAGAACCCGCAGCATGGGGTCCTCACTGCGGACCGGTGTGTGGGCCGGGCGGCGTACCGCATCTCCCTCCCGGGGATCGCGCCCGGCGCAGCCCAGTGGTGGTGCAGGTCCTCGCCGCCTGGCGAACCAGCCACGCCGCGCTTGTTCGCTGCCAGCCGACCACGGCGGCCCTGGTGTGTCATCCGGCCGGCCGGGGACGTAGCCCGTCGGCCGGGTGAGGCACGTGCCGTCCGCTTCCCATGACTCCATCGGCTACCACTGGCCCGGAGAAACTTAGTCTGGTACCCTTAGTTCGGGAGGTGTCACATTGCGGGTGGTCACGGTCCACGAGGCAAAGACCCATTTGTCCCGGTTGCTGGAAGACGTGCGGGCGGGAGAGCAAATCATCGTGGCCAAAGGCAAGGTTCCGTACGCGCTGCTGGTCCCTCTGCCCAGTCCGAAGCCGCGGCAACTGGGGTTCCTGCCCTTGCATGTGCCGCCAGAGTTCTTTCGACCCCTGCCGGCGGAGGAGTTGGACGCGTGGGACCGATAGGATACCTCCTGGATACCCACACTCTGCTCTGGGCCATCGGGTCTCCGGATCTGCTTCCTCACCGCACCCGCAAACTCATCGAGGACCCGGAGACCCGGCTCTGGGTGTCTTCCGCGTCCGTGTGGGAGATGGCGACCAAGCATCGTTTGGGCCATCTGCCAGAGGCTGGCCCTCTGCTGGCCGACGTCGGCCACTACATCCAGAGGCTGGGCGCCGACACCCTAGCCATCTCCGTGGAACACGCCCGCCTGGCGGGCTCGTTTCCCAACGCCCATCGCGACCCGTTTGACCGGATGTTGGCAGCCCAGTCCATTCTGGAGCACCTGCCCCTCATGACGTCCGACGGCGCGTTCGACGACTTCCCCGCCGACGTGGTGCGCTGACCGTTGGCCGCCCTGTCGTTAAGGGTGGTCAGCCCTTCGTGGTCGGGCCCGTCCACGTGAGCATGCCACCGGTGAGATTTTTGACAGAAAATCCGGCGCGCACGAGCTGGCGCGCCGCCATGAGCGCCCGATGCCCCGAACGGCAGACGGTGACAATGTCATGGTCCCGCGGCAACTCCGCCAGATGCCGGCCCAACTGGCCGAGCGGCACCAGGCGCGCCCCCGGTACATGTCCGTGGGCAAACTCGCCGGGCGTCCGCACGTCCAGCACCAGGGGTTTCTTTTCCTGCTTGAGCAGCGACGCCAACTCATCGGCCGACACGCTCGGCACCTTGGATCCCCACAAACCTCCCAGCATCTGCTTTGGCCTCCCCGTCTTCGCTGCGGCGGCTGTCTCGGTCGACGGCCCGTCCCGGCAGGCGTATTATATACCCTTAGGGGTATGCCATCCGCTCGGGGCGGCCCGCTGATAGACGGCCCCGGCTGACGCAACATAAACGAAGGTTGGGACCGCCCCGAACCCACCGGGCGACTGCGCGAAACGAACACGAGGAGGGATCCCATGAGCCACGACGGATTTTCCCGGCCAGACGCCGAACGCGGCCTCATCGCCGCCGCCGACGCGCTCCTGAAGGCGGGCATGATGTTTCGGGGCCAGCACGCGAATCTTTCGGCACGGGTGGGGCGCGACCGCGTCCTGATGACCAGCGGTGGATCCGTAGCGCACCTGACCGCGGCCAACTTTGCTCTGCTGGACCTGTCCGGTCGCGTCCTGGAGGGGGACATGGACGCCACCAACGAAGAGGTCATTCAGATGCACACCGGCATCTACCGCCTCCGCGACACGGTGGGGGCGGTGATCCACACGCACGCGCCCCACATCACGGCGTTTGGGGTGGCGCACCGCCCGATTCCCCTGGCGTACGAGCCACTGCTGCGCTTCGGGGTCACCGAGGCGATTCCGGTGGTGCCCTGGGCGCCTCGGGGATCGGAAGCGTCCGTCGGCAGCATTCGCCAAGTCGTGGAGAGCCACCCGGCACTGCCCGCGCTCATCATGGCCAATCACGGGGTGCTGGTGTTTCACGACAGTCCGGCCAGTGCCGCGCGCCTGCTCACGACGCTGGACGAGGCGGCTGAACTGGTGCTGATGGCGGAGGCGTTGGGCGGGGCCAAGACGCTTGACCAGGACGCCGTGGCGGCGGTCCAAGGCCGGTTGGCGCACGCCACCCGCTGACCAGCCCAGCACTGGTCAATTCTCGGGATGGGACGACCGCCGGCCCCCACCCAGGGGCCGGCGGTCGTCCCTACCTAGAACCCTGGTCTAGGAGCGGGCTTGCGACCGTGCCCCCAGCCGAGTGCAGGGGGTCCTCAGCCTCACCGGGTGCACCGGAGCCGAAGATGCGGGTCCTCGGTCGTGGGCAACCATTCGTGACGCCGAACGGGGCGGAGGGTCCGGCGGCGCAGCACGTGGGGCGGACGCCGCGCACTGCTCGGACCGCCCCCTCGTCGCCGGCGGGACACCGAGATTGCGAGAGGCTGACTCGGGCCGACTCGCTGCATCGGTCTCGCGGGCGGGTGGGGCACGACACGCGCTCCACCGCTGCGCGGGCCGCCGGTCACGAGATGACAAACAGCGGCGCGCCCCAGGCGGCCGCGTCCACGTCCATCCCCAATCCCGGCCGGTCCCCAAGCCACCCGCGGCCCTCGCGGACGACTGGTCCGCCCACCGTCGCGGCCAGCGCACGGGGATCAATGTGCGTGGACGCCATGTGGGTCGCGGCCAAGAGCTGCCCCGGCTCGCAACTGACCGCCAGATGCGCGATGCCCGCCATGGCCACCATGCCCCCCATCGGATCATCCACCATGACCATGACGCCCGCAGCGTGGGCCACGTCGCGGATGCGTGCCGCCTTCGTCAGGCCCCCCACGCGAGCGGGCTTGATGTTGAGCGCCTCCGCGGCGTTGAGGCGCACACAGGCCAGGAGGTCCTCCACGGTGACCACCGCCTCATCCACCACCATCGGTTGGCGGAGCCGGCTTCGCAGGTGGTGCATGTCAGCCAGGGTCGCGCACGGCTGCTCGACGTAGGTGTCCACGTCCTCGACTGCCCGTGCAAACCGGATGGCGTCGGCCAGAGTCCACCCTCCGTTGGCGTCGCTGGTAAGAAAGTCGCGGTGCCCGGCCAGCACCTCGGCTACGGCGTGCACGCGCTGGGCATCGGCGACGGGATCGTTGCCCAGCTTCAGCTGCCAGTGGCGATAGCCCGCATCGGCCCGGTCCCGCGCCTCGCGCGCCATGGCCTCCGGCGTGCTGAGGGTCACCGGGTGGAACACCGGATAGCTCTCCTGCTGGCGCCCCCCCAACAGGGTATAGACCGGGACCCCCAGGAGCTTGCCGCGCAGGTCCCACCCCGCCGCGTCCAGCGCCGCCTTGGCCGGGCGGTGTCCCTTCACCTGGCGGTCCATCACCGTATTCAGTACGCCGGCGTCACGCGCGTCCAGCCCGACCAGCGCACCCCCCAGCTCGTGCACCGCGGCAGCGGTGCTCCCTGCGAACCCGTCAATGTAGGAACTGCCCAGGGTGCACGCCTCCCCGTATCCCCGCGTCCCGTCCGCACTCTCCATCTCGACGACCGTGGTGTCCACGTGCGCCATCACCCGCTCGTGGGACATGGCGTATTCCGGCACCGACAACGGCAGCCGAATGGCGAACGCGCGGATCCGGCTGATGGTGGCCGGCCCGCGCGAAGCGGGCACAGACTGACTGGTCACGAACACTCCCCCTCACAAGGTCTTGGGAACTCACTCCTGAACTCATCCCCGAACTCTTCCCCAAACTCTTCTCTGAACGTGTGCCTGCCGATCTGTTCCCGGGGCCGCGCGGGCCGGCTGCCCCCGCCGGCCCGGCAGGGCAGGGTAGCGGCCGCGTGTACCGCATGAGACCCACGCCAATCCACACGGCCGGGATATATGGCGGCCGGTTGTCCGGAACAGTGGGCACGGGGAAGATGCCGCAAGAGGTCGGGACAGGGACGGGAGTGGCGACCTCTGGGACCGTCCCGTGCCGCACTCGGTCCAGTCGACGCAATGTTTTGCCAATTTGCGATGCGTCCTGCAACGCTCGCGGCGCCCCGGGCGTTAGGAATGATGGGCACTTCTTCGCATATTGCCCAGCCGTCCGGCCGGCTTGGTCGACACTTGACCACCCCGCACGCACACGACAGGCCGATCCGAAGATTTGATGGACGGGAAAGGAGCCGTGAAAGAGATGGGCCGCTACGTGCTCCAGCGGATGATGCAGGCCGTCCCCACGGTGATTGGCCTCACGCTGGTCAGTTTTCTTTTGGTGCACATCACCCCCGGGGGGCCGGCCTACGAGATGTTGGGCACGCATGCCTCGCACGCTCGCGTGGTGGCTGTGGACCGGGAGCTCGGCCTGAATCTGCCGCTCTGGGACCAGTACGGCCTCTGGGCCTGGCAGCTCCTGCACCTGAATCTGGGCGTCTCGTACTTCTATCTGCAGCCGGTGGTCGTCCTGATTGAGCAGGCGTTGCCGGTCACCCTCGCGATTGTGGGCATCAGCTATGTGCTGGCTCACGGCATCGCGGTGGCGCTGGGCAGCGTGCAGGCCTACTTCAAGAACACCTGGTTCGACCACGGCACCACGGGTATCAACTACTTCTTGTACGCGATGCCGGGGTTCTGGCTCGCGATCCTGCTGCTGGTGTGGTTCGCCGTCGATATTCCCCTGTTTCCGACCGGCAACCTGTGCAACCCCAACACGGTGTGCAACGTCGGCACCTGGGCCGATCACATGGTGCTCCCGATCGCGTCGCTCACCATTGGGACGGTGGCCGGCTGGGCGCGGTACATGCGCACGTCCATGACGGACACGCTGGTCCAGGACTATATTCGCACCGCCCGCGCCAAGGGCGTGTCCGAAGTGCGCGTGCTGTTCAAGCACGCCTGGCGCAACTCCGTGCTGCCGCTCATCACGCTGCTGGGCTACTTCTTCCCGACGATCTTCGGCGGGGCGCTGGTGATCGAGGAGATTTTCAACATCCCGGGAATGGGGCTCTTGACGTTTGATGCGGCCATCAAGCGGGACTACCCCATCGTCATGGCCGCGGTCCTCATCGGTGGGATCCTGGTGGTCATCGGCAACCTGGTGGCGGACCTGCTGTACGGTTTGGTGGATCCGCGCATCTCCTACAGCTAACAGGGACAGGGACCGAGACGTTCCAGGGGTCCGGCGGGGCCGTCGCCGTGGAGCGACGCCCCGGCCCGTGGCGGATGGGGGCCCTCAGCGATGGGGGGCTGACTGGCTGTTGGCCCCCCGTTCGCGCGCCTCGGGCGTCCGCCGCTCACTACGCTTCGTGGTGGGAAGAGACGAGGCCGGCCCCAGCGCCGTGCCATGGCGGCCAGCGACGGAGGAACACAACGCCCGCATACAACACCACGGCCGCCCCCATGCCGACCGCCAGAGCCCAGTCGGGAGCGGTCCACAGCCTGTTGGCGTGGTGGTGGAAGCCGGGAACCAGTCGGTCGAGGAACGGCCCGCCGCCAAACTGGCCAAACCCGCTGATCCAAGGCGTGGCCAGCCCCATCGATACGATCCAGACCCCCGCCGTGAGGGCTCCGCCCAACGGCCGCAGCCCCCATCGGCGGCACGCGGGCAGCCGCTCGACCGCCCACGACAGCGAAACCAGCGCGATGAGCGGCGCCAGGACGTAGGCGGCGCCCGCCAGGCGCAGCCCGGCGGTGTTCTGGGCGGCAAACGTGGCCAGAGTGGCCGAAAGGGACGGGATGGTGTTCGGGTGAAGCACGGGCGGGCTCGGGGGTATGGGGCTCTGCGCCCAAGCCCCGGCCAATGCGGCCAACACCGCCAGTCCCGTCAACCACCGCTGGGTCCGCTCCCCGAGGAGGCGGCTCGGCGGGCCTGCCGCCCACACGGTGGCCATCCACAGCATCGCAACCCCGGCGAGGGCCGCCACCAGGACGTTGTGCCATGGACCGAGTGCATTAAGGGACAAAAGGGTGGATGCGGGGTTGGACGCCACCATTACTATCGGCGCCAACTGCCCCGCCCAGATGACCATCAGGGCCAGCCCGGCAACCATAGCGGCCGCGAGCGCGGGCCCCCAGGACCGCCCACCTGCGGATGGACCGGCCATGGGGCCCCACGTCAACACACAAGCCGCGGCCAGAGCCGCCGCATTAACCAGACTCATCCAGTAGTACGGCCACCGCACCGCAAACGGGGGCAAGCCTCCGCGGCCCGGGCCGGAGCTGCAGAGGGCGCAGTTCCCGTCGGCCATGTGCCAGGTGTAGGACGATCCCGTCGCCGCTACGTGCGGAGCGATGATCACCGCGGCCGCCAGGGTCAGGGCGGCCAGCACCCCCACCACCCCGACGTATCCTGCGCGCCACGCCAGCGCCACCGCCAAGCCGGCCACTCCCAGGGCGATGGTCCACACGAGGGGCGATCCGGGCAGGACCGCACTCAGGGCCCCTCCCCCCCACAGCACTGTCATCATCCCCATCGTCCCGGCCCACAGCACCCACAACGCCGCCATCGGGACCACTCCGCCGCGCCCCAGCGCGTCCACAATGTGGTGACCGTCGCGCGCGGCCGACCACGCCAGCGCCAGCAAGATGCCCCCCACGAGTGCCCCCACCCCCATCGCCATGAGGACCTGCCACTCATTGAGGATGTACGTCGAGTCGGCGAGGGTCTTGCCAATGAACAGCGGGAACAGCCCGAGTCCCGTGAGAACCGCCCACCGCTGTGGCTGGGCCCAGGAGCCGCGTCGGAACGCCGCCGGTTCTCCACCGGCTGCCGGGCCCGTCATGACTTTAGCCTCCTCTCGTCACTGGGCTCGAGGCTGACCCACATCGACGTGAAGCGATCGCGTTCCGCTGGCCGCGACCAGGCCCATCCCTCGCACGGCCACGCGTCCGGCAAGTGTTCGTTTGCACCGAATAGTACCATTCCAACGCGGGGCCACCAAGCGACGTGGGGGAAGCCGCGCAGGAACGCCCCTCGTCCACCGAGCGGCGGACGCCCGGTTGCTCCCTGTGGCCGCGGTGCCGGTCGCCCCAGCCGGTGCGTCGCGGCCCCCTGGCCTATGGGAGGCGACGGCTCGACGGTCGCCGCCGGGCCGCTCAAGGGGTAAGACGATGGGAGCATGGGGGGACGCGGATCGCCGAAGAGCGGGACAGGGCAGAGCCCCGGATCGGTCTTTGGCACTGCACCCCACCAACAGGGGCGCACTGGTGTGGGCACGGAGCCGTCGTGCCCAGTCGACGCCATCAACAGCGGAGCCGCTCGCGGAGCAGGAGCGGTGTGTTGCCCGTGGCGGGGGTGCCTGGGGGAGGCGGCTTGGGCGCTCTGCAGCAACGGTCACGTGCACGCACCCGTGGACTCTCGGTACGCGGGCGCGCCAGCGTTCTGCTGGGACCCGTGGCTCGGGACGCTCCGGTAAGCCCGGGCCATGGACAGGGGGTGGCGCAGTGCCCTCACGGAATGCGCGGCCACGTGGGCTTTCCCTCTCACTGGCGCACCCATGGCTGCTGTTGTTGATTGCGATGGAAAAGGGCGCCGGCGCCGTGGCATCGGCGCTGGTGGCCGGCTTGGCGCTGGGGACAGACGGCTGGGCGCTCAACCTGACAGCCGGCGCGTCGCTGGGAGCGGCCACGCTCATCGTGCACCGGCTGTTGACCTGGCTCGGCACCCAACTGACGCCGGGCCGCACCGGCTGGGGCATCACGTTTGCCCTGTGGACTGTGTTGCTCGCGGCTGAGGCGCTGGGCCTCTGGCGTCAGCGCGTGGGCCGCCGCCCTGGTGCTGCTGGAAACGGGGATCGGGATCCCCATCCAAGCCTGGAGTCTGACGCAGCACACATCGTGGGAGGCGGTTTTGGTGCTGGTTGCTAACGGTGCCGTCCTGGCCTACGTGCTGCATGTGTATTATCTTCGCGATTTTTTCACGACATTAACCGCGTTTGCCTTGTTGGCCGGGGTCGCCATCGGGGGGCACCGCCAGCAGGCTGACCAGCGGGGGAACCCCGGAATGTGCGGCGGACGCGGTGGTACACGGTGCGGGGCGGACGGCCGACCTGCTAAGCCCCCAGTCGCAACCAGAAGACCGCGGTCGAATCGGATACCGGATCGCCCGCCACGGCTGTCCCCTGTGTGTGGTGGCGTAAACCTGAAGCACTAGCGTGCGAAGCAACACATAGAGCACCGCCTCGGTAGCCGACACGACCGCTAAGTCATAGACCCTGGCGGACTGGATGGGAGCCATGGTCACGGACCACGATCGTCCGCCGTTTGTCGACACATCCACCCGCGTGGTGGTGGAGTTGTCTGCGGGAGGCAGGATGGCCCGGACGACTTGGGGTGTGACCCACTGTAAGGAGCCCCGTCAGAATCGTTAACCCGAAAGCACAGGAATTGCGTCGGTGGGTGACGAAGGATCCCGACCGCTTGATGCTGAAAGGAGTTCGTCACTAGGCACTATCGGATGGTCGCGGCGGCTGCCGGCATTCGGGCCCGGTGGACGGCCGCGAGGGGGGAATACAACGACGCACCCGACGCTTGCGGCCGCGTGGCTCGCGTTGGTCGAGCCCACGACCCGGGGCGACCCGGAATCGCCATGGCGGTGGACGGGTAAGCGTGGCGCCCAGTGGGCGGCCGCCCTGCAACAGCAAGCCACCCGGTGAGTCCCTCCCCCGTGGGCCGTCTGCGGCACGCGGTCGGCTTCAGCCTCCAAGCGCCCCGCCAGATGATGGAAGGCCGGGCCCCGCATCCCGACCGCGAGGCCCAGTTCCAGTACATCGCGGCCCGCACCGCCGCCGCGCAAGCGGCCCACCCACCCGTGATCGCCGTGGACGCCAGGAAAAAGGAGTGTGCGCCGTGAAAGCTCATGGCGCGGAGCGGGTGCGATTCCCGCCGCCGAAGGGCCAGCCCCCCACGGCGAAGCGCGTCTGGCGGGGCCGTCCGCGAGGACGGTCGCGAAGCGTAGACAGCGCGACGACCAGGCCGCAACCCATCCGGGTGAAGTGATAGAGCCTCGTGAATGTATTATCCGAGGGCCGACGGGCGGTTCTTCCCGGAAGGCAACCACAAGCGTCCGTGTACGGCGAGGACGCGGGGACCTCGGCGGGGTCAGAGAGCGCGGCATGGCGGAAATCCGCGACAGGGGAACACGGGAGACCTCCCGGTGTCGCGCCAGCGTATGCCTCACCCCAGGCCCAGCCAGAGGGCGGTCAACGCGCCGGGAGGCGTCGGAGGACGGCATAGTACTCGGAGCGCGGGAAAGCCGCGTACCGGGGGACGGCCGTCCGCGGTTTCCGCGGGCTAATGTCGGCGCGTCCCTTGCAACCGAGGAGGACAACGACCCGGACACGGGATGAGAACGCATCGCCCAGCGGGCGCAGGCGGCGCCGCGCGAGCGGTTCACCGCCATGGCCCCTCCCCTCACGGCGGAGTGTCTCCGCGACACGTACGACCCGATGAACCGCCGCGGGGCGCCGGGGGTAGACCGGGTCCGCCTGGCGGCCTACGGCCAAGACCTGGGGGCCCACGTGGCGGACCTCGTGGCGCGCCTGAAGCGGGGCGCGTATCGCGCCCCGCCCGTGCGCCGGACGTACATTCCGAAGGCGGGCCATCCGGCGAAGCTCCGGCCATTAGGCATCCCCACGGTGGAAGACCGGCTGCTGCAAGCGGCCGTCGCCCGCGTGCTGGGGGCCATCTCTGAGCCGGTGTCCGGGACAGCTCCTTCGGGTTCCGCCCGGGCCGGAGTGCCCACGATGCGCTGCAGCGCGTGCGGCGGGTGGTCCTGAGCGACCGGGTCCAGTACGTCTATGAGGCCGATATCCGCGGCTTCTTCGACCATCGGGATCACGCCTGGCTGCTGCGCATGCTGGCCCTCAAGGTGGGGGACCCCAAGATCCTCCGGCTCATTCGGCAGTGGCTGACGGCGGGGATCTGGGACCAGGGCACCGTCACGCGCCCGGAGGCCGGGACGCCCCAAGGGGGCCCGCTCTCCCCGGTGCTGGCGAATGTGTACCTGCACGATGTCCTCGACCTGTGGTCCGCGAACGTGGTGCGGCCACGCCTGCGGGGCACGGCGGAACTGGTGCGCTACGCCGACGACTTCCTCGTGCTCTTTGAGCACGAGGAAGACGCCGAGCGGTTCGCGACCGACCTGCCGCCGCGGCTGGCGCAGTTCGGGCGGGACGAGGCCCCGGAAAAGACGCGGCGCCTCGCCCTGGGGGCCCACGCGTGGCGCCCGGGCCGGGCCGCGACCGGGTCCTTCGACTTCCTGGGCTTCACGCACCGCCTGGGAACGAGCCGCACGGGCCAGATGGTCGTCGTGCGCCACCCGGCGAGGAAGCGCGTGCAGCGGTTCCTCCGGGAGATGAAAGCGTGGCGGCGTCAGCATATGCGTGACGCGCCGCGCGACCAACAACGGATGCTGGCGGCCAAACGGCGCGGGTTCTCCCCGTACTTCGGGCTCCGCCTGTGCTATCCCGCCTTGGAAAAGGTGCGGACCCAGGCCCTCCGGTACTGGCCGTGGACCCTGCGGCGGCGGAGCGAGACGCGTCGGGCCACGTGGGCGTGAGTGCACCAGCGTCCCTGGTTCACCCGGCCCGCGCCCCGGGTGCTCCACCCCGAGGTGTAACCGCGAGAAATCGGGGAGCCGGATGCGTGCATGGCGCACGTCCGGTTCTGCGGGGGGTACGGGCCCAAGGTGACCATGTCGGCTCACCGACGGCACTGGCGCGAAAGGGCCCGCTCCGGCTACTTGGTGCCAAGGCTACCGCACCGAGGCCCGTATCTACCTACCTCATCGGAAACTTCAAGACGAGCGGCCAGGAGTGGCCGCCGGTGGGACAGCCCGAGCGGGTGCAGGTGTACGACTTCCCCCGCCTCGCAGAGGGGAAGGCCACCCCGTATGGCCTTGATGACCTCAGTCGCAACGCCGGCGGGCTGACCGTCGGGAGCGACCACGACACAGCCCAGTTTGCCGTCGCCTCCATCCGCCGGTGGGGGACCGACCGGGGCCGGACCCCATATCCCGGGGCGACGACCTTGACCATTGTGGCCGACGGTGGGGGCAGCAACGGCTACCGCATGCGCCTGTGGAAGGCGGAGCATAGCGCTGGGCGACGGACCGGGACCTCACGATCCCGGTCAGTCACCTCCCCCCGGGCACCAGCCAGGGAAACACGATCGAGCACCGGCTGTTCAGTGTGCTGAGTCGCGCCGGGCGCGCCGCCCGCTGACCCGCTGCGAAACCCTGGTCCAATGTATCGCCGGCGCCACCACCACCACCGGCCTGACCGTGCACGCGGAGTACGACGCGGGCCCCTATCCGACCGGGATCGTCGGGACGGATGAAGAATGCCACGCGCCGCATGTCACGCCGGATGCCTTTCATGGCGAATGGAACTATACCATTACGCCATGATGACATTATTATGACGAGGTTCCTAAGTGGCTGACGAGGGGGTGGGGCGGTCCCATCCACCCAGGCGTCCACGTGCGGTCGTTCGTGATGTGATAAGGGACCGGATACGTGGTCGGCGGTGCGGTGGGGGTGCTGACAGACAGTGGGGCGGCGACGTGACCGTCGTCGGGAACGACGAAGGTCGGGACGCGGTCCAGGGACAGAACTGGCATAACATGCGAAACGCTGCTCGGCCTGGAGACCTGGGCGGGCAACCGCACGGGCGTCCATTGGGCGCCTCCGTCCATGGTCTGACGGCCGTCGTGTCGTTGGACCGGGCCGAACTCGCCGTCGCTCCGCCCGCTGTGGGGCTCATCCCCGAGACCTCGAGAAACTGGCCATTGCTCGGGTTATAGACCGGCGTCTCCATGACGTCGTTGTTCTCGATGCGCCACACTCGCGGCGGTCAGGAGGAGCCGCCGGAGCGCCGGGGGCCTCGCGGGGCGACGGGGCCGCCCGCGGGGTGCCCCGGGATAGGATCCGATGTGGTACGCCAGCGCCAACCGCTTGCATGCGCTGGTGGCGGCGGCGAGCCCCCGGCGGCTGAACGGGCGGAACCCCAACCCTTCCTGGAGAATCCCCAACACCGGCTCCACGATCCCCTTCCGCGCGCGGTAGCGCGCGGCCCCCGCCGGCGTGCGCCCCTGGGCCGCCATCGCCTCGCGGACCGCGTCGTCGGGTCAGCGTTCCACCATCCGCGTTCGGCGGCCTTTCTTCAAGCACTGTGCGACGAAGGGACAACCGGCACAGGCCGCCGCCTCACTCCGATCCACCTGCCGCGCCTCCGTCCGCCCGCCGCCGCACGCGGCGACCCGCTGCCCCAGGTACGGCCGGACCGGGATCCCCCGGGCGGCCAGGCGGTGGGGCGGGTGGCCGCCCACGCCACCGCCAGCCAGGCCCAGTCCGCCGGTCGGGCGCGGCCGGGCGGCGTCCACGTGGGCCACGGGAAGCACAGCCCCAGGTCGTCGGCGGCTGCAAGATGCGCTGGCGCAACCACACGCCGCCCGAGCCCCACCGCCGCCAGCGCCGCCAAGCCATCCAGGAGCAACTCCTCATAGGGGACGATCCACGGGGGAAACACGGTTTCGACGGTGCGGCACCGACGGCACCGCAACCGCCGCAGGACCCAGCGGTCGCGGTGGCCCGGGGACCACTGCCCCCCCGGGCGCGGGTGCCTTGCCACACCGGGGACACGGCCGCCAGGCGGCGAGGGTGGTGAGGCAATACGTGGCGTAGGCTGCGACAACGACCGCAAAGGTTATTAGGCTGGTCCCGGTGGGGACACCGGCTGACCACTAACCGGACGCGAGGCAGCCGGTGCCTTTTTATGCTCCTTCGGGATTCAAGTGCCTCGAGCGAACCACGGCGGCGGCGGGGGCCCGGCAACGATATAGGGAGGTTTCGCGGCGGCTCGCGATCCGGGGGCAGATTCGGCCGCGGTCAGGGACCGTGAGACAATCCTGCCCGATCCCGGCCAAACAGCGTGGGAATCCATACGATTTCAACCTCACTCCGGGTCCTCGACCGAGGGTCCACACGGACAGTGACCCCGATGGCCGAGTACTGGGGCACGAAGATCTTGACATCCACGCTCTCCGCGTTATGTAAACATGTGGACCCCATGGTGACGGCGCGAGGGACCCTGTCCCTGGCGAACACCGCGTGTCCCGGTTCGCTAATGGATGCCATCGTTCTGCGAATGGGAACCGACCGGTAGGGGGGGAAGGCGGCAGGCTCCCACAGCAACGCATCTACACGGCGCGCAGGGCGTGACCAAGCAGGACGTTGGGGCGGATCAAAGACGTCGACGCGGTCCCCATGGGATCCCCCGCAGGTGCGTGTGGCAGTGCCAGCCGTCTATACGCGCAGGGGGCAACGCGGTCTGAAGAACGGGCGCGAAATCTCCGGAGACTCCGACGGCGCCTGGAAGCAGGTGCTGACGAGCGGCCGCGCTCATCCCGCGCCCCAGGACAAGACCCGACGATTATCTGTACGCGGGAGTCCCGGCCGATCCGCCGCCGCACGGTTTTCCCCGTGTGCGACACCCGTAGACACCATTATTGCTCCTCGTGGTCGTGATCGACAGGAATCCGCAGGACGATCGCGAACTCCGGAGACGAATCGCACGGCCGCACACGAATGCGAGGTGACACATGCCCGACCTGCACACCACCTTCTGGCACATTGTCCGGGACCCCGGGTTGACCGTTGTGATCCGCCGCACGCTCGACGCGGGCGTCGTGCTGGATACCTGGATGAGCGGCCAAGAGGAGGAGCGGTTGGGCGAAGACGCCTTGGGGCACCTCGTTGCCGAAGAGCAGCGGGTGACCGAGCGGGCCCTCGCCACCGGCGCCATGTTCCCGTCGAACCCGATGCCGACCGCGTACGTCGGGGCCGCGTACCACGAGCTGCTGTTCTCGACCGCGTTGTATCAGGCCCAGCGCACCAAGGGAGTCCGCCACGTGGACGTGGGGAATGTGCGGGACGCCGCCCGGCGCGTATGGGCGCTGGCGGACCGTCCGCAGGGACTCACCGACCTGGGGCGCTTCTTTCTCACCGTCTCGAGCCACGAAGACTTGAATGCCATCGACTATTACGGGCGCATGCGCGTCGACGACTTTCTTCAGGGCCGCCTGCACCGCCCGTGGTCCAATGCGGTGATCTCCGCGCAGCTGGATCTCTATCGCCGCCTCCACCTCGTCGACCAAATCTACACGGGTACGGGCGACCGCGTCCGGCTCACGCCGGAGGGCCGCGAGGCACTGGTGCAGATCCATGCCCAGCTGGACGCAGCGGGCGAGCTGGCGTGGCGGGCCGAGAACCAGCGCTGGGTCATCTTCGGCGAAACCAACTACGACGCCGTGTTTAGCCAAGTACTCCCCGACGGCGACGCGCTGACCGCCGTCTATCTCGACACCTTAAACCTCCGGCCGGGGATGCGCGTGCTGGAGGTCGGCTGTGGCACCGGCCGCGCCACGGTGGATCTCGGGCTCCATCAGCGCGTGACTCCGGGCGGATCCGTCGCAGCCCTGGATCCGAACCGCGTGCTACTGAATCGTCTAGCCGACAAGTGCCAGGCCCGCGCGATCACGAACGTAGAAATCGTCCAAGGGCGGGGTGAGGATCTCCCGTTTCCCAATCACCACTTTGATGCGGCCATCGCGGTGGCGTCCCTGCACTTTACGGACTGGGCGCAAACCGTGGCCGAGATGACGCGCGTCACCAAACCCGGGGGCCTGGTATCCGCCATCACGGCCCCGCCGGAGTTGGATGTGCGCAAAATCCCGATGGTGGCCCTGTGGTTTCGGCCCTTGCAGGATCTGGCGTCGCGCTTCGGCATCGCGTTCGTGGAGCACAATGGACTACCCGTTGGCGCCTTGCGGGCGACCTTTGCCCGGAATTTGACCGAGGTGTCCGTGCGAGGGATCCCGGGTACGCTCAATGCCAGCGACTACCGGGCCTTCATGGCCTTCGTCGTACGCGGGGCGGCGCTCTTTCAAGGGGTCCTGAGTCGCCTGCCCTACCAGGAACGGTGGGACTTGATTGCCCGATTGGAGGCCACGGGGGCCGACCTCGTGCAGCACACGAGCCCCGACGAACAGCGGGCCGTCTATGAGAATGAGGCGGCGTACGGGCGCGTACCCGCCGACCCATCGGGTCCTCCCCGCTGGTGACGGCGGTTGCCACCAACGCCCAATGGTTAGGCGGCATCCATGCCCGCCGTATCGTGGATTCACCCCGCGGCACGTGGCACAAACAGGTGGTTTGACATGCGCCCCGCCTCACTGCGTGGCGCGGTGTTCGGATAACAAAACTGCGATGCCAGGATATGGATGCCGATACCGCGGCCAGGTGCTTCTGTGGTGGTCGGGCGCGCCCGCGTCTCCACCACCGCCCAAACGGGGCCCTCCAGGACGATGCCTTCGTGCCGCTGGGTGCACAACCCACGTCACGGACCACGCGGCTACCAGCGCCAGTAGGAGCGGCCCTTCGGCCCGCCCGGGTGGTCTTCTCCGCGAAGCATGCGCGAGAGTGGCCGGACTTTTCGTGCGCGCCAGGGCTGGACTGCCGGTACCACGCGGCCGCCTCCGCGCACAAGCGGCCGGCTGGTCTCTCGCATGCCAGCTGGTCATACGGTCCCCCGGGGGGGACCAGCGTGGACTGGAAGGTAATGCTCACCACACTCGGGCTGATTTTTGTCGCGGAGCTTGGGGACAAAACTCAGCTAACGACGATGATGCTGGCCGCCCAGAGCCAGTCCACCACTGCGGTGTTTATCGGCGCCGCGCTGGCGCTGACGCTGTCGGCGCTGTTGGGCGTGGTGTTTGGGGAAGCCATC
>JAJYPH010000066.1 GCA_021795575.1 Bacillota bacterium
AGTGGTTTGTCAGCACTTACTCCTTCGACAGAGCGACCACCAATTCCTTTGCGCCGAATATTCACTCTATTTAACCAATAAAACTGGGGATGACTCAGGGATGACCCTCAAAGCTGACTCACTCATATCTGGTGTCCGCCTCCGTTGCTCGACTGCGTGTCATACCTCGGCAATATGCACGTCAAGGTCTGATCCTTGGAACTCCGCCAATTGCTCCGCCCGGGCATGGGAATCGGTCACGAAGCCAACCAGGTCATTCAGATCACACACGGAAACAAAGGACCTTTGCCCCAGCTTGGAGCTGTCCAGAATCGCATAGGCCGACTCCGCGCTGTCAATCATCACCCTCTTGAAGCTCACGCCGTCGACGTAGCTGTCCATGAGCCCCCCCGACGCGTTGATGGCTGGCCCGGACACCAGGGCGATGTCGGGGTGAAATCGCAGGAGCATGTCATTGGCGAGGGGACCGCTGGCGGTCATGGACCGCTGCCGCAACTCCCCTCCCAGAATGACGACCTTGACCCGGGTCCGTGCCAACTCAACGACGGCGGGGATGTTCGCGGTGACGACGGTCACGTTTTTGCCGCCCAGCTGCCGTGCCACTTCAAGCGCGGTCGTGCCGCCGTCAAGCACGATGGACATGCCATCCTGAATCAGCCGGTCCACGACATAGCGCGCGATCGCGATCTTCTCCGCCTGGTTGCGGGCTTGCCGCTGTTCAAGGTCGCGCTCCGTCATCGCAAACCCGAGCGCCGAGGCGCCGCCTCGCGTGCGGGTGATGAATCCGCGCGCCGCCAACTCGCCCATGTCCCGGCGAATCGTCTCGCGGGACACGCCGAGCACCGTCGACGCCGTGTCGACTTCCACCGCTCCCCGCGATTCCACCAGTTGACGCAGATGTTCCAGCCGTACGGCTCGCAAGGTCCTCCCTCCCCGTTCGTCACGATTGGCCAGGACTTACTCGGGCGGTATCTCCGCGGCAGCCAGTCTCAGGTCGACCCCGCCGCGCTTGCGCACCCCCCATATGATGAAGTAGAGCACAAGCCCGCTCAGCGGAAGCCCAAGATTGAGGACCATCTGCAGGGGGCTGTGCCCGATCCCGATGACCGGATCATTCCAGAAGAGATACAAGACGAACAGCATGGCGGGGACCAGCAGGAATCCCCAGACACGGATGGTCGGGATCCCCAAGAACCTTGCGCCGCCGTTACCGGACCAGACATCTGGGAGCCGCGAGGGGTACAAGATGGCGGCACATCCCACCACCGTGAACATCACGACCCCTGCCCACAGGAGTGTGATGACGGACAGGACCCCCACGACATACAGTACCATCGAGAGGGCGCCCACCACACCGGCCACCAGGATTCCGATATACGGTGTGGCGTACTTCTCATGCACCTTCGACAGCGAGGGAGGCAGGTAGCCGTCCAACGACAGCGCGAGCATCAGGCGGGTCGCGGTGAAGAAGTTGATCGGCATCCACACGTAGGTCCAGAAGAGAAACAGGAAACCTAGCGCCATAGCCCAGAACAGGCCTCCGCCCGCCCCAATGGTCAGCAGCTCGTTGTAGTTTGGCAGGAACGTCAGGCCCAGCTTCGCGGGACTGGTGGCCGAGAGGCCACCAAGAAATGGGGCCCCGATGTGAGCGATGAGAACCGTGAGGAGAATGGCAATCGCCAAGCCCGTCAGGATGAGCGATCCGAGCATGCCTATGCGTTGCGTATCACGCGCCCGGCGCACCTCACCCCCGATGTAGGCCGATGTGGCGCCAAAGAGCACCATGTAAGTCGTCCACACCATCGCGTACATCGTCGCGGTGGCCGGTCCTCCGGCGGCGCCGTGGGGAGCGGCATTGGCCATCACGATGCTGTAGGCGTGGTGGACACCGCCGGCCTTAACCACGTACTCGTTGAACTGCTGCGGGAAGCGGCCAATGTTGGTGATCAGGCCAGCGATGAACTGGAACATAATGCCGGCCATGGCGAACGCGAACGCCCAATTCTGCACCTTCATGTACGTGCGGACGCCGCGAATCATAATGAACGTGAAGAAGGCAAGCAGCGCGGCCCCCACGACGATCATGCCAATTGGCCCGTAAACCCAGTCCCCGATCTGCGTGAACACGGGTGAGCCCGTCGCCACACCCAGTGCGCGCATCCACCCGGAGACGCCCAGCTGGCTGAAGAAGGCAGCCGGCGCACCGATCGCGGTAAACGCCAGCATAATCCACGTCCAAGCCAACGCGAACCCGATGGGGGGGCCAAACCGTTGGCCGAAGATGCGGCTGGTCCATACATAGTCGCCACCGGACCTTGGCATGTCGCCGGACAGCTTGCCGTAGACGAAATAGAGCGGGACCACCAGCAGCGACGCGAGCACGGCGGACAGCGGCAGCAGGCCGCCAGCATACGATCCGATCGCCAAAACGAGGAAGGCCACTCCGAGACCGATATTCTGATTATTGGTGTTATATACAAATATATCTAAGGCGCCCGCTTCCTTGCGGAGGCCGGTGGCGTTTCGGACAAAGACCGTCGGCTTGATGGGGTTGGGCAACTCCCCGGGCTGCTCTGACACGCGATCCCTCCTAGTATCGGTCAGGATGCAACATTTTCGGTCCTGAGTTCACAGTAAAACCGCAACTTCGGTCGATGTCAAGCGGTTGGACGGGTGATTTCGGTCAACAGATGCCGAGCACTTCCTCGCGGGGCCTCCCACGCGGTCATGAGCGAACCGGCGCGACGCCACCCCTCCGAGTGGACTCCACGAGCTGCGGCACAGGGGTGTGCCCATCCCGGCCCCACGGATGCAGGGGCCCGGATATGGTGTCCCTTGGGCTAGAGGAGGCCGTGGCGGTGGGCAATCATGACCGCCTCGACCCGGTTTTTGGCATTGAGTCGATGAGTAATGTCGTTGACCCGGGCCTTGACGGTGTGCTCGGACAGATACAGGTGCCGCCCGATTTCCCGGTTGGTCCAGCCTTCGGCGACCAGCCGAAGGATGTCCACATCATGGGCGCTCAGCTCCAGGGTCGGGAGGGCGGGGCCATTTTGCACCCACTGCATCAGCAACTCGGTGGCGCGCGGGTCTAGCACCGACTCGCCGTTAATGATTTTCCGCAGGCTCTGCAGGAGGTCGAATCCCTCCACTTCTTTCAAAATGTATCCCCGGACGCCCAGGCGGATGCACGTTTGAATGAGGTCTTCACTGAGGAAGCTGGTGAGGATGACCATGGCGGTGGGCAGTCGTTCCTCCTGGATGGCTTGACACAGTGCCGGCCCATCCTGCCCCCCCATGCGGATGTCGATCAGCGCCAGGTGCGGCCGGAGCGACCGCACCAACGCCAATCCCTCTCCACCGTTGCGGGCTTCGCCCACCACCTCAAATTCGGGCGCGTCGCTCAAAATGGCGCGAATGCCCCGGCGAACCACCTCGTGATCGTCCACCAGCAGGATGCGCGTGGGTGCGCTCACAAGCTTGGTGCCCGTGCGATCTGGGCCCGCACGGTCGTCCCCCCCTCGTCATTGCGGAAAATGGCCAACGTGCCGCGGACCTCCTGAACCAGGGTGGTCATCGAGTGGAGGCCGTAGTGGGACGTGGGACTGGCCGCCTCGGCCAGGGCGGTGTCGCTAATCCCGCGGCCCGCATCTTGGACGGTGACGGACAGCAGTTCGCCGTCAAACGCCACCGACACAAACGCGACCGGGCTA
Organism: Bacillota bacterium; assembly: GCA_021795575.1. Taxonomy (GTDB): domain Bacteria; phylum Bacillota; class Sulfobacillia; order Sulfobacillales; family JAIMBI01; genus JAJZWV01. The sequence continues at coordinate 3,714 of JAJYPH010000066.1, forward strand.
CCGCTGTGGCGTCGAACATTGTTGAGCGCTTCCGTAACAATCTTGTGGACGCAGGTTGCCAGCCGCTTGGGCATCAGGTCCAGCGAGCCGCGCGTCGCGAAGCTGGTCTTGATGCCACTTTCGTCCTCGAACCGCTGAACCCAGTCGGCCAGCGCGTCGGACGCTGGCCGGGACAGGCTGGCATCGTCGGACAGCGAAAAGATCGTGGCGCGGATCTGCCCCGCCCCCTGGGCCACCAGGTCTCGGATGCGGGCCAGCGACTCCGCGAGGAGCTGGGGCTCACGGGTCGGGGTCCGCAGTGCGCGGTCCACCTCGATCCCGACCGCAAAGAAAATTTGGGAGACGGAGTCGTGCAGGCGCTGGCTGATGCGGGTGCGTTCCTGCAGGACCGCCAGTTCCTCGGCCTTGGTGTACAGCCGGGCGTTTTCGATGGCGATGGCGGCCTGCATAGAAAACGCCATCAGCAGATCCTCGTCTTCCTGGCTGAACACCGGCCCGCCGGGCTGATGAGCGAGGAACAGGGAACCCAGCATCCGGTCGCGCATGGCCAGCGGCACGGCCAAGAACGCCTCGACCGGCGGGTGCCCTGACGGCGTCCCCACCGACGCGGGGTGGTGGCGGAGGGTCCGGACCCGCAAGGGCCGGCCCGTCTTGTGCGGCAGCGCAAAGATGCCACGCCCCTCGGGAAACCCGGCGGGACCGGGCCATCCCGATACCTTGAAAAATTCATAGCGGTCAGCGTCGTCTGGGTCCAGCACCAGCAGGCCCCCCATGTCGGCGCCAATCAGGTCGCGGGCCGCGTCCACGACCGTCTGGAGCAGCGGCTCCAACCCCAGGTGCGACGTGATGCGGGCATTGACCTCGATGAGCGCGTTCAACTCCTGCACCTTGCGTCGGAGCGTCGCGGTCGGCGCCCCCTCGCCGTGGCCCATCGTGTTGAGCGCCCCCTCTCTTCCGTCGGGGCGATCCCTTTGGATCCTGCAAAGAACTCCCAATGGATCTGGCTCACTATACTGCCAACGTGGACACTGGGGGAAGAGGCTCGCCGACAGCGGGCACCGGGTCGGCGCGCTGGGGATCGCCGACGGAAAGGGGGAGGCCATGTTTCCCAATGCCTTTGACTATGCGGCCCCAACCTCGCTCGAGGAGGCGGTGGACCTCCTGGGCCGCTACGGCGACGAGGCCAAGCTCATGGCAGGCGGGCAGAGCCTCCTGCCGATGATGAAGCTCCGCCTGGCGGCCCCCGCCTGGCTGGTTGACATCAATCGCGTGCCGGAGCTGGCCGGACGGACCGAGACAGACGACGCCCTGTTCCTGGGCGCCCTCACGCGCCACGCCGCCATCGAGTGGGACCGCGATCTGGATGCGGACTATCCCCTGTTGGGGGAGACCGCCGCTCTGATCGCGGACCCGCTGGTGCGCAATCGCGGCACCGTGGCCGGGTCGTTGGCCCACGCCGACCCCGCCGCCGATTGGGCAGCGTGCCTGCTGGCGCTTGGGGCGTCGGTGACGGCCCGCGGTCCCCGAGGCAACCGCCTCATCACGGTGGAGGACCTGTTGGTGGATGCGCTGACCACCACCCTGGCGCCGGACGAGATCATTACGGGGGTCACGGTGCCCCGGCCGACAGGCCGGGTGGCGGCGAAATCTTTGAAGCTGGAACGCAAGGTGGGCGATTTTGCCATCGTGGGGGTCTCGCTGCAGGTGGAGGTGGGGATCGACGGAGACGTGACTCGGGTCGGCATCGGCCTGGCGGCCGTCGGGTCCACCGCACTGAGGGCGCGGGAGGCGGAAACCGTGCTGCTGGGCCGCCGCCTGGGTCGGGAGACCATCCGCGAGGCGGCTGCGCTGGCGGCGAGTGCGGCAGATCCCGTGTCGGACCGGCGGGGCAGCGCGGCTTACAAACGGGACATCGTGCGTGTATTCGTGGAGCGGGGGCTCACGGCGGTCCAGGCCCGCCTGGCCGAGGGCCAGGCCCTGGGTGCCTAGGGCCCGAGAAAGGGGGACAGGGATGCGTATTCGGGTGACCGTCAACGGACGGCCGCGCAGCGCGGACGTCGAGCCGCGCACGCTGCTGGCTTATCTCTTGCGGGACGAGTTCAACTTGACCGGCACGCACGTCGGTTGCGACACAACCAGCTGCGGGGCGTGCACGGTGCTTTGGGACGGCGTGCCCGTGAAATCCTGCACGGTGCTGGCGGGCCAAGTGGATGGCGCCGCCGTCACCACCGTGGAGGGATTGGAGCATGACGGACAGCTTCATCCCCTGCAACAGGGATTCTGGGACCACCACGGGCTCCAGTGCGGTTTTTGCACGCCGGGCATGCTGATGACGACCCACGCCGTGCTCCAGCGCCGGCCACACCCCACGGAGGCGGAGATTCGCCACGCCATCTCCGGCAATCTGTGCCGGTGCACGGGGTACCAAAACATTGTGACGGCCGTGCAGCAGGCGGCAGCCCGCCTGAGTGCGCGAGACACCGTGCAGGAGGTGAAGGTCTGATGGCCCTGGAGATTACGGAAGCCCACCCGCTGGGCAAGGCCATCAAGCGCAAGGAAGATGCACGCTTTGTGCGGGGGCAGGGGCGCTACCTGGATGACATCAAGCTGCCGGACATGCTGTACCTGGCACTGGTGAGGAGTCCTTATGCCCACGCACGCATCACCCACATCGATACCAGTCGGGCCCAGGCGCTGCCGGGCGTGCACCTGGTGCTCACGGGAGAAGACCTGGCCAAGATGAACCTGGCCTGGATGCCCACGCTGGCCGGCGACCAGCAGATGGTGCTGGCGACGGGCAAGGTGCTGTTTCAATATCAGGAAGTGGCGGCGGTCGTGGCGGACAGTCGGGCCCTGGCGGAGGATGGGGCCCAGCTGGTCGACGTGGCGTATGAACCGTTGCCCGCCGTGGTGGACCCGTTCTGGGCCCTATCACCCGAGGCGCCGGTGTTGCGCGAAGACCGCGAGGAGGCGTCCAACCGCATCTTCCACTGGGAAGTGGGCGACAGCCGCGGGACCGACCGAGCCCTCGCGGACGCCTCCACCGTGGTGACCGAGCGCATTCGCATGCCTCGGGTGCATCCCGCCCCGTTGGAGCCGTGTGGGTGCATCGCGGACTATAATGCGGCCCGTGGGCACCTGACCTGGTACGTCACCTCCCAGGCACCTCATGCCCACCGTACGGTGCTGGCCATGGTGGCGGGCCTCCCGGAGCACAAGATCCACGTGATCTCCCCGGACATTGGCGGCGGCTTCGGCAACAAGGTCCCGGTGTTTCCCGGGTATGTGGCGGCCATCGTGGCGTCCATCTCGCTCCACCGCCCGGTGAAGTGGATTGAGGCGCGCACCGAGAACCTGACCAGCACGAACTTTGCCCGGGACTACCACATGGAAGTGGCATTGGGGGCTGACCGCGACGGCCGCGTCACGGCCCTCCGCGTGTCCACCGTGGCCGATCATGGAGCGTTCGATGCGGCGGCCGATCCCACCAAGTTTCCCGCCGGGCTTTTCAGCATCGTGACGGGGTCGTATGACTTCCCGGTGGCGTACGCGGCGGTGGACGGCGTGTACACGAACAAGGCCCCCGGCGGCGTCGCCTATCGATGTTCGTTCCGTGTGACCGAGGCGTCGTTCTTGATTGAACGGGCGATGAACACGCTGGCGCTCCGCCTGAACATGGATCCCGCAGAGCTGCGGCAGCGGAACTTCATTCCGCCGGAGCGCTTTCCGTACCAATCGCCCTTGGGTTGGACCTACGACAGTGGCGACTATGCCGCCACCCTCCAAAAGGCGCTGGACATCGTGGACTACCCCGCGCTGCGCCGTGAACAGGCCGAACGCCGGGCGCGCGGCGAGCTCATGGGCATCGGCTTGTCCACGTTCACCGAAATTGTGGGGGCCGGCCCCAGCAGCACGTTCGACATCCTCGGCATCAAGATGTTCGACAGCTGTGAGATTCGCGTGCATCCCACGGGGAAGGTCATCGCCCGCCTGGGAACGCGTCATCAGGGGCAGGGTCATGAAACCACGTTCGCCCAGGTGATCGCGGAGGAGTTGGGCCTCACCGCTGACGACGTGCTGATCGAAGAAGGCGATACCGATACCGCACCCTATGGGCTGGGCACGTACGCCAGCCGCAGCACGCCGCTGGCGGGGGGAGCGGCCGCGCTGGCGGCGCGCCGCGTGCGCGACAAGGCGAAAAAAATCGCCGCCCACCTGCTGGAGGTGGACGACGCCGAGGTGGAGTGGGACGGCCAGCACTTTGTGGCCATGGGTGCGCCGGATCGGTCCGTCCCCATGGCGGCGGTGGCGCTGGCGGCCTACACCAACCTCCCCCATGGCATGGAGCCGGGCTTGGAAGCCACCTACTACTACGACCCGCCCAACCTGACGTTTCCCAACGGAGCCTACGTGGCCGTCGTCGATATCGACAAAGGGACGGGTGCGGTGACGGTGCGGCGGTTCGTTGCCGTGGATGACTGCGGCACGGTGATCAACCCCATGGTCGTTGATGGGCAGATTCACGGGGGCCTGACCGAAGGCTTTGCCATTGCGTTCATGCAGGAGATCCCGTTTGACGAAGACGGCAACTGCCTGGCCCCCAACTTCATGGATTATCTGGTGCCGACGGCGGTGGAGACCCCGCACTGGGAGACGGGCCGCACGGTCACCCCCTCCCCGCACCACCCCATCGGGGCCAAAGGGGTCGGGGAGTCGCCCAACGTCGGGTCGCCCGCGGCGTTCGCCAACGCGGTGATCGACGCGCTCAGTCCGCTTGGCGTCACCAATATCGACATCCCCCTGTTTCCATGGAAGGTGTGGGAGGTGCTGCGCCAGCACGGGGTGGCCGAATAGGAACAGGAAGAAGGAGGCAGCCGGGATGAACCAATCACGGTGGCAGCGCATGATGCAGCTGGAGGAGTCGCGCACCGCCTACGCTCTGGCGACCGTGGTTCATACGGCCCCTCCGTCGTCGGCCCGCCCGGGCATGCGCGCCCTGGTGACGGCAGATGGCGGGCTGGAGGGATTTGTGGGGGGCCAATGTACCCGTGAGACCGTCGTCGACGTCGCCCGGGAGGTTTTGCGAACGGGGCAGGCGCGCATCGTCCGCATCACGGCGGAGCCGGTGCCCACTGCCGAACCGGGCGTGATGGTGCGCATGATGACGTGCGCCAGTGGCGGGGAAGTGACCCTGTTTGTGGAGCCGCATCGCCCGGCGCCGCTGTTGGCCGTCGTGGGCGGCACGCCCATTGCCCAGGCGGTGGTCGACTTGGCCCACACGGCGGGTTATGCCGTGCGCCACCACGTGTGGCAGCCGCCGGCGGCGCTGGATGCGTTCCTGGACCAGGCGGCGGCCGACACCCCTCGCGACGCGTTATGGCTGGTGGCCAGCCAGGGGGCGTACGATGAAGATGCGCTCTTGGCGCTGGCACCGTTCGCGCCCCCGTACCTGGGTGTCGTGGCGAGCCCGCGGCGGGCGGAGCACCTGCGGGCCTCGTTGCGGCAGGCCGGGGTCCCCGAGCCCGTGCTGGATGCGATGGTGGCCCCCGCGGGCTTGGACTTGGGGGCGGTCACGCCGGTCGAAATTGCCATCACGATTATCGCGCAGCTGATGGAGCGACGGCGTCAGCCCGCCGTGGCGGCGGTGCCGGACGCCGGGCCATCGGCGGTGGACCCGGTGTGCGGCATGACGGTCAACCTCGAGACCACCCCACACCGGTGGGAGTACGACGGTCGCTCGTGGGGGTTTTGCAACCGAAGCTGCCGGGACGCGTTTGCCCGAGATCCCCTGGCGTACGCCGGATCGCGTTGACACGTCACGCGTAGCCGGGGTGCCGCAGGGATGGCGGCCCGTCCAGTCGAGAGAAGGGGGATGGCGATGCGCACCTACCAGGGCGCGGTGACGGTGGAGGTTCCGGCGGACCGTGTGCAGTCGTTTGTGAGCTCGGCCGCGGCCGTGGGCCCCTGTCTGCCGGACATCCTGGCTTTCGAAGTGACGGCGCCCACCACGTTCACCGCCAAGGTGCGCGTGGGCGTGGGGCCCGTCCGCGGCGCGTTTGATCTGAACGCGGAAATCTTTCCCGACGCCGATGGGCAGGGCGCTCGGCTCACCGTGCGCGGTGGCGGCCTGGGCAACGGAGTGGACATCAAAAGCCGGCTGGCGCTGACGCCCGTCTCGCCTGCCAGTACGGAGCTGGTCTGGGAGGCAGACGTGGCCATCAGTGGGCCGCTCGCTGCATTGGGCGGACGCCTGATTGACGGCCAGGCCGCCAAAATCACCGCTCAGCTGTTTCAAAACATCCGCCAGACGATGACCGGCGCGTCCGCATCGTAGGGGGCCGCAGAACGTGATGCATGCATCCCGACATTGATGCGGTGGCCAACCACCTGGCGGCGGTCGGCTATCTGCCCACCCGTGACGCAGCCGGCGCGGTGCACCTCGCCGAGCGGCTTGGCCGCCCTCTGCTGATCGAGGGACCGGCGGGGGTTGGCAAAACCGCGCTGGGCCGAGCGGTGGCCGCCTGGCGCCAGGTGCCGCTGGTGCGGCTGCAGTGCTACGAAGGCTTGGATGCCAGCCAGGCGCTGTACGACTGGGACTATCCTCGCCAGCTGCTGGCGGCGCGCCTGGCGGCCGAGGGCGGTCCCGACACGCTGGCGAGCCTTTATGGCCCCGACTTTCTCATCGAGCGCCCATTGCTCCAGGCTCTCCGCGCGTCACCGGCGCCGGTGCTCCTGATCGATGAGGTTGACCGAGCGGATGAAGCGTTTGAAGCGCTGCTGCTGGAATTTCTGGGCGAATTTCAGGTCACGATTCCGGAGATCGGCACGGTGGCGGCGTTGACACGGCCCTATGTCGTGCTGACCTCCAACCGGACCCGGGACTTGTCGGACGCGCTGCGCCGTCGGTGCCTCTACCTGTGGCTGGACTACCCCGACCCGGATCGTGAAGCGGACATCATCCGCCTGGCAGCGCCCGAGGTGGAGCGTGAGCTGGCCCAGGCGGTGGCGGTCGCCCTCGCCCAGCTTCGTCCGATGGCCCTGATGAAGCCGCCCGGGTTGGCGGAGGCGCTGGACTGGGCCCGCGCCCTCACGGGGCTGGGATGGGGGCAGCTCAGCCCGGAAGCGGTGAGCACCACCCTGCACACCGTGGTGAAAACCGCCGAAGACCTGGATGCGGTGCGTCGGCGCGGGTGGCCGGACCCTTGAACCGCCCGGCCACCTCCCTGGCCGCGTTCGCCGCGCATCTCCGCGCGCACGGATTTACCGTCGCCCCGTCCGACTCCGTGGCGGCGGCCACGGCGTTGGCGACGGCCGACTGGACGGACCGCCCCCTCGTCAGGCTCTTGCTGAAGCTGGTGTACGCGCGGTCGCCGCAGCAGTGGCAGGGCTTTGATGGGTTGTTCGACGCATTTTTCCTCAGGGCGAGCGCGCGGCCGCCCGTACGGCGGACCGTGGGAACAGATGCGGCGCCCGTGTCCGGGATTCGGGGCAGCCGGCCCGCCCGCCCCGAACCCCGGACACCGGACGGCACTCGTGCACCGGCCCGGCTCGCCTACAGCCCTCGGTGGGGCGAGCGGTTTGCCATCACCGTGTGGGAAGGGGCCGAGCTGGCGGCGCTGCGAGCGGTGGCGCGGCGCATGGCGGAGACCCTTCCCCGCCGTCCGCGCGTGCGGCCCGGCGCCCCGGGTCCGGGGCGGCTGGACCTCCGACGCACGGTCCGCGCCGGGATGGCCCGGGGGGGCGACCCGCTGGTCCTGTTTGAGCGCGAGCGGGCGCCGGGACGCCCCGTGGTGGTGATGGTGCTGGATCTGTCCGGTTCGATGCGGGAGCATGGCTCGTTCCTGGTCAGCTGGGCCTGGGCGCTGCTGCGCACGCGGACGCGCCTCGAAGTGTTCGCGTTCTCAACCGACCTGGTGCGCATGACGCCTCTGCTGCGCGCAGCGCGGCCAGGGCTCCCGCTGCCGGGGCCCTGGGACGACCTGCCCGGAGGGACCCGCATTGGCCCGGCGCTCGACACGCTCCTGCGTACGTACCGCGACGTCCTCTCGCACCAGACGACGCTGGTGATTGCGTCGGATGGGTTTGATGCCGGCGGCGCCGCGCTCATTGCCCGGACGATGCGTGCCATGACGACGCGAGTGCCCGCCATTCTCTGGATCAACCCGGCCGCCGCCGCGCCCGGCTACGAGCCACGCGCGGCCGGCATCCGGGCGGCCCTGCCCCATGTGACGGCGCACCTGGCCGTCAATAGCCGCGCCGCGCTCGACACGGCCCTGGCCGAAGGGGGCTTTGGACGCCGCGCGAACCCCAGCGGATAGGACGGGACGGGCGCACCGTCCAGGCTGGCGTCCTCACGGTGCTGTCAGGACCCCGTGTTATGATGAGGGCACCCGGCGAAGGCAACGAGATCGGTGGCAATAGTAAATTGTGGGTATTTTTCCGCCGCCGCCGGGGAATGACCAGTAACGGGGAGGTGACTCGGTGGACAGGACCTTTCGGCAGGCGGTTACCGTGGTGGTGGCGTTGATTGGCCTCGGACTTGTTTTGGGCAACCAGACGGCGTGGGCCCAGTGGGGATTTTTGTCGCAGCTCGGGAGTGACAAGGCGGGGGCGTATTTGGTCATTGCCACCGTGGGCGCGGGGGTGATTGGCTACGGCCTGTCGCCGTGGGTGGCGCGCGAAACCGGCAAGCTGGTGGCCCGTTTTGAACAGCGGCTGCAGCGCACGCCGCCCGCAGACCTGATGGCGGGGGCGATTGGGCTTATCGTCGGGCTGCTGGTCGCATTTTTGGTGGGCCAGCCACTGGCGGCATTTGGCATTCTCGGGAATCTCTTGCGGGTCGCCATCACTGTGGTGATGGCGTACGTCGGCATCCGGGTGGCGGCGCGCAAGAAAGAAGAACTGTTGCGGCCCAGCGCTTGGTTGCCAAAGCTGCAGAAAGCGTCCGGACGGCCCGAAGGCGCGCGCCCGAAAGTGTTGGACACTTCGGTGATCATTGACGGCCGCATTGCGGACATCTGCGAGACGGGCTTTCTGGAAGGGCCGCTGGTGATTCCGGCTTTTGTGCTGGAGGAGTTGCGCCACATCGCGGATTCGCCCGATGTGCTGAAGCGCAACCGGGGCCGGCGGGGACTGGACGTGCTGAACCGCATCCAAAAGGAGTTGCATATGCCGGTGCAGGTGTACGAGAAGGAGGTGGACCCCCATCAGGAGGTGGACACGCGGCTCCTGAAGGTCACCAAGCTGCTGGACGGCAAAGTTGTGACCAACGACTTCAACCTCAACAAAGTCGCAGAACTGCAGGGCCTGCCCGTGTTGAACATCAACGACCTGGCTAACGCGGTGAAGCCGGTGGTGCTCCCCGGGGAAGACATGGTGGTGCAGGTGATCAAGGAGGGCAAGGAAGCCGGCCAGGGGGTCGGATACCTGGACGACGGCACCATGATCGTCGTGGACGGCGGCAAGAAGTGCGTGGGGCAGACCGTGAGCGTGCTGGTGACGTCGGTGTTGCAAACGGCGGCCGGCCGGATGATTTTTGCCAAGCTGAAGGCGGCCACGCTGTCGGCCGCCGCCAACGAGGCGCCCTGAGGCGTCCGCGGCCGGCACCAACCGGCACCAAGAGGAGGCGACGTGTGTCGCCTCCTCTTGGTCTCCCCCTGTGATACCGTGGCATTATGAAAACGACGGACGCGCGCCGCGCGCTCACCCTAGTGTTGGTGGCCGCCGGGGACGGCCGCCGCATGGGCGGGATTTCCAAGGTCTGGCGCCTGTGGGAAGGGCATCCCCTTTGGTGGTGGAGCCTCACGGCGTTTCAGGGACAGGTGGCCGCGACGGTGCTGGTGGTGGCCGCCGACCGCGTGGCGGCCGCCCAAACCTGGGTCGGGTCGGCGGAGGACGTGGTGGTGGTGGCCGGTGGCTCCTCGCGCGAGGCCTCGGTGGATTTGGGGCTCGCGCGCGTGGCCACCCCCTATGTGGCGGTGCACGATGGCGCGCGCCCGCTGGTGTCACGCGCGCTGGTGGACCGGGTGTGGCGGGCCGCGCTGGAGACCGGGGCCGCGGTGCCGGGGCTGCCCCCGACGGACACCGTGAAGGTGGTGCACCGCGGGCTGGTGGCGCGCACCCTGCCGCGGCACCACTTGGTCGCCGTGCAGACGCCGCAGATTTTTCGAACCGATTGGCTCCGCGATGCGCTGGCTCAGGAACGGCGCGGGGTGACCGACGACAGCATGGCCGTGGAGGCGCGGGGGCATGCCGTCGCGGTGGTGGAGGGCGACCCCATGAACCAGAAGCTGACGGTGGAATGGGATTGGTTGTGGCTCGCCGCGGCCTGGCCGGAGCGGGACCGGCCATGATGCGCGTGGGGCTGGGGTGGGACATTCACCGCTTGGCGGCCGGACGCCCGCTCATGCTGGCGGGCGTCGCGGTGCCGTCACCCCAAGGCGCGGTGGGGGACTCGGACGCCGACGTGGTCCTGCACGCCATCATTGACGGCGTGCTGGGATCCATGGCCTGGGGCGACATTGGCAGCTGGTTCCCACGCGACGCCGTGGCGGCGGGGCAGCCCAGTGGACCGCTGCTCGCGCAGGTGATGGAGCGGCTCACCGCGGCAGGCGGTACCGTCGTGCAGGTGGACGTCACCATTGTGCTGGAGGCGCCGCGGCTGGCCGATCATCGGCCAGCCCTCATCGCGAGCCTCGCGCAGCAGCTGGCCTGTGCGGTGGTGTCGGTCAAGTTTAAGACGCAGGACGGCCTCGGGGACATCGGCCGGGGCGAGGCGGTGGCCTGCTGGGCGTCCGTCATGGTGGACGCCTGACGTCGTGTCCGGTTGGGGCCGGGACCGTGAAGAAGGGAGCCGGGACATCCCGGCTCCCTTCGCTCAATGCGCGGACTACGAGCCGCTGATGGTCCAGTGGTTGTACTGGTTGCCCTCGATGGGGCTGTACCACTTGACCACGCCATGCAGCCACGGCTTCACCACCATGTAAGGCGTGGGCATGCCGTACCCAACATACTCGGGCAGAAACAGGCCCGGCAGCTGCTGGGCGACGTAAGCCTGATACGCGTCCAACCGCTGCTGCTCCTGGGCGGGTGTGCCCGGGGCATAGGTTTTCGCAATCAGGGTGTTCATCGTGCTGTTGGCGTAGCCGCCGGTGTTGGCGGACCCGCCCGTCGCGTAGAGGCCACCACCGGTGGGGTAGTAGTCCGGCCCGTAGAACCAGCCGGCTCCCCACCACGCCATGACCCACTTGGTGGGCGTCGAGGGCGAGGCGGTGGCAATCACCTGGTTGAACGGCTCAGACCGGAGCGTCACCTGCACGCCCTCCTTGGCCCAGTCCTGCTGTAGAAGCTGCGCGATGTTGGTGTCGGTCTGGGAGCCGGACATGTACAGGAACGGGAACGAGAGCTTCTGCCCGTTGCGCTGCATGACGCCGTTGACCATGCTCCATCCGTGCTGCTGCAGCAGTTTGATGGCGCCGCTGATGTTGTACGGATACGGGTCGGTCAGGGCTTTGTCGTAGAACGCGTTGGGCGGCTGGGACGGAACGGGGCTCCACTCCGGCGTGGCAAAGCCCAGGTAAAGCTTTTGGGCAATGACCGGCTGGTCGATGCCCATCTGCAACGCCTGACGGATGTACAGTTTGGAGAACAGGTTTCCGATGCCGGGCGTCTGGGGAGACAGGTTCGGCTGCACGTAGTTGATGCCAAACGAGTACCCGGGCGTCCGGTTTTGGTAGCCGGTGAGCTCGTTGCGCGACCGGTACAGGGACGGACCCAACTCGGCCATGCTGAAGTTGCCGCGCCGAAGCTGGGCAAATTCGTTGGACGTCGAGGTTTCGTACTCAAACGTGATGTGCTTGATGGACGCCACGTGTCCCGAGTAGTTCGGGTTGGCGGCAAAGGTCCAGTACCCATTGCTGACGAACTTCGTGAGCTTGTACGGTCCATCCGTCAGCGAGAAGTACTTGGAAAACGGCCGGTCCCCGACCGTGTTGATCCACTTGAGCTCCTGGGTCATGTTGCTGGTGTGGTCCCACAGCTGCTTGGGGATCGGGATGAGCTGGCCAATGCCGTTGATTTCAAACCACACCGGGTTGACGGGCTTCTTGGACACCACCTGTACGGTGGAGTTGTTCAGCGCCGTCACGCTCTGCCAGTCGCTCGGGATGCCCCCGATGCCGGCGCCGCAATTGAGCCACGGAGCGCTGGACTGCGCCGACGCGTTCACAATGTCCCAGGCGTACACCACATCTGCCGCGGTGACCGGGCTGCCGTTCGACCAGTGCCAGGACGACTTGAGATGAATCGTGTACACCGTGTCGTTGTTGGTCACCGCAATGGACGACGCGATCGAGCGGGCAAAGTTCACCGTGTCGTGCCGCGAGATCCACAGCAGGGGATGGTACAGCATCGAGATGCCAAAATTCGAGGTGCTGCAGACGGAGACGGGCTCCACCG
>JAJYPH010000268.1 GCA_021795575.1 Bacillota bacterium
CGCTGACTGTTCGAAACCAAAAGTCGTCTACCTGTTCCGATTCAGTTGTCAAGGTCCGCGCCTCCCGGCAGTCGCCCGCCGGTCGGACAGCACTCGCTATGTTACGCCCCCGGAACACCAGATGCAACACCCCAACAGCCCTTCACGCAACTTTTTTTCCGAGCCGCCCCATCAGGTCCGCCGCACACGCCGCCGCAGCAAAAACGGCAGCAAATACGCCACCGTCGCGGCCGGTACGCGCCACAGCAACCGCGGGGACAACGCCGCGCCGAGCGCCGCCCGCGCATGCGCGCGGTCGCCCATCAACTGAAGCGCGACGAAAAACCGCAGATGGTGCCACGCCTCAATCGTGCTGAAGCCTGGTGGCGCCGTGGCGCGATGCTTGTCCAAAAGGCCATGCATCGTTTGATACACCCGCCATACGTCCTTGCTGTACCCGGTGGGTACGTCGCGGTACACCACGAGCGCACGGTTGAGCTTCACCACGCCCGCCGACTGGGCCGCCCGCACCCAGAGATCCCAATCCTCCGCGCCGTCCACCGCGGCGTCGAACCCGCCCAGCGCGCGCGCCAGCGCGGTGCGCATCACCACGGTGGAGGTTTGGAAGCGATTCAGCACCAGGCAATCGCGGTACGTGAGACGGGACCACGGCGGCGGCAGCGCGGGTCCCCCCGCCTCGTCGTCACGCGGTCGCTCCCGAACCCAGTCGCACGCCACCAGACCGACCGCCGGTTCGCTGGCGAGAACCTGGCTCTGCAGCGCCAGCTTGTCCGGCAGCCATTCGTCGTCGGCATCCAGAAACGCCAGATAGGGGCTGGATGCCTCGGCAATGCCGCGATTGCGGGCCCGGCTGGGGCCGGCATTTTCCTGCGGAATCACGCGCACCCGCGGCTCCGCCCTGAACGCGTCACGCACGACGGCGGCACTGCCGTCCGTCGACCCATCGTCCACCACCAGCACTTCCGCCGGCGGGGGCATCTGGCGGAGCGCCGATAAAATCGCGTCGACGACGGTGTCGCGATTGTTGTAGACGGGCACCACCACCGTCACCGGCAAGGGCTCCGGCTCCGTCACGGTACCACCGGGGCAGCGCCCTCCGCCACCACGCGGCGCACGACCTCCCGGTCGTCCAACAGGATCCGCCGATCGCCCATCACCTGTTCACGCTCCGGTCCCCGCCCGGTGATCAGCACCACGTCGCCGGCCCTGGCTTCCCGTACGGCCGTGCGAATGGCCCGGGTCCGGTCCAACTCCACCGCGTAGGGACGGCATCCGGCCGCCAAGAGCCCTTCGCGCAGCTCCTCGGCAATGGCGGCCGGCTCCTCTTCATAGGGACTGTCGGCCGTCAGCACGACCCGATCCGCCAACCGACCGGCAATACGGCCCATCAGCGGACGCTTGCCGCGGTCGCGGCCCCCGCGGGCGCCAAACACCAGCCAGACGCGCCCGGTGGGACCCGCGAGCCGCCGTACCGTGTGGAGCACCTGCTCCAGACCGTCCGGGGTGTGGGCATAGTCCACCATCACCCGAACCGCCCCCGCGTCAGACACCAGTTCCAACCGCCCGGGCACTTCTTCCAAACGACTCACCTGCGCCAACGCCGCCTCGGGCGGGAGGCCCTGGACCACCGCGGCCGCCACGGCGGCCAAGGTGTTGTACACATTGTAGCGGCCCGGAAACGGCACCGTGATGGGAACGCCCGGCGCCCCCCCCACAAACACGGTCACGTCGGTGGCGTGCGGGGCCTCGTGCTCGATGCGGGCTCGGACGTCGCCCCGCATGACCCCGTAGGTCAAGACGCGCGCGGCAATGGCCGGGGCCAGTTCAATCGCATGGGGATCGTCCGCATTCAGCACCGCGACGCCGTCATCGTTCAGCAGGTCCGTGAACAGCTGGGCCTTGGCCGCCACGTAGTTTTCCATCGTGCCATGATAATCCAGGTGTTCGCGAGTGATGTTGGTAAGCACCGCCACCGAGAACCCGATGGCGTCGACGCGGTGTTGCACGAGCCCATGCGACGACACCTCCAATACGGCCCGTCCCAGCCCATGCGCCACCATCTGAGCCAGCGCGCGCTGCACGTCCGGGGCATCCGGCGTAGTGAGCCAGGCGTCGTCGTCCCGATCCCGGCCGGTCACGTTCCGCACACTCGACAGCATCCCCGCGCCGTAGCCATAGCCCTCCAGCAGCTGGCGCAGCCAATACACCACCGAGGTTTTCCCGTTCGTACCGGTGACGCCGGTGACCACTAGCTGGCGGCCCGGCTGACCGTAAAGCGCGGCCGCCAGCTCTGCGGCAGCGACGCGGGCCGACGGGACGACCAGTGTGGGCACGACCGACGGCATGGGGCGCTCCACCACGGCGGCCACCGCGCCGCGCGCCGCCGCGTCCGCCAAGTACTGATGCCCGTCTTCGTGCAAGCCCAAAATGGCCACGAACACATCCCCGGGCTTCACCGCCCGGGAATCCAACTGGATGCCGGTCACGGTGGGAGCCACCTCCCACTGTCCCGGGCCGACCCTGCGAATCAGCCGTTCCGCGCCGCCCATGTTTCCCCCTGCTTGCGAAGCCAAAATTGCGACGGGCGACCTGGCGGTCGACCCCGGCGAGGCCAATATAGCATGAAGCGCCGCGCCGTCCGTGACGAATGGTCGGGTTAGACGCGACCCTCCTCCGGCGGCCCGTCGTCGGGCGTCGTCTCCTCCGGCGAAGCGACGGACGGCTCAGGGTCATCCTGCATCTGGGTGGAGTGCCCCCGTTCCCGGCGTTCACGCCAGAGCGCATCCCAAAGCACATCGCCCTCGCTGTCAACATACCGTTCGATCGGCTCGACGGTGTTTTGGGGTTCGGCAAAGCCGACGAACGTTTCCTCGACGTCGACGGCCGGCGGCGTATCTTCCGTACTGTCCGAGGAGCCCCACTGCATCACGGCGGCCAGAAAATCACTGCCGGTGTCCTCGACCGGGTCGCGGCCGTACAGCGTGCCATAGGGCGCATGCACCACGTCCTCCTCCGAGGGCCGGGCACTGGGGTTGCCAGGTTCCTCCGCGCAGCGTAGGCACCATACGGACTCCGGCCGGGCCTCCAAGCGTTCGGATGAGATGGGGCGGCCGCACTGATCACACCGGCCATACGTGTGCTCATCCCACTTCTCCAGCGCGCGCCGCGTCTCCGCCAGGTGCCGGTCCAGGCCCTGGACCAATCCCACGTCCATTTCCCGACCGAACACGGTGGTGGCGTTGTCGGCGGGATGATTGTCGTAGGACGACGTCTCATGCGCCCACTCGGACTCGGGTTCGGCCAGTTCACGCCGAAGGTCACGAGACAGCGCCGCGAGCCGGTGCATCACGTGCGCAATCCGCTGGACCGTCTCACCGGGTGGCACGTCTGACCGGCCGCCGCCGACTCCCTTCATGCCCCCACCGTCAGCATCGCGCGCCAGAACCGCCAAAACAGTTCTGGGACGCCCACGGTCCGCACCCCGGCCGCCGCCACGAGCGCCACCTCGGTCCTCACGCCGTCGGCCGTGGCGATGCGCGCCACGCCCAGCCGCTGTCCGGCGCGCACCGGCGCCTCGACCACGCTGGGCAGCGCCACCTCAACCCGCGCCCCGCCCGCGCCGCGAGGGCGGGTCAGGACGATGGGTCGTGATGCCACGGCACGCACGTGACGCACCTGGCCCCGGTGGACGGTCACCGTCCCCATGA
>JAJYPH010000067.1 GCA_021795575.1 Bacillota bacterium
GGTCAGGGGTTCGAATCCCCTCCGCTCCACCACAATTTTGTTGGGGAGTCGCCAAGCGGTAAGGCACCGGCCTTTGGAGCCGGCATTCGCAGGTTCGAATCCTGCCTCCCCAGCCATTTTTTTCAGCCGGTGGCTGGCCAGCCGCGCGGCGATGTGACAGCATCATCGAGCGGGCTTGCCAGGTCGCCCACCCATTCCGCTCCCGCGGACGGGCCCATGGATCTTCGGCGGTGTTTGGTGCGGATACCAAGATGGACCCGTAAGGCGGTGCGCGATGCGCGATCCCGGCGGCGAGGCGTGGCTCGCCCGCATTGCCGAAGGCGACCAGGATGCCATGATGCGGTTTTACGACCGGTACTTTGGCTTGGTGGCGGGGTATTGTCGGCGCACCATCCCCGACCGCGAGTCGGCGGAGGAAGTCATTCAAGATGTGTTTTTGATGGTGTGGCGGTCTGCGGCCCGCTTTGATGCGGAGCGCTCTGGGGTGGCCACGTGGCTTTTGGTGATGGCCCGGAGCCGATCGGTGGATGCGCTCCGCAAGGCGCGCCGCTCCGTGGCCGGGGATTCGTGGGAGGATGTGGCGGAGCCGCCGGCGGCACCGGACGACGTCGCCGAGGACGCGGCGGGGCATCTGGAGCAGGATGCCGTCCGCCATGCGGTGGCCGGCTTGCCGGCGCATCAGCGGGAGGCACTCACTATGGTGTACCTGGAAGGCTTGTCGGGTCAGGAGGCGGCGCAGCGCCAGCAGGTGCCGCTGGGCACCCTGAAAACTCGGCTGCGATTGGGACTGGCCAAACTGCGCGATGTGCTCGGGGGGGAATCCGATGGATCATGAGGCATGCCGCGACAGCCTGCCGCTCTGGGCAGCCGGGGCCCTCGGGCCGGCCGAGGACCAGGCGGTCCAACAGCATTTGGCGGCGTGCGGTGCCTGTCGGGCGGAGCGGGACGCCATGACCGCCGCCATCGATGAGTTTGCCACGGCAGCGGTCGCTCCGGATTGGACCGATCATGCGGCTATGCGGGCCGCCTTTCGGCGATCGCTGCCGCCGGTGGAGCCGGCGCCCGTGCGGCCGCTGGTCCGCTCACGCACCTGGCCGGTGCTGTGGGCGGCGACGCTGCTGGTGGCCCTCGCGGGCTGGGGGGTGGCGGCCCAGCAAGGACAGCGCGCCAGTGCGGCGGCCCAAATGATTCGCCTCGCCTCCGCGGGCCAGCGGGCCACGCTGACGGCGGCGACGTATCGGGCCAGCCAAGTCGAGCTGTACTGGCAGAACCGTCGGGCGCTCGTGTGGGTGCGCCGCCTGCCGCCGCTCGCCTCGGGCCAAACCTACGAGGGCTGGTGGATTGTGAACGGCAAGCCGGTGGCAGCCGGTACCTTTGGCCAGGGGCCGCATCTGCTGACGCGGCCCCTGGCGGCCCGGGCGTTCGCCATTACGGTAGAACCCACGGGCGGCACGAGCCAGCCCACCACCCCCGTGCTGGCCAGTACACCCCTATGAGCAGGAGGTCGGGAACGGCCAATGAACCCGAGGGGCCGTCGCCCGCCACGCTGATGGCGCTCGCCGGTGCGTGCACCCGCTTTCTGAACGGCCACGGCCACCGCCGGGCGGCCGATTTTCTGGCCATGATTCCCGCCGACGTGGAGATGGACCGCTACGGGCAGGGTGGCGTGGTGTCCGCGTTCGAACAGGAGTTGGCGCGGCTGCTGGGCAAGGAGGCCGCCCTGTTTGTGCCCAGCGGCACCATGGCGCAGCAGGCCACGCTCCGGGTGCACGCCGACCAGCGCGGTCGGCGCGGCGTGGTATTTCACCCGCACTGCCATCTGGACTGGTACGAAGAACGGGGCTACGAGCGGCTCCATCACCTGCATGGCCTGCCAGCCGGCCGCCTGGGTGCGCCCTTAACCCTAGCGGACCTGGAGCAGGTGGCCGAACCGCCGGCCGCCCTCCTGCTGGAACTGCCCCAACGGAGCCTGGGCGGTACGCTCCCCACCTGGGACGCGCTGGTCGCCCAGACAGACTGGGCTCGCACCCGCGGCGCGGCGGTGCACATGGATGGCGCCCGCCTGTGGGAGGCGCTGTCCTTTTACCAGCGGTCGGCGTCGCAGGTAGCGGATCTCTTTGATACGGTCTACGTATCGTTCTACAAGGGGTTGGGCGGCATCGCGGGGTCGGCGGTCGCGGGGCCGGCCGAGATTGTGGCGGAGATTGCCCAGTGGCGCACGCGCCACGGCGGTCGCCTGGTGGCGCTGTGGCCATACGCCGCGGCGGCGCGCAGCGCGCTCGCCGAGCGCCTCCCCAAGATGCCTCAGTACTATGCGCATGCGCGGGCAGTGGCTGCCGCGCTCGAGGGGTTGCCCGGCGTGGAGGTGACGCCCAATCCACCGGTGTCGCCCATGATGCACGTCCTGCTGCCCGGGACCGCGGGAGATCTGGCCACCCGCGCCGCGACGCTAGCCGCCCGCGAGCACGTGTGGACGTTTGCCCAGCCGTTCGCCAGCGACTCGCCGCATCGCCAGCGCGTGGAGTTTTCGGTGGGCGACGCCACACTCGGCTGTGCGCCGAGCGAGGTGCGGCGCTGGATGGCCGAGCTGGCCGGGCTCCCGCCCGAGGCCTGACGGGCACTGATCCGCGACACCCCCGCCCGCTGGCGGGGGTGTGCTCTGTCCGCCGCCGGGCAGCGGGCGCAGATCCACAGGAGCCCGGGCCACGTATCCTCCGGCAACCCGCGGGGGCGTTCGTCCCCAGCGGAGGATGGAGGCGGACGATGCGAGACGACACCCGTAGGTGGTTTCGGTGGGGCTTGGGGGCGCTCTGGCTGCTGGACGGGCTGCTGCAGCTGCAACCGGCCATGTTTGGTCCGGCCCTGTCGCGCATGTTTGTGGCCAGCGCCGTCGGTTCCCCAGGCTGGGTCGTCGCCCTCGTCGCCTGGGGCGCGCGCTGGTTCGCGCTGGCTCCCGCGGTGGCGAATAGCGGAGCGGTGGCCGCACAGGTGGGCATCGGGGTACTGATCCTGATGTCCAACCGGGTGTGGTGCCATTGGGGACTGCGGTTCTCCGTGGTCTGGGGGGCCGTGGTATGGGTGTTCGGCGAGGCATTCGGCGGGATCCTGGCGCCGGGCGCCAGTCTACTGACGGGGGCACCGGGATCCGTGCTGTTTTATGTGTCCGCCGCGCTGCTGCTGCTCAGGTCCGACACCTGGTTGGAGCGGTGGGGCGCGCAGGCCATGGCCTGGTTGGTGGGAGCATACTGGTTCTTGGGGGCGGGCCTCATGGTGGTGTCGGGAGGATTTGTCCCCGGCGCCCTGGCGGCGGCGGTCGACCAGGCGGCCGCCACGCCGCAGCCCGCTCTGTTGTCGGGTCCCATGGCACACGTCGGCTGGCTGCTGGCCCGCCATCCGCACGTGGGCGGCAGCCTGCTGTTTTTCGTGTTTTTGGCGCTTGGCGAGCTATGGCTGGTCAAGCGCCCCACGCGGTGGGTGTCTGTGCTGTCCTTCGCGACGCTGGCGGCGATGTGGTGGTTCGGCATGGATTTTGGCGTCCTGGGCGGGACGGGCACCGACCCCAACACCGCGCCGGTCATGGCCCTGTTTGTGAACGCCGCGGCGGCTCGGCCGCTGTGGCGGTGGCGCGGGATCCCGCGGCGCGTCCCGGCCGGGCGGCCCGTCCGGCACGCAAGCCCCCTCTTGCGCCGCATGGGGCCCCGGTGAGGCCCCACCACGGCGCGAACCGTCGTGCGTCATGCGGGGGGTGGCGAGAGCGGGCCGAGGGCGTGCAGTTGCCGCAAGAGTTTCTGGCGAAACGGCGGGTGATCTTTGGCCAGCCGGACCGCGAGTCGGGCCACCAGCAACTCTGCCAGATCGTTGCTGCCGTCCGGTCCGGACACCAAGAGATCGGCGGTCATTTCGGCACCTAAATCCGCCAGGAGGTCCCGTCCGCGCTCTGAAGCCAGAAAGCGATGGAGCATGTCTTCCATCCGCGGTTCCAGGTGTCGAATGACGCGTGCCGCCATGTATCGTTCGACCCGTTCTGTCGGTCCCATGGGGATCGCCCCTTTTTTGGCGCCCGCGTGGCGCCTGTCTGCCTTAACGGTACCAGAATGGTGCAGGACTCGCAGGACGCTTCGTGCTGTGTGGCCACGGCCACGTGCTGCCGATCCAAACCCCGGGGTTCCGTCGCAGATCCATCCGGCGAGACTCAGCGTATTCCCCACCGAGCCACGGAGCGGCCGCCGCTCAAGGGGCTGCGCTCCCCCTGGTTCCGGGCTCGGTCACACGATGATCCACGACCGCCCGACCCTTCCCCGACGGTGGACTCCAGTTGACTACGAAGGAGCGAAAAATCATGGGGACGATGGCGAAGCCGATGTCCAAGCGTGGGTTCAAGCAGGTCCCGATTCAGCGCGGTTTAGTCGGAATGGCCATGGCGGGCGCCGCGATGGCGATGGTCGCGGCGCCGACTGCCACCGTGTTTGCCCAAAGTTCCCCGGCCCAGATGGCGACCGGCACCCCGGTGGCCAACCTTCGGATTGCGCTCTCCGAGCTGTTGGGGGCCCACGCGGTGCTGGCCCAGCTCACGATGCAGGCGGGTTACAGCGGCAGCCCCGACTACAGCCAGCTGGCGGCCCAGTTGACCAACAACACCACCGCGCTGTCCAATGCCATTGCGGGGATTTACGGCCAGGCGGCCGGGCAACAGTTCAACCAAATGTGGACCGGCCACATCAACGACTTTGTCAACTACGTGGTGGCCACCAAGGAGCACAACTCGGCCGGGCAGCAGGCGGCGCTGAACGCCCTGGCCCAGTACAAGACCCAGTTCGCGGCGTTCATGCACTCGGCGGATCCGCACATCAACGCCACCACCCTGGCCGATTCGCTGCAGGTGCACATCACACAGCTCATCGCGACGTTCAACGCCTACGTGGCGGGCAACTACACCGCTATGGCCAACGACTTCGTCACCGCCTACGACCACATGTTCATGGACGGGGACTACCTGGCAGGCGCCATCGAGGCGCAGTTTCCCAGCAAGTTCGGCACCACCTCGCCCAACACCCCGGCCGTCAACCTGGTGGTGACGCTGGACCAGCTTTTGGGCGCGCATGCGGTCCTCGCCCAGATGGCGATGCAGGATGGATACGCGGGGGCGCCGGACTTTCAGGCGGTCGCGGGCGTGCTGACGCAAAACACCACGAACCTGTCCAACGCCATCGCGTCGGTGTACGGCGCGGCGGCCGGCCAGCAGTTCAACCAGATGTGGACCGGCCACATCAATGACTTCGTCAACTACGTGGGGGCGACCAAAGCCGGCAACAGCGCCGGTCAAAACGCGGCGGTGGCGGCGCTCGAACAGTACAAGACCCAGTTCGCGGCGTTTTTGGCCGGAGCGGACCCGTACATGAACGCCACCACGCTGGCCGACTCGTTGCAGGTGCACGTGAATCAGTTGCTGGCCACCTTTAACGCCTACGTGGCCCAGAACTACTCCAGCACGGAGTCGGACTTCGTGACGGCGTACGAGCACATGTTCATGGACGGCGCCTATCTGGGGACCGCCATCGTCGAGCAGTACCCGGCGAAGTTTGGCGTCAGCATGGTGAGCGGCGCGACGTCGCCAACCACGGGGCTGCCGCTGCTTCCCGCGGTCGCGCTCGGTGCTGGGTTGGCACTGGCCGGCGTGGGCTTCCTGATGCGCCGGCAGCGTCCGGACGGTGGCCCGCTGGCGTAGCGCGCTGGCCGGGTTTGGCACGGTCGAGGGGAGGCGCTCATGAAGTTCGCTCGAATGCGGGGAGTCATCCCCCGGTGGCTGGCGTGGTGCCTAGTGGGCGTGGGAACGGTCCTGGCCACCACCCCTTTCTGGATTCCGCGTGTATCAGTGGCCGCGGGGCACGCCTTACTGGCGAAAGCCCCGCGGCCCCACATGGTCCATCGCCGCCCGGCGCTCTCCGCGGCGGCGGGATTTGTGACGACGCCGGCCACGCCCCCGGCACCGTCGGGTCAGGTGGTCGCCACGCTCTCCATTCCGACGCTCTCGCTGGTGACGGCGGTGCTGCAGGGCACCAGTGACGCCACCCTCCTGGCCGCGCCAGGCCACTATGCCGGCTCGGTGATGCCTGGTCAGGTGGGCACCAGCGTCATTGCGGCCCACAACGCCACGTTTTTCCGACATCTGAATCGACTGCGGATAGGCGACCGCATCGTGGTGACCACCAGCCAGGGTCGGTTCGTGTACCAGGTGGCCGGCCACCAGGTGGTGCATCAGGGGGAGGGGGTGGTGGATACCCCATACGCGTCCCTGCTGCTGGAGGCGTGCTATCCCCTGAACGCGCTGTATCTTACCCCGGACCGATATGTGGTGGAGGCGGTGCCGGTGTCCGACCAGCTGGCGGCAGGGGTGGCCCCGCAGCTGGCGCCCGCCAACCAAGTGGCGAGCGTCCAGGCTGCCATCCCCGCGGCCGTGGCCACCCATTACCCGCTGTGGCTTTCCCAAAACTCCATCCCGATGGGTGAACTGACTGAGGCGGGCGCCACGGGGGTGCCGCTCGTGCGGTTTCAGCAGTCCAGCCAGCCCATAGCCGTCGAAGAGCAGGCAATTCGGTTGTGGAATGCCGTGCGCTTTGTCAGCCAGGCAGGCAGCGCCACCACGCTGGCCAGCTTGGTGCCAGCGTCGGCCGCACCGGCGGTGAACCCGTACTGGCACGCGGCCCAGGTGTCGTTTCCCGGGGTCATGAACGTCGCCGAGACGTTGTCATCGACTGGAATCCCGACCGCCGTGCGGCTCACCGACACGGATGTGCAGATCGACGGGCAGCGCTGGAGCATCTCCCTGACCGCGGCGGTCCAGGGCCAGACGCTCCGTGTCGGTTCATGGTCGGCCACACGCGTACCTTAATCGCGGTCCGACGAAGCTTGCAGGCGGAGCCACCGTCCACGGGGCACCACCTGAAAGCCGGCTCGGGCGTAGGTGGCTGCCGGAGCCGGATAGTCCGCCCGCGGTCCCGTGTTGATGAACACCTCGCGGCCCCCCCACTCGGCCACCGTGTTGGACACGGCGCGGCACAGCGCCCCGGCCAATCCTCGGCGGCGCTGCCGGGCCACGACGCCCAACGGTTCGATTTCGGCCGTAAGGGTCGCGGGATCCCACCACCCCAGGCACGACGCGGCCAACGTGCCGTCCGGTGCCTCGACCACCAAGTCGAGCCGCTCATCGTAGAGCCAGGTGTGGCGGACGGCGGTGTAGTCCGACGGCGTGAACCGGCTCGTTTGGTCCGGGGTCACGTCGGGTCGAAACGCGGGTGCCCACGGGAGGTCGATGGGCCGCCACGCCGCCCGGTGCACGTCGACACGGGCCGCGTGCTCGCCGGGCCCGGTGGGACGCACGCGATAGCCCGGGGGGAGCCCCGGATCTTCACGCTGCGCGCGGCGCGTCATGCCCACCGCGCTGCCACGTACGCCACGCCGGTTGTCAGGCACAAACCCCGCCGCGGCGGCGGCATCAGCGAGGGCCCGGTCGCCGTCCCACACCACGACCGTGGGCATCCCCGATGCTTCGGCTTCCACGGCCCAGCCAAGCAGGTGGGTGGCGACGTCGGGGTGCCTGGGGTCGACCTGTACGGCCACCTCCCCCGGGCTGGCCCCGGCCCATCCCACCAGCTGCTCGCCGGCGCGCGCCAGGACGACCCGGCTGGCGAACTCGCCGATGGCCATAGACCAGCCCAGCCCACCTGGATGGGGGCCTTGGGGCCAGAGGCGACTGGCCAGCTGCGCCATCTCGGTGGTGTCGGCAGGGCTCTGCCACGGATCGAGGTGCAAGGCACCCCCCCTTGTGCGCCCGGTATTCGGCGCGGAGGGCCGGAATCCTGCCGGCCGTTGGCGCCGGGTGAGTCGCCCCACCGCGGAGGGGCCGTGCCGTGGCGGCGTTTCCGTGTCAGGACACGAGCCGGTACCTAAAGGGGCGACCGGGCCGGAGGGTTGACGCGGGCGGCCAGCGCAACCACGCCAAGGGCCCGCATCCGAGCGATTGTGCCCACTAGGCGGAAACCGCACCGAAGCGGTTCATGGCCCACCTGCCGAGGAGCAGTCCCAGTGGGAGGCTGATGCCCCCCGTCAGCAGGAACAAGGATTGCATGACCCGCCCGACCAGCGGCGCCGGCGCCGTGCGTTCCACCGAGGACACGATGGGGATCGTTAGGAGAGTCGTGCCAACCCACGTTGCGCGATAGCACAGAATGGCGACGGGCCGATTCCGAAAACACCAGCGCCGACGCTGCCGATGCCACTCGCGGCCTCGAGCAATCCATACCCTTCCGTGCCCAGGGGGAGGACGAGTCGGCTGAACACCAGAGAGAAAATCTGCATCGGCCCGAAGGCCAGATTCCTGAGTGCGATCAGCAGCATGAGCCGACGGAGGCAGCGGTCGCGCCACAGGTAGCGAACGCCGCGACCTTTGGGGAGGAAGCCCCACAAGCCTTCCTCCGCGTCCGAGCGCACATCCGGCGGCGTCACGACGGCGAGCACGGCCCCACGGCCCAGGAAGCACGCGCCGTCGACCAGCAGCGCGCCCGCCGGGTTCAACCACGCGACCAGCAGGCCGCCGACCGCCAAGCTCCCGCTGCTGAGACTGGAGGTGACGGCACCCCGCAGCCCGTGGGATCGGGTCAGATGTTGTGGCGGGACCATGTGCGGGAGCACGGACGTATGTCCCCACCGCGTCCCCACCGACGGGACTTCCCGGCACCCGCAGCCATCTGGACAGGACAGGGCGCTCGGTGGCCGCCGCCAAACGTCTCCGAACAGTCCCGCCGCCCTCGTCGGGATAAACCGAGAACGAGACGTGTCGACGAGCCCGCACCCCAGGCATTACCCGGGTGGTATCGTGGGGGCCGCCTTTGGGGGTTCCCAGGGACTTGGGACACCTTCACCGTGAGCCTCATCACCGCTTCGCCGGGTCGGCGAATGTTTACGCCACCGCCCTCTGACGCTTCGCTACCGGCCATTGGCAACGCCGCCACGGCTCGCGCCCGGCCGACGCGACCGACGATAAGACTTGGTGCCATTACCGTGCCTGTGTTACACTGAAGCCACGCTAGGGGAGCCCGATGCCGGGCTGAGAGGCTGGTGCCGACCCTTAGACCTGATCTGGATAATGCCAGCGTAGGGAAGCGGACGGACGAGGAGCCGCCGGCTGGCGCGCTCCTTATTGTTTTGCGACTTACCTGGCCACACCGCGTAAGGAGGCGGTTTCGTGGCAGCAGCATCGGGAGATCAAGCGTGGCGCATCGAACAGAACGGGGCCAATCCCGTTCCGGACGGCGAGCGGCACGCGAGTCCCGGCAACTTGTTTTGGGTGTGGTTTGCGGCCAATCTGGCCATTGTGGGTTTGGTGCTGGGGGCCGTGGCCATGTCCTACGGACTGTCGCTGGCCCAGGGATTCCTGGTGCTGACCGGCGTGGGGTCGTTTGCGCTGATCGGATACTTTGCCATTCCGGGAACGCGCACGGGGGTCCCGACCATGGTGCTGAGCCGCGCGTCTTTTGGGACCCGGGGCAACGTGTTTCCCAGCCTCGTGTCCTGGGTGAACCTCGTGGGCTGGGAGACGGTGGTGCTGGTGGTGGCCACGCTGGCTCTGGAGGCAGCGGGGCACGCCGCCTTTGGGTGGGCGCCCACCTGGCCGGTCGCCGTGGGCTCGCTGGCGCTGGTGATGGGCGTGGCGTTTTCCGTGGCGCTGTTGGGCCATGCCACGCTGGTGCGCGTCCAGACGGCCTTTAGTTATATCTTCGGCGCCATGACCGTGGTGGTGGCGGCGCTGTTGTTGCCGCACGTGCACTGGGCCGCCCTGGGGCGGATTCCGGCCGGCCCGTGGCTGACCGGAGTGCTGCCGGCTTTTTCGGTGGTGGTCGCGGGGACGGGTCTCTCCTGGGTCAACACCGCGAGCGACTACACCCGGTACCTGCCCCGAACGACCGCGAGCCGCCGCATTTGGGGGGCCACGATGTGGGGGTCGGTCATTCCGGCGGCGGCGCTCATGCTGCTGGGTCTCCTGTTGTACGGCGGGCATGCCGGCCTGGCCACCACGGCGAACCCCATTGGCTACCTGCAGTCGATGCTGCCCAGTGGCCTAGCGGTGCCCTACCTGCTGACCGCGGTCGCCAGCATGGTGACGGGAGACATTCTGGACATCTACTCGTCGGGATTGAGCCTGCTGGCGGCAGAGATTCGCATCCCTCGCTACCGCACCGTGTTTGTGGACGCTGTGCTGTCGGTGGCGGGCAGTCTGTACGTCCTGCTGGCGGCCTCCCAGTCGTTCATGGGGACGTTCGAGGCGTTCCTGAGCCTCTTGGCGGGGGTGCTGGCGCCGTGGGCCGGGGTCTTTTTGGTGGACCTGGCGACGCGGCTCAAGCCTGGTGTGGTGGTCGCGGAGCTGTATCGGGGTCGGGCGTCCGTCTACGGTGCGTATCGGGTCCCGGCGCTGGTGGCGTGGGGCGCGGGATTGGTCGTGGCGGCGCTCTTTAGTTCCACCACCGTGTATCAGGGACCGTTGGCCACCGGCGTGTTTCAGGGATCGGACCTGGGTTTTTTGGTGGCGTTCGCCGCGAGCGTCCTGATTTACGGCGGGTGGCCGCGGGGGCAGCAACCGGAGATGACCATGGCGTCGGAGCGGTCCACCTGATGCTGGTGGCGGTGTTGGATGTGCCGAGGGCGCCAGCCGACTGGCCGCAAGCCGCCTCGCGGTGTGCGCCCTGGGTGGATGTGTTCATCCTGCGGGCGAAGACCCAGCCGGCGGCCACCCAACGCGGTTTGGCGGCGCGGCTGGTGGAGGCGGTCGGGGGTCGGCCGGTGCTGGTGGCGGACCGGCTCGACGTGGCGATGGCCCTAGGGGTGGCGGGCGTGCATCTGCCCGGCGACGGCCTCGCGCCGTCCGACGCCCGCCGGCTGTGGCCCAGCGGCGTCGTGTCCCGGGCGGTGCACAGCGTCGAGGACGTGGACAGCGCGGCGGGCGCCGACTGGCTGGTGTTTGGCCACCTGTTTCCCACGCGGTCGAAGCCGGGGGTCAATCCCCGCGGGCTTGATTTGGCCGCCCAGGTGGTCCGGCAGTCGCCCGTGCCGGTGGTGGGCATCGGGGGGGTGGATCCCACGCGCGTGGCGGCGGTGTGCGACGCGGGGTTGGCCGGGGTGGCCGTGGTGGACGCGCTCTGGCTCGCTCCCGACCCCGCGGGGGCGGCGCGCGAGCTGGCGGCCCCGTGGGCGACCCATGGCGGCGGCACATGAGGGAGGCGAACGTGTGGAGCTGAAGGTGAACGGCGGCTGGCGGGAAACCCCGGAACTGCCCACGGTTGGGGCACTGTTGACCCACCTGGGGGTCACCCACCAGGCGGTGGGGGTGCTTCAAAACGGCCAGGTGGTAGCTCGCGAGGCGTTTGATCGCGAGCCGCTGCACGATCGCGACGAGTTGGAAATCGTCCGGTTTGTTGGTGGCGGGTAGCGCGACGAAAGGAGGACGACATGACAGATCAGGAGAAGGCCGGGATGCTGCCCGGGGACATGGGACCGTGGAGCGTGGGGGGCCAGGCGTTCAGCTCGCGACTCATCGTGGGCACGGGCAAATACGCCACCTGGGACGGGATGCGGGATGCCATTCAGGCCTCGGGGACGGAGCTGGTCACCGTGGCGGTGCGGCGGGTGAACATTGATCAGCCGGATGAGCCGTCGTTGCTGGAATACGTGCCCAAAGGCGTGACGCTGCTGCCCAACACGGCGGGCGCCTACACGGCCGAGGAGGCCGTGCTGACGGCGCGGCTGGCCCGGGCGGCCGGCCTCGGCAGCCTGGTCAAGCTGGAGGTGATTGGCGATGCGGACCTCCTCTGGCCCGATCCGGTGGCCACCTACGACGCCACGCGCCAGCTGGTGGACGAGGGGTTCACGGTCATGGTGTACACCACGCCCGACCCGGTGTTGGCGCGGCGGCTCGCTGAGGCGGGCGCGGCGGCCGTGATGCCGCTGGGCTCACCGATCGGGTCGGGGCAGGGTGTCCTGGACGTGTCAGCCGTGGCGCTGATCAAGGCGCGGGTCGACGTACCCGTGGTGGTGGACGCGGGCATCGGGAGCCCCGCCGACGCGGCCCTGGCCATCGAGGCCGGCGCGGACGCGGTGCTCATCAACACGGCCATTGCCCAGGCCCAGCATCCGGTGCAGATGGCCCGAGCCATGCGGCTGGCCGTCGACGCGGCATTTCTGGGCCGCGCCGCCGGGCGCATGGCTCGCCGGGAGCGGGCGGTGGCGTCCTCGCCCAACGCAGGTGTGGTCACGGCCACCTCCCCGTCATGAAGGGCGTGGGCGGCGACCCGGGTTTTCCGGTGGTGCGGGATGTGGACCGGGTACGGCGCCTGGTGGCGTTGCCCGACGTGCGGCCCGCCATGCTGGACAAGCTGGCGGGCGCCACGGTGGCCATGGTGGGGATGGGGGGACTCGGGTGTGGTAGCGCCCCCTATTTGGCGGCGGCCGGGGTGGGCCGCCTCGTCCTCATTGACCCCGGCCGCGTGGCGGCGACCGACTTGGGGCGGCAGGTGCTCTACGGGCCGGCGGACATAGGGGGCCTCAAGGTGGACGTGGCGGCAGACCGCCTGGCACGGCAGCGCCCGGCGCTGTCCATCGTGCGGTACCCGGTGGCCCTGACGGCCGACAATGCGGCCGCGCTGCTCCAGGGCGCAGATGTGGTGGTGGATGGCCTGGATGACGGGTCGACCCGCGATGTGCTGAATGCCTGGGCGGTCGGCGGCGCCGCACCGGTGGTGTTTGGCGGCGCGCTCGGGTACGAGGGCCAGGTGACCGTGGTGCCCGCCGGGGGCCGGCCTTGTCTGGCGTGCCTGTTCGGCTCGGTGGCGGACGCGCCCGCCGAGTGCAGCGTCGAAGGCGTGCTGGGCCCGCTCGTGGGGGTGGTAGGATCACTGCAGGCGGCGGAGGCCCTGAAGTGGATCCTGGGGGCGGGCCACGTGCTCACGGGCCGCCTGTGGCTGGTGGATCTGTTTACCGGGGCGATGCGCGTGGTGGCGGTCCCTGCGCGCCGGGGATGCCCGGTGTGCGGGGCGACCGAGGCCGTCTGAGCAGAGGCGCCCCAGCGAGGTCGGAGGCACTCTACGCATGGACAAGATCCGGGTGGCGGAGCTGCTGATGGTGTTTGGCCTCTTTTGTGCCATTGGGTTGTCGTGGATGGGCGTCATGCCGCTCTGGCAGGGCGCCGATGAACCGGCCCACTTTGCCTACGTGCAGTACATGGCCGACCATGTCTTGCCGCCGGTCGAGCACGTGGTGGCCCCGGGCCAGCACCCCTGGGAGTTCAGCGCATCGCCGGCGGAGGCGGTCGCCATCCAGGCGACCCACCGCAATCGCCTGTTGGCCGGCCCCCAGGGTTGGCTGGGCACAACGCCCCGCGAGGCCGATCGGGTGGCCCGCGCCGTGAGCCGAGCCAGCTCTGCGGCCGGCGGGGATCGGGCGGGGAGTCAGAACTACGTCGGGATTTATCCGCCCTTGTATTATGCGGCCGTTGGCCGGGCGGCGTCGTGGCTCCACATTCGAAACGTATTTGACCAGGCATTTATGGCGCGCGGCTTCTCGGCGGGGCTGCTGGGGCTGACGGGCGTCTTCATCGACCTGGTGGTGGGTTTGGTGATCCCCACGCGGCGCCTGCGCATCGCGCTCACCGCCGCCTTGGGCCTGCTGTTTCCGACGCTGGGGATGCTGGGCGGCACGATTACCAATGACCTCACGGCCGACGCGGCCAGCCTCGCCATCTTCTATCTGACGGTGCGGGCCATGACGGCCCAAACCATACGGGCCGGGAGCGCGGCCCTGTTTGGCGCCGTCGCCGGCCTCGCCGTCTGGACCAAAGAAGAGGCGTATGTGGGACTGGCGGTGTCCGTTCCCTTTGTTCTGTATACCCTGTGGCGGCGCGTGGGGCCACGGCGTGCCTGGCGGTGGACGGCGGCCGCCGTGGCCATCGGCGCGCTCGTGGGGGGACCGTGGCTCTGGTTCACCTGGCACGCGTATCACGCGGTGGTGCCTCCCCTCACGTATCAGGGCGCGGGGGCCGCGCCCCGCACCATGGCGTGGGTGCTGCACCACCAACTGCTGAACCGCACCTACCTGCGCTACTTGCTGGTCAGCCAAACCGTCTTCGGCATCGTGTGGTGGAGTCCCTGGGCGCACCATCCCTGGGTGTTCACCCTCATCGGGCTGCCGTTGGCCGCCCTGCTGTTCGGGGGCCTGGTGATGGCGCGCCGGCGACCGGGCTTCTGGCTGGCGATTGCCTGGATGGCCGTGGGACTGGCCGTGCTGGGCGCGCTGCAGATTTCCTACGAGGCGGCCACGGGCATCAGCTTCCTGGAGGGGCGCTACTTCTTCTTCCTGCTGGGGCCGTTCTTCTGGCTGGCCACCGTGGCCATCCGGCGCATGGCCACGGTAGCGGTGCCCATCCTGCTGGCGGGGGCCGCGCTCCTGTCGGCGTTGGTCGCCAACGCCACCCTTTATCGGTTCTACCATGCCGGCCTCGGGGCTTATCTGACCGGCGGGATCGTGCCGTTCGGTCCGCCCGCCGCCTTGGTGCTCAGTCGCGTGGCTGCGCTGGGGGTCGCCTCGGCGGTGCTGCTGCTGTTGGGGGCCACGTGCGCTCCCACCCGGCGGCGCGGTATGGGCCGTGCCAGCTCCGACGCTCTCGCGGCGCGGGGCGGACACCCCGATTAAGGCGGACGCCCGCCGGCCGCGGTGGGACCGGGCCTCAGTGCGTGCGGTGGAACCGGTCCGGGCGAAACGGTGTGAGATCCACCGCCGGCGTCTCGCCCCGCACCAGCGCACGGACGATGTGCGCGGTGATGGGTGACAGCAGCAGGCCGTTCCGGTAGTGGCCCGCGGCGATGATGAGGCCGCCGATGCCGGGCCACGGGCCCAACAGCGGCCGGCCGTCGGGCGTGGCCGGTCGGAGCCCGGCCCATGCCCCGTCAAACGGCAGTGGGAGCAGTTCGGGGGACATGGATCGGACGACGTCGGCCAACGCCGCAATGCCGGCAAACGTGACGCGGGCGTCGAACCCGGCCGCGGCATCTTCGGTGGCCCCCACCACCACTTGACCGTCGCGTTTGGGGGCCAGGTAGCCGGCGGGACCAAACACCACATGCGGAAAAGGTGGCCGGGCCGCTTTTAGGGCCAGCGCCTGGCCCCGCACCGGCAGCACGGGCAGCGGCTCCGCGTGGGGCAGCAGCCCCCCCGCCCAGGCCCCCGCGGCCAGTACCGCGGTGCTGGTCGGAACAGATTGGCGCGGAGTGTCCACCGCCACCACCTGGCTCTGGTCCACGCGGATTCGCCGTGCGGGCTCGCCCAAACGGATGTCCACCCCGCGTGCGGCGTCTGCCTGGGCCAGCGCCGCCACGTACGCGGGGCCGCGGATCTGGCCCTCATGCGGCGACCAGATGGCCGCCGGCCAGTCGGGGTCCGCGTCGTCCAGCCACTCCACTTCCGGGGAATACTGGCGTCGCCATGCGAGGGAGACCTTGAGATCCTCGCGCTCCGCCGCTGCGACCTGCCGCAAGATGCCGGTCGGCTCGAACTCTGGGTCAATAGCGCTGTCCTCGCGCAAGGCATCCACCCAGTCTGGAAATGCGACCCAACTATCCCAAAACAGGCGCGTCCGCGGGCCATCGTCGCGGGACTCCGCCAGTGGGCCAAGTATCCCTGCGGCGGCCCGAGACGACTGACCGCCCAGGGGCCCCGCATCCAACACCGCCACGTCGGCACCGTCACCCGCCAGGTGCCAGGCGGTTGCCAGTCCAATGACACCGGCCCCCACGACCACCACATCCGCCACGGCCATTCCTCCCGCGCCCCCAAGCTGGTTCCAAGATCGCGCCGTCCGGGCTTGGCGTCAAGGTCCGACGGTCCACTTTGCCGCCGCGAGAGCGGCGTACAGTGGTTTGCTGCCCCCACTTCATGCGGCGCACCGGGCGAGGCCGCCGTGCGCGAATAGCGGCGCCGGCGGGTGGCCGTCGTGGTCCCGCAGG
>JAJYPH010000004.1 GCA_021795575.1 Bacillota bacterium
GCGGGCGCGACGGAGCGCGTGGGTCGCCAGTTCACGAGCACCACGCCCCCCACGGCCACCACGCCTCCCGCGAGCGCCGTCCAGGCCGGCACCTCTCCCAGCCACAGCCACCCAATGGCGGTGGCGAGAAACGGGTTCAGGTAGAGCCAGGTAGCCACCTGCCCAGCGGGCGACCGCTGGAGCGCGTGCGCCCATAGCACATAGGCCACCGCCGCCGGGAGCACGCCGAGATACGCCACGGACCACAGCGCGGCGGGCGGCGCATGCGCCATGTTGACCGCCAGTCCCGGCGCAAACACCAAGAACGGCAGCGTCCCGGCCCACGTCACCCAGGCCGTCACCGCCAGGGGCGGATACTGGCCCAAGAGGGGCTTCTGCGCGACAAAGAAGACGGCGGTGGCCACGGCCGACACCACGATGAGCAGCGCGCTCCGGTGAAACTCGGCCGACCCCGAGCCGAAGCTGATGAGCGCCACACCCGCCAGGCTCACGCCGAGACCCACGACCGTCCGACGCGCGAGGCGTTCGGACAGCCACAGGGCCGCCAGCAGCGCCGTGAACACCGGCGCGGCGGCCACGATGAAGCTGGCGGTGCCGGCGGGCACCACCTGTTCACCGAACGTGAGGCAGCCCTGGTAGAGGGAAATACCCACGACGCCAATCATGGCCAGGCGACCCCAGAGGCGCACGGGGGGCCAGGGCAGCCGGACCGCCCGGGTCCAGCCCAGCAACACCAGAGACGCGATGCCAAACCGCAGCAGGAGAACGTGCCCGGGCGTGAGCCCGATGAGGGCACTGCGAATGCCGGCAAACGCTGATGACCAAAACAGCAGCGTGGCGCCGACATAGGCCAGCGTGGTGCGGTCCGGCATGCTCTCCTGCTTCCCACCAACTTCCCCCCAACCGCACGCCGACGGCCAACCGATTTGCACCAGCGGGCAGGAACCTGCCCGCCCGGCGCGAACGCTATGCGAGGAGTCGTTCCAATTGTGCGGCCGCATCCACGCGGCTCAAGGGAGTGTAGCATCTTGCCCAACATATCCGCGCCGCCCCAGGCACCGCGCATCCCACACGCGCACGTCCTGCATGGTGTAACGCGCCCCGACGACTACTATTGGCTCCGCGAGCGGGACAATCCCGCGGTGCTCCAATATCTCACCGAGGAGAACGCCTACTATGACGCCGTGATGGCGCCCCTCCACCCGATGGCCCAGCGCCTGTACGAGGAGCAGTTGGCCCGCATTCAGCAAACCGACGTGGAGGTGCCGGTGCAGGACGGCCCCTACTTTTACTATCGGCGCACCGAAGAAGGCGCGGCGTACCCCATCTTTGCCCGCAAGCGGGCCCGGTCCCGCGACGAGCTGGACGCCGCGCCTGAGGAGGTGCTGCTGGACCAAAACGCGCTGGCGGCGGGGAAAGCCTTTTACAGCCTGACGGTCCAGCGCGTCAGTCCCGACCACACGCTCCTAGCCTACCTGGACAACCAGACGGGCACGGACCGCTACACCCTGCACATCAAGAACCTCGCGACCGGCGAGATGCTCGCCGACACCCGCGACGACGTGACGCTCTTCGGGAGCCTCGAGTGGGACCCCCAGGGGGATGCCCTGTACTGCATCACGGTCGACCCCACCACGCAGCGGGCCCACCGACTGGTGCGCCACCGACTGAGCACGGACGCGTCGGCCGATGCGGTCGTTTACGACGAGACGGACGCCACGTACACGCTGCACGTGGGGCGCTCCCAGAGTGGCCGGTTCCTGTTCGCCACCTCCCACAGCACCACCACTCACGAGGTGCGCTACCTGGACACCGCCACGGCAGGGCGCACGTGGCACGTGTTCCAGCCGCGGCGGCGCGGAGTGCGGTACACCCTGGAGCATTGGGGTGACGCGCTCTTGGTGCTCACCGACGACCACGCGCTGGACATGAAGCTCTTGGCCGCGCCCCTAGCCCAGTTGGACGACCCCTCGGCGTGGACGGAGCTCATCCGCCATCAGCCGGGCCGCCCTCTGGACGACGTGCTGCCGTTGGGGGACGCCGTGCTGGTGTCGGGGCGCGAAGACGGCCTCACCCAACTGTGGGTGCTGTATCACGACGGCCTACGGCGTGTCACCTGGCCCGAGGATCTTTACACGGTCTCGCCGGGTGACAACCGCGCGTATCCCACCCCCGTGGCGCTGGTGCGCTATGAATCGCTCGTCACCCCGCCGTCCGTGTATGAGCTCACGCTGGCGGACCTCACGCGCACCCTCCTGAAGCAGGAGCCCGTCCTGGGTGGCTACCAAGCCGACGACTACGTGCAGGAGAGGGTGGCCGTGACGGCTCAGGACGGAGTGACCCAGGTGCCCGTAAGCCTGGTGTATCGGCGCGGGGCGCGCGACCAGGGGCCCGCCCCCGTGATCCTGGACGGCTACGGGTCGTACGGGGCCCCGTCGGATCCGCACTTCACCAGCACGCGACTGCCCCTCCTGGACCGAGGCGTCATCCTGGCCATCGCCCACGTGCGCGGGGGTGGTGAGATGGGCCGTGCCTGGTACGAGGATGGCAAGCTCATGCACAAGCGCAACACCTTCACGGACTTCGTCGACGCCGCCCGCGCGCTGGTGGAGCGAGGCTACACCACCCCCGAGCGCTTGGCGGCCCGCGGCCGCAGCGCCGGGGGTCTTCTGATGGGCGCGGTCGCCAACCTGGCGCCGCAGCTGTTTCAGGTCATCGTGGCGGGCGTGCCCTTCGTGGACGTGCTGACCACCATGCTGGACGACACGATTCCGCTGACCAGCCTGGAGTGGGATGAATGGGGCGACCCCCACGACGCCGACGCGTTTGCCTACATGGCTACCTACAGCCCGTACGACAACGTGGCCGCACAGGACTATTCCCACCTGTACGTGCACACCGGCTTGAACGATCCACGCGTGGGATACTTCGAACCGGCCAAGTGGGTCGCGCGGCTGCGCGCCACCAAGACCGACCAGCACGTCCTGGTGCTGAAGACCGAGATGGGGGCAGGCCACGGCGGGCCGTCCGGCCGGTACAACCGCTTGCGCGACCGCGCCCAGGAAGACGCGTTTGTGCTGCATCACCTGGGCATCGACGCCTAACGCGTCGTGGCTACGTGAGGAGGCGCACCCTCGGGGTGCGCCTCCGCTTTCTGACTCCTATGCTTGGGGTCCTAGCCTTCAACCGTCGGATGTTACGCGGGCCACGAGGGGTCCCCGTCCAGGCGAATGCCGTCCTGACCGGTGAGCGTCCCCACGTTGGCCTGCACCACGATGAACAACAGGTCGCTCGAGGAGTTGTTGCGCCAGGCCCGCTGCCCTTCGGGCGCCACCCGAATCATGGTGCCGGGCTTAACCGGCAGCACATCGCCATCGACCTGGAACTCACCCGTTCCCCACAGGAACAGGTACAGCTCCTCGTGCTGGCGGTGGGCGTGCAGGTAGGGCGACGCCTGACCTGGCGTCGCCCGGTTCAAGGACACCTGCATCCCCGTGAACCCCAGTGTCTGGGCAATAAACTCTTTCTTCTCCAACTCGCCGAAGTTGCCTGCTTCGGCCACCGTATAGTGGGTGCCGTTCTTGGTCGCTGTCACCTCTGCCATCCCGATCCCTCCGTTCTCGTCTCGCCGCTCGGCGCGAGCCCGCTACAACCCCAGGCGGCGCACCAGTTCCGGCTTGCTCACGGCCCCGACCACCCGGTGGGTCTCGCGACCCCCGTCAAAGCGAATCACCGAGGGGATGCTCATGACGCCGTAGCGGCTGGCCAAGTCCGGGTGCTCGTCGACGTTCACCTTGCCCACGGTGATGGCCCCCCCCTGGTCGGCGGCCACCTCTTCCACCAGCGGCGACAGCACCCGGCAGGGTCCACACCAGGGTGCCCAGAAGTCCACGACCACTGGGCGACCCGCGGCCAGCACTTCGTCAAACGTGGCCTGCCCCATCTCCACCACATGACTCATCGGACCATCCCCTTCCACCCCGCATTGGGGCGTGTTCATCATAGTTCAGGCGCTGCGCCGTCAGCCGATGCGGCGCGGCCGCGGCCGCGGCCGCGCGCGGGCAGCCGCCACCTCGTCGTCCGCCGCCTGTTCGATGAAGCGGCAGAACAGGGCGGCCAAGGGGTCACGCATCAGCACGGTGGGGTCGTAGACCAGATATACCTGGCGCCTCAGCACAATCCCCCGTATGTGAAACGACCGAATCTCGGGCGTGGCGCGGTGTGCGAGGGCGGCCGCCGACACGAAGCTGGCCCCCACACCCGCCCCCACGGCCGCCAGGACCGCCTCCACCGAGTCGGCCTCCATCACCACGTTGAGGTGGGGAGACCGGCCCGCCTCGACGAGCGCGTGCTCCACCGTCTCCCAGGTGCCGCTGCCGCGCTCTCGCCGCACAAACCGCATGGCGGACAGCGCATCCGGGCTCACCGGATCGGTGAGGCTGGCCCACTCCCCCGCAGCGGGCGTCACCAGCACGAGCGTGTCGCGCTCCACCGGGAGGCTCTCCAGGCAACAGTCCTGCGGCGGGCACCCCATAAAGCCCGCCGCCACGCGATGCTGAACCGCCGCCGCCTCCACCGCCCGCGAATCCATGGTCATGAGGCGCGGACGCACCCCGCGGTACTTCTCCACAAAGCGCCCCATCCAGCGGGTCACCGCCGCGCCGCCCGCGTACAAGGCCGTGACCCCCAGCCGCAGCTCCCCCGTGATGGTGTCGGGGCGGCCCAGCTGCTCCTGCAGGCCGACCCACTGGCCCACGACCGACTCCGCAAACGCCAGAAAGTGCCGACCGTCGGGCGTCGGCGTCAGCGGCGCGCCGGCCCGGTCAATCAGGCGCGTCCCCACCTCCTGCTCCAGCCGCTGCAAGTGCCGGCTCACCGACGGCTGGGTCATGCCATACGCGTCCGCCGCACGCGTCATGCTGCCACATTCGACGATCGACTTGAACAGGGCCAAGTCCTGAAGCTCCACGCGCCACCTCCTTGACACGACACGCACGCGCCCACCCTAGGCTGACCGGATCATAGCAATCGGGGACCCATAGGACAAGTAGCATGCAGGCGTAAAGCGTAGTGATGCAACCATCGTATGAAACCGAGGCGGCGAGATGCACCGCCGATAAGATGACGGGACTGACCACGAGCCGGTAGGGGGGGCGCCATTGAATTCGCTGGAAACGCCGGTCCACCGTGACCGGTCCGCCGGAGTGTGGCCGGTGCTGATCTTTATCGTCCTGGCGCTGGCGGGGGTCTTCGTCGCCAAGTGGAGTCCGTACTTCGTC
Source organism: Bacillota bacterium (assembly GCA_021795575.1). Classification (GTDB taxonomy): domain Bacteria; phylum Bacillota; class Sulfobacillia; order Sulfobacillales; family JAIMBI01; genus JAJZWV01. The sequence goes on from JAJYPH010000004.1 coordinate 5,280, forward strand.
AAGGCGTTCTCGGTCGCCTCCTCCCACACGCTCGGCGCGTCGATTGTGACGGGCACGCATCGCGCCGCGCCCGCCGTGGGCTTGGGGGCCGCAGTGTCCTATGCCGTAGCCTATGTGAAGGACATTTGGATCGCCTTCATCGTCGGCATGATCATTGCGGCCGGCATCGAGTCGCTCCTGCCGGACGGCTGGCTGGTGAAGCTGTTGGGGCGGGCCAGCTGGGGCACGGCCGGCGTCGCCGCCGCGGCGGCGGTGCCGTCCATGATGTGCACGTGCTGTTCCGCGCCCATCGCGGTGAGCCTGAAGCGGCAAAACGTGTCGACCGGGGCGGTGTTTGCGTACTGGGTGGGCAACCCCGTGCTGAATCCGGCCACCATCGTGTTTATGGGCTTCGTGCTGGGATGGAATTGGGCGCTCTTGCGCATTGGAATGGGCCTCCTGCTGGTGGCGGGCGCCGCCTACATCGGCAACCGCTGGGCCACACGGGCCGAAGCGGCCGCCGTGGCCCAGCAGGTCGACGTGCCCACCCCGACCTCAACGGGGTCGCGCCCGGCGCGCTTCTTCAAAGCGCTGGGCCGGCTCGCCCGGACCCTGGTGCCTGAGTACCTGATTATCGTCGGGGTGCTCGGCGCGGTGCGCGCCTTCCTGTTTCCGGCGATGGGCCCCGCCCTCGGCGAAAGCGTCCTCCTGTTTTTTGGCCTGGCCATCGCGGGCACGCTGTTTGTCATCCCCACGGCCGGGGAGATTCCCATTGTCTCGTCCCTCATGAGCTACGGCTTGTCCAGCATGGCGGGCGGCGCCCTCATGATGACGCTGCCGGCTATCAGCTTGCCATCCATGGCCATGGTGAGTCAGGCCATCTCGAAGGCGGACCTGGTGCGGCTGGCGGCCCTGGTGCTGGGGGCCGGCCTGCTCACCGGCGTGGCGGCGCACTTCATCGTGTGACCGCGCGACGTGGCTGGATGAGCCCCCGTCACCCGCGTCAGCCGAGGATTTCCACCCCGGCTGACGCGGCGGCCGCTGCCAGCCGCCGGTCCGCCGTGGCCAGCGGACAACCCCGGCGGCGCGCCAGCTCCACATAGGCGGCGTCATAGACGGAGAGCGCTCGGACGACGGCGATGTCCACGGTCGAGCCCATGAGATGCACGGGCACCGGCCTCTCCACCTCGATGTCCAGGTGTTTGAGCAGAGACAGCGCCACGGTCAGCTGTTCGCCGGAGAGACGGCTGCGCCGTTGAGCCACCACGAGGGCATTGGTCACCTCCAGTGGCCAAATGGGTGGGACCAGGGCCTGCTCCTCCGTCAAGCGGGCCAGCACGCGGGCGGCATAGGGGTTGGATTCATCCGCCAAGCACCACGACAAGGTCACCGAGGCATCCAGCACGAAGGCCATCAGAAGCGCCGACCCTCCTCGATGAGCTGACGCAGTCCCCCCTCGATGGGGCGCGTACTGCGCCGCAGCTTCTCGAACTCCTTCGCGACGGCCTCGACGGACAGGTGCTCGGAGCGCAGGGGCACCAACTTCGCCACGGCCTTCCCCCGTCGGGTGACCACGATGGTCTCGCCCCGTTCGGCTTGGGTAAGCAAATCCGCCAGATGAACCTTCGCCTGGTACGCGCCCACCACTTTCATCCTCGCCACCTCCGACTGGTCGTGTAGACTAGTCTAACGGACTGACGTCACGGCGTCAACATCGCTGGCCTCACGCCTTCGTCGGCTTAGGGCGTGGCGCCTCCAATGTCGTCGCGGGAATGAGGCCCATCCGCCCCGCGTGAAAGTCGTCGACGGCTTGCACGATCTCTTCGCGCGTGTTCATCACAAATGGGCCCCAGTGGGCGATGGGCTCCCAAATGGGCTCGCCCCCCAGCAACAGCACCTCCAGGTTTGGGCTCCGCTCGCTCTGGTGCGAGCCGGCCGTCACCGTGACGGCGTCCCCAGGCCCAAACACCGCCAGGTGGCCCTCGGCGAGCGGGGCGCCTTCGCGGCCGGCGGTGCCATGACCCAACAGCGCGTAGGCCATCGCGCTGAATGCCGGGTTCCATGGCAGGTGCAGCTGAGCGCCCGGCGCTACGCTGGCGTGCGCCAGCACAATCGGGGTCCACGTGGATCCCGGCCCCTCATGCCCCCCGAGGCTCCCGGCGATGAGGCGAATCAGACTCGACCCATCGTGCGACGTCAAGAGCTGGAGCCGGCCGCCCCGGATGTCCTGGTAGCGCGGCGGCGTCCATTTGAGGCGCTTGGGCAGGTTCACCCACAGCTGAATGCCGTGAAAATAACCACCGGCCATCACCAGTTCTTCGGTGGGCATCTCATCGTGCAGGATGCCGCTGCCCGCCGTCATCCACTGGGTACCCCCATCCTGGATCAGGCCGCCGCCCCCGTTGGTGTCCTGGTGGCGCATGATGCCGTCCATAAGATAGGTCACCGTCTCGAAACCCCGATGCGGGTGCCACGGCGCCCCCTGGGCCTCCTTGGGCCCGTAGTCCACGGGGCCCATTTGGTCCAGCAGCAGGAACGGATCCACGGCGCGCAGGGCGAGGCGCGGTCCGGGAAACGGGCGGCGCACAGGGAACCCGGCCCCCTCCGTCAGGCGCTGGGCCTCGGCCACCTGCTGCACGGGCCGTTCCACCATGTCCAACGCCGGCTTCGCCACCCGCGGCAGGACCAACCAGTTCTCCACCGTCACCGCTGCCATGCGATCCCTCCTGTGGTGCTCTCCCGGAGCAACACTTTAGTTTATATAGTGTAACGGGGCGCGGCCTACGAATCAAGGGGCCCGGCGTAGCGCCGTCACGGCGCTCCAGGCGGTACCTGACTTTCCTTCCCATGCGCCTGGTCCTTCACATCGCCTACGTAAGGCATGGACTCCGACGGCCGACACTGCCGAGTTTGACCGCGAAATGATATACTGCCCCCGGATATAGCTTTTGTAGGAGGTGTCCCATGATTCATACGGCCAAGCTGACGGCCAAGTATCAGGTGACATTGCCTCGGGCAGTTCGGCAGCGCCTCAGGGCTCAGATCGGCGATACGGTGCTTTACCGCGAAACGGACAGCGGCGAAGTGGTGCTGGAAGTGGTTCCCAGCACGACGGCTGACCAGTTGCTGGGAAGGCTCAGCAGCCCGCACTTTGTCTACGTGCCTCTCGCTGAGGCTCGGCGCCAAGCCCAGGATGAACGAGCCAACGGCCACCACACGCCGGGGTCCATCTCGTGACGCGAACTCTGCTGGATACCAACGTCATCCTGCGGCTGTTGTTGAACGATCATCCCACGCTCTCCGGCCGGGCGCTGGACGTTTTCCGGCGCGCGGAGCGCGGAGAACAGCGGCTCGTGCTCGTGCCGCTCATCGTCGCCGAATGTTGCTACGTGTTAAAGGGGCCGGTCTACCGAATGGACCGGGCGGTTATTGCCGACATTCTCATCGAAGTCCTGTTGTTTGAAGGCGTTGAGTGCGAAGAACGCGGCATCGTCGTGGCAGCGTTGCAGGGTTTTGGCGAACGGGCGATCGATTTTGCCGACTGCTATTTGCGGGCGTTGTCACAGGCGCGCAGCTGGGACATCATGTCGTTTGACGCCGATGTCAGCCCATCCGCTGGGACGTAAGCCGAGCCAGCGCAACCCGTAGAACGCCCGTCCCGGGGTCGGGCCGGCCCGACCGTCCCGACCGGTGCCGGTCGTCACAGTGTCCGACCCAAGGCCGCTACCGCGTCTTTAAGCTTCGGCAGATCCTGAGGACTCCTCGCATAGTGCTGCCACACCACCTCCCCCGACGGGGCGATGGCCAGCATGGCCGGCAGGAGCCCCATTGTGTACCACCGGTACTGTTGTCCCAACGCCTTCGGCACCTGGTGCGAGGGATCCGCGATGGCCTCGAAAGGGATGTGTTCCTTCTCAAAGTGTGCCCGGAGCGCATTCGGGCGGTCGGGGCCGATGGCCACCACCTGGATGCCGGCCGCCCGCAGCGCCGCGTACTGGTCGCGCAGCTCCACGAGCTGCCGTCGGCAGTAGGGTCAGAACAAACCCCGCAGCATCGGCACGAGCACGGGCGCGCGCGCCACCAAATCCGAGGCGTGAAAGGGCGTACCGCGAATGTCTTCGGCCTGGAACTCGGGGATGGTCCGGTTCACCACAAGGCTTCCTCCCCCATAGTGGGCGTTGTCCGGTATCATACCAGGAGTGGGGCCGCCGACAGGACGAAGGAGTGGGAGCGTTTGCCTGCGAACCCTGCCCAGGGAGTGTCCAATCACCTGGCCGGTCGCCGACTGTACCTGGATGCGCTCACCGCCGACGACGGGGTGGCCGTGGCTGCCTGGCATCGGGATGGCGCCTTTCTCCGCCATCTGGATGCGGACCCGGCCACGCCCCCCACGGCCGATGCCCTGCTGCAAGGGTGGAGCACGCTCCAAACGGCCGGCGGATTCCCCTTTGCGGTGCGCACCCAGGGGGTGAGCCCCCGCCTGGTGGGCCTCGTCGCTTTGGATGAGGTGCTCTGGGCTCAGCGCGGGGGCTGGCTGGCCATGGAGATTGCCCCCACGGAATGGGGCCAGGGCTTTGGCCGCGAGGCGCTGGGCCTGCTTTTGCGGTTTGCCTTTGACGAGGTCAACCTGCGGCGCCTCTCACTGACCGTGTTTGCATACAACACCCGTGCCATTGGACTGTACGAAGGGATGGGCTTCGTCCGCGAAGGAGCCTTTCGCGAGTTTCTGATGCGGGACGGCCAGCCACATGACATGCTGCTGTACGGACTCTTGGAGCGGGAATGGCGGGCGGCTCGGTGTGAGTAGCCCGGCCGCCGTGGACCTGCCCAGCGTCTGGCAGCGCGAAGCCGCGGTGCCGGCGACGCGCTGGGGAGACGTCCGCACGCCGACCCGGGTGGATCTGGCCATCGTCGGCGGCGGCCTGATGGCCGCCTGGCTGGCGTACCACGCCAGTGCGCGGGCAGCCGGCCGGTGGACCATCGCCGTCTTGAGCGACCGGGCGCTGGCCGATGGTGCCAGCGGGCGCAACGCCGGCTTCGTCCTGGGCGGCACCAGCGAGCTCTACGCCTCCTTGGTGGGCCAGCTGGGGCGACCCGCGGCGCGCGAGCTGCTGGCGCTCTCGCAAACCAATCGTCAGCTCGTGCGTACCGTGTTGGGTCCTGACGGCGGCCGGGCCGAATACCGGGAAACCGGCAGCCTGTACCTCGGCGCGTCGGACGAAGGGGAGACGTTGGCGAACACGGTGCGGTGGCTCGTGGAGGACGGGGTGGCGGCGGAGTCATGGCCGCTGGGGCGGGTGCCCTCGAGCCTCCGGTCGCTGGGACTGCCCCACGCCGCCTTTTTTCCCGAAGACGGCGCGGTGCAGCCGGTGCAACTGGCCGCCCGGCTGGTTCACCAGGCCGGACGCGCCGGCGTGCAGTGGTACACCGGGGCGCGCGTGAACGCCTGGACCGCCCAGGACGAGGCGGGCGTCCGTCTCGCCGTGGGTGGGGACCACGTTCTGGCGGAGCGCGTGGTCCTGTGCACCAATGCCTGGCTGGGTCAGCTCGTCCCGGCCCTCGCCCGCGTGGTGCGTCCCACTCGGGGCCAGGTGCTGGCCACCGGTCCCGTGGCGCTGGACTACCCGTATCCCGTGTACGCGGATCATGGGTACCTGTACTGGCGTCCTCGCCCGGACGGCTCGCTCGTCCTGGGGGGGCGCCGCGATCGGGACGTCGAGACCGAGGCGACCGACGTACTGGCCCTCAATCCCCGCATTCAAGACGCGCTCACGGCGCTCGCGGCCCGCCTGGTGGGCGGGCCCGCCACCGTCGCGCATCGGTGGGCGGGCATCATGGGGTTCACGCCGGACCACCTGCCGCTGGTAGGCCCGATGGCCCCCGGTCTCTGGGTCGCCGGCGGATTCAGCGGCCACGGGGTGGCCATGACGGGTGCCGTAGGGGACCTGCTGGCCCAGCATCTCTTGAGCGGAGCCCCGCTTCCGCCATCGCTCGATCCCGCCCGCTTCTATGCCCCGGCCTGACCCAGCAGCAACCCGATGGTCGCCCCCACCGCCGCCGACGCGCCCGCGAGCAGCAGAAACTGCACCCCGCTTTTGAGGCGGGGGCTGTCGGTCATGGCCCCCTTGCCGCAGCCAATGGCAAAGGCGGCCGCCAGCGAGGCCCCCCACGCCACGTTGCGGGCCACCGTCACGGACAGCGGCAGCAAAAACGGCACGACCGGCGGAATGGAGCCCGCCACCACGGCCACGGCCATCACGACCGCGTTGGCCACGGGACTCTCCCACTGGTTCTCATGCACGCCCAACCGTTCGCGCACCATGAACCGGAGCCAGCGCGGCCGGGACCGGGTGATCTCCCGTGCCGCACGGGGGATGGTCTGGCGCGACAACCCGATGGCTGACAAAAGTTGCACCACGTGGCGCCGCTCGTGGGTGGGCCACCGCGCCAGCTTGGCTTCCTGATCCCGAATCTGCTTCTTCAGAAAGGCATTTTGCGTCGACGACGCCAGAAACGACCCGATGCCCATGGATACCGTGGCTGCCCCCATGGCGGACAAGGCCGCCACAACCACCGCGCCGTGCGGCTGATGGGACAGCACTTCTCCCGACACCAGGCCCACCGTGGCCACCAATCCATCGTTGACGCCAAAAATCGACTCGCGCAGGATTCCCGCGCGCTGGCGGGACCGCCGTCGCGTCCCCACCCGCACTTTGGGAGGCTGGGGGCCGGATCCGCTGGTGGTGGCCATGCTGCGCCTCCCGTCGCGCCAGGGTGGCGGGGGACCCCACCACCCCACGTCGCCAAAATGGGCGCCCCGCCAACGCTGACGTGTTAGGATGAGCCAGAGCGGCGCGCCTTAGCCTTGGCCGTGCAGGAACGTGGCGGTACCCGCGAGATGGCGTGGCGCACCAGCATACCGGCTGACGACAGGAAGGGTGGACCCTTGATGGCCGAGCACATCGACCGCTTCGCCGATCCGGTGTTTATGCAGACGGCGTACGGGATCGTCGATCCGCTCCAGGTGCGGATTATGACGCATCGTCGCTATGGGTTGGGGCAAGGGGACATTTTCAACGCGATCACGCGCCAGCTGTCCGCGGTGGTGCGGCCCACCTCGGTCTTGGACGTGGGCGCCGGGATCGGCAACTGGTACGCCGCCATCCGCGGGGAACTGGGCCCCGCCGTCGCGTACGCGGGCCTGGATCAGTCGCCCGCGATGGTGGCCGCTTTAGACCAGCGGCTTGACGGCGACGGCGCGGCCACGTCCCAGTGCGGCGACGCCCAGCATCTGCCGTGGCCCGACAACACGTTTGACTGGGTGGGCCTCCACTTCATGCTGTACCACGTACCCAACATTGCGGGCGCCCTGGCGGAAGCGGACCGCGTCTTAAAGCCGGGGGGGATTTTGTCCGCCGCCACCAACGGCCCGCTGCAGTACCGCGAGCTCATGGAGCTGCACCGCGCCGCGGTGGCCGCCCTTCATCTGCCCACCGTGCCGGACGGCGGGCCCCTGCGGTTTTCGCTCAGCAATGGTCGGCACTTCTTTCCCGCCGACCGGACCGTGCAGGTCGAAGCCCATGCCGGCGGCTTTCGCTTCCCCGCCGCGGAGCCGGCCGCGGCCTATTACGACTCCGGATTCTACCGCCAGGGGCTGGAGCCAGAGGTGGCCCGGGCCCACAAGGCGGAGCTCGTCGACTTGGTCCGCCACCGGATTGCGGAGGCCGTTGCTCGCGACGGCGTATTCACGGTGGTCAGCGAGAGCGGCTACTTCTGGTACCAGAAGTAGCGACGGAGCTTATCCTGGCCCCGGGTCCAACGACCGGACCACGCGTTCGGCGGCGGCTTGGCCGTCGCGGATGACGTCGGGGATGCCCACCCCATGCAGAGCGGCGCCGGCCAGAGCCAACCCCGGCCGCCGCGCCACCTCCCGCTCCACCTCGGCCACGCGCTGGCGGTGGCCGACCAGGTACTGCGGCATCGCCGCCGGATGCCGATGCACCCGGACCGCGAGCGGGTCGGCCGTCCAGCCCAGGACCTGACGCAGGTCGGCGGCCACCTGTTGGCGAAAGTGCGCTTCTGACCACGCGAGCACGTCGACCGCACGCGGGCCGCCGTCGGCGCGCCCGTAAAACACGCGCACCGGCACGTCGACCGGATCCGCGCGGTGCGCCCACTTTTGTCCCACAAACGTGATGGCCGTGAGCGCGACCGCAGCGCCCGGGGGCGCCAGCACCCCGGTCATTCCCGGCGGCACCACGACGCCCGGGGCGAACCGGACCGTGACCACCGCCAGATTGGCGTAGGGCACCTGTGCCAGCCCAGACGCGGCGGGCACGAGCCGCGCAAGCTGGCGTGCCGCCACCGGCGCCGGCGTCGCCAGGACCACACCGTCTACCACGTGCTCCTCGAGCTCGCCGCTCAAACGATAGCGAGCGCCCTCTGCCGTCACGGTCTTGACGGCCGCCCCGGTGCGCACCGGCGTCTTCAGGCGCTCGGCCACCCGGCGCGGCAACGATTCCAGCCCTCCGGCCAGCGTCACAAACACCGGGCCGGGACGCGGCGGATGCGCCGCGCGGTCTGCCGCCAGGCCACGAATGAGGCTGCCGTGGCGTGCCGCCGCGGCGAGCTCCGGGTAGGTGGCCAGGAGGGACAGCTCCCGAATGTTCCCGGCGTAAATCCCCGACAGCAAGGCGGACGCGACGCGATCGACCCACTCCTCTCCCAGGCGGCGCGCGAGAAACGCGCCCAGACTCACGTCGTCGGACACGGCTTCCGGCGGCGCGCCCAAATCGGCCATGAGCGCCGCCCGCCCCGCGGCCGTCAGCAGGGGCGATGCCTCCAGCCGCTCGGGTTGCAGCGGCACCCCCGCCACCACTCCGGGGGGCAGCGCCATCAACTGGCCGTCCAGATACAGCAGTGCGCCGCGCGCGGCGGGGTGGGATCCCACTAGGTCATCGGCCAATCCCACGGCCTCCACCAAGGCCACGGCCGCTGGCTTGCGGGCCAGCAGCGAGTCCGGCCCCGCTTCCATTACCACCGAACCGGGGGGAGCCGTTTCCGACCGTATCGCGCCGCCGACCCGATTCGTCGCCTCGTACACGGTCACGCGGGCATCGGGGGCCAGCTGTTCCAGTCGATGCGCCGCCGCCAGCCCCGCCATGCCGGCACCCACCACCGCCAGCTCACGCACCGGCAGACGCCCCGCCCCGTGGCCGGTCGCGTGGGTCGCGGTCGCCCCGCTCGTCACGATCGATGACGTCTGCCAACACCCGGATGTATTCGGGGTCCGCGTTCAGCGACTGCGTGCGGATGAACGGCAGCCCCAGTGCGTCGGCCAAGGCCCGCGCCTCCACGTCGAGGTCGTAGAGCACCTCCAAGTGATCCGAAACAAATCCCACCGGCGCCACCAGGGCCGCCCGCCGCCCGGCGCTGGCCCACGCTCTCAGCAGCTCCAGCACATCCGGGCCCATCCAGGGCTCCGGTGTACGGCCCGCACTTTGCCAGCCGACCTCGTAGCCGGCCAGCCCCAGCACGCCGGCCACCGCCGCCGCCGTTTCCGCCAACTGCACGGGATACGGGTCGCCGGTGCCCCGGAGGCGCTCCGGCAGACTGTGTGCGGTGAACGCCACCGCCGCGTCGGCCAGCGGCACGGGCAGCTTCGCCGCCGCGTCGCGCACCCGGTTGGCCAAGAGCCGAATCAAGCGGGGCTCCAGGTGCCATGCCCCAATGGTGTGGCCCGGCAGGGGCCCGGCGCCGGCGGCGCGTTCATAGACCCCCACACTCATGGCCGAATAGTGCGGGGCCTGCACCAGGCCGATGTACCGCACGGCCCCGTCTGCCTGGAGCCGCACCAGCGCGTCCCCGATATACGGCGCCACGTGGCGAAAGCCAAACGCCACCGGATAGCGGCCTGGTCCGTGCCGCCGCGCCAGCTCCTCCTCAAGACCCCGAGCGACGTCCGCGGTGATTTCGATGAGGGGCGAGTGCCCGCCAATCGCCTGATAGCGGTCCACCAGCTCCTGTTCGACCGCCGGGTTTTTGGGCCGCTCGCCGCGGATGTGGGCGTAGTAGCGCGGAATATCGTCCACGCCGGTCGCCACCCCGTGCGCCATCACCAGGACACCCACCGGGCCCGGCCCGCTCACGCGGTGTTCCGTCATGGTCTGGTCCCTCCATCTGGCCGGCTGGACGCCGTTTCGTCATGAACCCACTGCACCAGCCGCCGCACAATCTCCGGATCCGTGGGTGGCAGAATGCCATGGCCCAGGTTGAACACGAATCCCTGCCGGCCGCCTTCGGCCACCACGGTCCGCGCCTGACGGATCAAACTGGGCCACGGCGTCAACAGCGCCACAGGATCCAAATTGCCCTGCAGCGGCATGCCCGTCGGCAGGCGCCGACGCACCTGGCCCAGTGGGTCCCGCCAATCCACCGACAGTGCCGTGGGGCCGGTCGCGGCCATCGCCTCCACGAGGTGGGACGCCCCCACGGCGAAATAAATCACCGGGACGCCGAGCGGGGCCAGATGGGCAAACAGCCGCCGCATGTGCGGGGCCACCTGGGCCGTGTAATCCTCCCGCGTCAACGCCCCGGCCCAGCTGTCAAACACTTGCAGCACCGACGCCCCGGCCCCTGCCTGCGCGGCCAGGTGCGCGCCCACGACCCGCGACAGATGCTGCATCAAGGCATCCCACAGGCAAGGGTCGCCCCACATGAGGCGTTTCGTTTCGACATACTGGCGGCTGGGGCGCCCTTCGATGAGATAGCTGGCCAGGGTGAACGGCGCCCCGGCGAAGCCAATCAGGGGCACTCCGGCCAGCGCGGCCACCGACCGTTCCACTGCCTCCAGCACCTCCGGGAGGTCGCGCGCGGGCTCCACCTCGCGGAGCGCGGCCACTGCGGCTGCGTCCCGGATGGGGTGGGCCACTACCGGGCCCACGCCTTCGCGAATCTCAAAATCGACGCCCGCCGGACCCACCGGCACCATGATGTCCGAAAACAAAATGGCGGCATCCACGCCGAGATCCTGCACCGGTGCCACCGTCACCTGGGCCGCCAGTGACGGGGTGTGGGCCAGCTCCAGCATGCCGTAGCGGGTGCGCAGCTGGCGGTACGCGGGCTGATACCGGCCCGCCTGGCGCATGAACCACACGGGCGTCGCGTCGGGCACGCCGCCCGCCAGGGCCGTGAGCAGCCGGGGGGCTGGGCGAGCGCTCACCGCCCCCCCAGGCGCCGGGTCCATCCCCGGGGGTCCAGCCGCGTCCCCACGTAAAACGGACCAAACTCCGCGAATCGGGCGCTGGCTTCGTCAAAACGCATCTCATACACCAGTTTTTTAAACCAGATCGGGTCTTCGGCCAGCAGGGTCACCCCCCACTCCCAGTCGTCCAGCCCCTGGGACCCCGAGATGATTTGGGTCACCTGCTGGCTGTACTTGTGCCCCACGGCACCGTGGCCGCGCATCAGGTGGGCGCGCGCCGCCCGGTCGGTCATGTACCAGTTGTCCTCCCCCTGGCGCCGCTTCGACATCGGGTAGAAGCACACCGCATGCCGAGCGGGCAGTATGGGCCGCAGCCGGGCTCGGAGCTCCGCATTGCTTTCGGGGTCCGGGTTCCCCTTCGCCACGTAGGTGGCCAGCTCCACCACCGATATGTACGAGTACTGCACGCGTTCTAGGGTGTAAAATTTCGTCGTTTGCAGCGACGCCTTCAAATCGATCAGCTCATCCAGCGTGGGCCGCAGGTGAATGGCCATGAAGTCGGCCCGGTCCCCGGCCACCGCGTACAGCCCGACGCTGCCCCGGTGGTTGGCCTCGAGCGCCGTCCACGTGTCCCACAGCGTGAGCCGCTCAGCCAGCGCCGCCTCCCGGTCTGCCGGGGCCCACCCCCACCAGGTGGGCCAGTCCACGGTGGTGAGCTGGTGCCACACAAACCACCCATCCAGCGTCTCGATCGGTTCTCCCATGCGTAGACCCCCTCCGCGCCTATGCAGGCACGATAGCACACCGACCGCCCATCGACTCATGGGGAGCCGGGCGTGGTCCCGCCCGGGCCAGCCCGCGCCAACGGCCAGCGTGCAGCTGGCCGCTGGCGCGTAACCCGGGACGAGACCGGACGCGAAGGGTCCGCGTCGCCGCCGCCTAGGCCTTGACCTTGATGCTGTGCGGCACCTTCTTCAGCTGCTGCTGCCCAAAGCTTTGGAACGTGTTGCTCTGCGCGGTGGACAGCAGCTGACTCGCAATCTGGCTCTTCACGGCACTGAACGACTGCGTGCTCTGGGGCGTCACCGCCGTCACCTGCATCAGATAATAGCCCGACGTCGTGGACGCAATGCCGTACTGCCCCGTCTTGAGCGTGTCCATCTCCGTGACAAACGACGTCGGAATGCCGGACGACGCCGCCGCGGTCACCGACGTCGGGATGGGCCCCATCTGGCCGCCATTGGCCGCCGAGGTCTTGTCCAGCGAGTCGGCCTTGGCCAGCGCCGCAAACTTGGCCTTGCCCGCCTTTAACTCAGCCTCCAGCGATACGGCCTGGGCCTTGGTTTTCACCAGGATGGCCTGAACGGTATCGGTGGCCGGCTGGACAAAGCTGCTCTTGTTCTGGTTGTAGTACGACTGAATGGCCGCCGTCGTGGGCTTCTTCACGTTCTTCGTGACCCGCGCGTAAGCCGCCTGCAAAATTTCCTGGCTGGTGAGAAAGCTCGAGAAGTTCGCGAGCGTCAGGCCCTGGGTTTTGAGTTGCTTCACGAGCGCCGTCTTGCTGCCCGCCTGCTTCTCAATCTGGCCCAGCGCCGTCGTCGCCTGCTTGCTCGCCTGGGCATTGGTGGTCCAGTGGTGCGCCAGCACATACTGCTCCACCGCCGACCACACCATCAGCTGCTTGACCTGGCTGTACTCCGCCGCCTGGTTGGTGGACAGCGGGCTGCCGTTCAGCATGCCCAGGCTTTTGACGGTCGACAGCCACTCCTGCTTGCTGATGGTGTCGTGGCCCACCGTCGCCACCGGCGGCGAACCGGCTTGGGCACTGGTGCCGCACGCGGCCAGCGCCGCAACCATCCCGCCAGCCATGACCGCCGCCAATCCCTTACCGACCTTGTTCGTCATCGTGCGACCTCCCCTCGGGCTCGTCCCCAACACCACCGGCGAACCACCTGGGCAGACGACTCGTCTGCCCGCCTTGCGGTCCACGGCGAGTGTAACACGTCTACCCAGCGCGAACGGCCGGGCACGGGTGGGCGCGCGCCCAGGATCGCACTTAGCCGCTGGAACCTGCCTCAGCCGCCACCAGCCGTTCAAACTCGGTCGCGCCCCGGCCGGAACCCAGCCGCGCCATGGAGCGCACCAGCCGCTGCTGATCGTCGGCCGACAAACTGCGCCACAGCGGTCCCCACACAGTGAGCCGCCGCTCTTGGACGCGGTCCAGCAGGCGGCGCGCCGAGGCCGTCAACAGCCAGCGGCGCCGCCGATGGTCTTGCTCGTCGGTCGAAGACGTCAGATAGCCGGACTCGGTCAGCCGCTTCAGCAGATTCGAGGCCGCCGCCCGGCTGATGCCCAGGCGGCGGGCCAGGTCCGTACCGGTGGCCGTGCCCCCGCGATGAATGTGCCACAGCACCCTGAGCTCCCCCACCCGACAGGGCAGCTCGCGCAAATCCAGATGGAGCTGCTTCCAGTAAGCACTCACCGCGTCGTCAAATTCCCACATCAGATCCACCAACCCAACCAGGTCCCCGCGGTCCACTTGCTCGGCCGACGCTCGCATCGCTGCACCTCCTGCACCACTCGGTGGGGAAAACGGCCCACCCGGAGAGTGGGCCGTCACTTTGTCTAAACACAACATTCGCAGTCGGGCGGCGCTTTGGGTCAGGCCCCCACAAACTGCAGCACCAATCCGCCTGGGGCCGCGACCATGTCGCCGTCCAAGTGGTACCCGTGGTCCGCCAGATGGCGGCGCACCCCCTCGAGGCTGTCCACCCGCAACGCCAGATGGTCGGGCAGCCGCGTCCCACTGCGGTCCCCAATGCCCCCCTGATCCGCGCCCACGGGAAACACCGCCAGCGTCACCCCGCCGGGCAACCCGAACAGCCGCCGCGTCTCCGTGCCGCGGCGCTCGACCCCAAGCACGTCCGTCAAAAACGTGGTCAACGCCTCGGGGTCCTCAACGCGCACCGCCACATGGTCCAACGCCCCCAGTCCAGCCAATGCCATATGTGCCACCCTCTTCGTTCGTGTTGTGGGCCCCGTCGCCGTCTCCACGGCCACCGGCCGCCGTATGTGCGGGCCCGATCTCCCCGCTTCGCGCCGCCGCCCCCGTCTCCTGCTCTCGGACGGCATGAATTCTCTCGCCGGCCCCCTGATCGACGGAGCGGATGGACCGTGTCAGCGCCCGTCCATGCGTCCGGCGGCGGCGCCCCACACTATCGTATACTAGACGCACGGCGCCGCCGATCGTGGCAGTGGATCGTCGTCCTCGGGTCCACCCGAACGCCCGCGGCGAGCGGGCGAACGACGCCGAGCGGCAACTGAGTAAGAGTAGAAAAGATGTGAGACAGGTGGCCAACGAGACGACGATACCAGCCATCCGGGTGTTCACCCAACCGGGGTGAGGCGCCTGTGAAACGGAGAAAGCGTGGCTTTCTCAAGCGGGTTATGCGTTCACCGAACTGAATCTGCCCGACAATCCGGAGTACATTGACCAGCTGATGGCGCTGGGATCCCGGTCGACGCCCACCACCGTGCTGCGGTGGCCGGACGGGCACGAGGATCTGGTCATCGGGTTCAATCGCCACGAGATGGAGCGGCGGCTCGGGCGTTAAGGGATGCAGGAGGCAGACATGGAGGATTGGTCATTCGACACGCTGGCCGGGGCGCTGCGCGCGGCCAGCCGGGACCTCAGCACGTTCCACGAGGTGCTGGCGGACAAGTTGACGCAGGCGCTGCCGGCTGGCGCCGTGGTCCTGCGCCACGGAGGATTTCCCTTCCAAAAGGCCAAGCGGCCGGTGGTCCACATCACGGTCACGCTGGCGGATCAAACGTTCACCGCCGAGCACGCGCATGGCGAATTCGAGTACCGCATCGCCAAAGTCGTGCGAGGCATCGCCCTTAAAACCGAACCGGCGATGCTTGACCGCTGGCTGCACGAGCTGACGCAGGCGCTGTGGGAACATGCCCAGGCCAGCGAGTCCGCCCGCACGGCGCTGGAGCAGTTCCTGTTGTAGCGGGCGTCTCCCCACGCATGCCAAAGGAGGTGCGCTTATTCCCATTTGGAGCAGGCGGTCCGGCCCCCGGCCGGACCCCCACGACGAGGCGGCACGGCTGGCACGCCAAGCCGCGAGCATCGAGGCGCTCGAGGCGGGACGGCTCCCCGTCGACGCCACCGACCGCCTGACCCGACTGAAATCCGGCCAGGCGCCGTGGACCAGCACGCTCACGGCGCCAGACTTTGCGGTGTCCCGCCACCTGCACCTGAAGGCGCTGGGCCAGGTGGCCGGGTCCTGCGTGATGCACGCGGCCTTCTACCCGGGCTGGCTCACCAATTCGTGGGGCAATGGCGACATTCGCCCCTTTACCCTGGCCATCACCACGGCCCGCCAGACCGCCATCGACCGGCTGATGGCCGAAGCTGACATGCTGGGCGCCCATGGCGTCGTGAACTGCCGCGTCGAGGTGCGCTACCCCGAGTGGGGGTCGGGCCTGTCGGAATTCACGGCGTTTGGGACCGCGGTGGCCTTTGAGGGTCAACCGGCCCCCGCCCGGCCCTTCATGGGCGGCATGTCCGCCGAGGATACGCTCGCGCTGTTCCGAGCGGGCTACATTCCGCTCACCTTGTCGTTTGCCACCACCGCGTACTACGTGATGACCACCTGGCAGGCAAACTATTCCGAGAACAGTTGGACCAACCAGGAGGTGCCCGATTTCTCCCGGGCCGTCTATGAGGCTCGGGACTTCGTGGTGGGTGGGCTGCGTGCGCAGGCCCGCGAGGTGGCCGCCGACGGCGTGCTGGGGGCCCAGTGGCACATGACCGTCGACGAAATTGACGTGGAACGGCCGGCCATGGGCGGCTGGAGCGGCGGCTACGGGAGTGGATACGGGATGGGGTACGGCACCATGCAAAGCTTCCGGGACCACATCGTGCACCTGACCGTCATCGGCACCGCCGTGGGACGGCTGGACGGCAAACATCCCGCGCCGACCATCCGGCCCGTGGTGAATCTGGCGGACCACCCCCTGGACCTGGATCCGGGACCGCTGGAGGGCGGCGAAACCTTGGCCAATACCGAGGCGTCCCCGGTCGAGACGTAGGTTCGGCCCCCGACGTTGGCCTAGACTGGAAGCTGAATCCGAAAGGAAGGCGACACATGACTCCTGACACGCCGAGTGGAGCGGGGGACCTCCCGCAACATGCTTTGGAGCGGTTGAACCGCATGCGCCAGAGCGAACACCGCCTGTGGACGTCCGATCTCACGGTGAACGAGTTCCTGCTGGTTCGCGAGGCAGGCTTCGAGCCGCTGGGCCTCGTCGTGGGGAGCTCGATTTATCATATTGGCTACCAGTCACAGATGTTCCGCAAGAACGAAGAGCTCACCGTGCTCACGCAGGCCATGTACCACGCGCGCGAGCTGGCCATGTCGCGCATGGAAGAAGAAGCCGACCAGCTGGGGGCCGACGGCGTCATTGGGGTGCGTCTGGACGTGAACCGCTACGAGTGGGGCCCGGGCCTGGCGGAGTTTATGGCGGTGGGCACCGCCGTGCGGTCGC
Source organism: Bacillota bacterium (assembly GCA_021795575.1). Lineage (GTDB taxonomy): Bacteria > Bacillota > Sulfobacillia > Sulfobacillales > JAIMBI01 > JAJZWV01. The sequence continues at coordinate 22,018 of JAJYPH010000004.1, forward strand.
TGGGCGAGAGCCACCGCCCTGCCCACGGCAAGCCGTTCACCAGTGACCTGTCGGGCCAGGACTTCTGGACCCTCTTGAAGGCCGGGTACAAGCCCGTCGGCCTCACCATGGGCAACTGTGTCTACCACGTGGCGCATCAGACGCTGGCGCAGAGCATGCGGGCCATGGGCCAAAACGTCGAGATGGCCAACTTCACCCAGGCCCTCTACGACTCACGGGAGCTGGCGATGGAGCGGATGCAGACCGAGGCGGCCGAGATGGGGGCTGAGGGCATCGTGGCCGTGCGCATTCAAGAGAAGAGCCACGGCTGGGGCAGCCACGTCATCGAGTACTTCTCCGTCGGCACGGGGGTGGTGCAGGGTCGGGCGGACCATGTGGTGCCCGAGCCCCAGATGGTGCTGCCGCTGACCGACTAGACGCACCGAACCGCGGCGAACCGCACGATACGACGCGATACGAGGAGGCCTCCTGTGGGACCCAGCGCCCCCGACCACGCATCGATGACCGAAACCGGCCAGCGGCACAAAAACCGCTGGCCGGTGACTGTCGCCCTCTTTATGGCTGCCAGCTTCGCCGAGTCGCTGGCGTGGGGGCACTTCACGGCCTTCACCCCGCTGTACCTCCGCCAGCTGAACGTACCCGCCGGCCAGGTGGCCACCTGGACCGGGCTCATGGGGGCATTGGGGCTGTTGGGCCTGCCGCTGCTGCCGTTCTGGGGTGCTTGGGCGGAGCGCTACGGCCGCAAGCCGGTGATTGTCCGCAGCTCGGTCGTCGAGGCTGTGCTGTTTGCGGTGGCGGCCGTCGCGCAGACGCCCTGGGAGCTGGCGGCGGCACGCATGCTGTCGGCCTTGGCCATGGGCAACACCGGCGTCATGCTGGCGGTGCAGTCGGACATCACGCCGTCCCGCCGCACCGGGTTGGCCATCGCGCTGGTGGCGTCGGGATCCTCGGTGGCCGCGGCGGTGGGCCCGCTCATCGGCGGCTTCATCGCGGCGGGTCCGGGGCTGCGCACGCTGTTTTGGATCGACAGCGCCGCCAGCGCGGCGGGCGCTTTGCTGCTCATGGCCTTCTTGAAGGAGGAACCGCGCGCGCGAAGCACCGCCAAGACCGGCCAGCTGGCGTTGTCGGCGGTCAAGGACGTGATGCAGACCCCCGCCGTGCGCCAGCTGTTTCTGGTATTCTTCCTGTTCGCCCTGGGCCTCGGTGTCGTCCAGCCGTTCCTGCCCCTATGGGTGGGCGTGGCTTACCAGCACGCGCACGTGACGACCCCGCTGCCCGTGGTGATCGGCCTGGTGTTCGGCGTCGCTGGGGCGGCGCTGGCGCTGGGCACGCCGCTCCTCGGATGGCTGGGAGACCGCACCGGCGCGCTCACCAGCCTTCGGCTGTCGCTCTTGGGCAACGCCGTGGGCATGGTGGGTCAGGCGTGGCTGGCGGTGCTGGACGTCATCGCGGTCAGCCGCACCGTCCAGGGGTTGTTTCAGGGCGGCGTCTCCGCCAACCTCATGACCCTCCTGGCCAAGGTGAGTCCCCCGGACCGCAAGAGCTCCATCATGAACCTGTCGATCCTGCCGCAGCAGCTATCCTGGTTTTTGGGCCCGCTGCTCGGCACCGCCGTGGTGGGCGCTTGGGGACTCCAGGCCATGCTGTGGATGGCCGCGGTTCTGACGGTGGGTGGCGCGCTTACGGCCTATGTGGGCCTCTCGCGCGTCCAGCCCCACGCGTCGTCTGTCGCGTCCTAGAGGGGCGGCGCCTTAGTCGGGCGCGGACGCGGTCACCGACGGCCCGTGGTTGCGTGCCGTCCCCATCCAGGCCCCGGCCACCCCCACCGCCCCCACAGCCAAGATGGCAAATCCCGCGTGCACGTGCTGAAACACCGGGAGCGCGATGGCCAGACCGAGCCCCAGGAGCCGGCCGCCCGTGGTCCAGGCCTGCGCCGCCGCCACCAGCGCGCTCCGACCGCTTTCCGGCGCCGCCGCCAGCACACGGCTCTGCAGCAAGTCAGTCAACAGCCACGTGGCAAACCCCTCGGGCACCCCGACCGCCGCCACCACCCAGAACGGCACGGGCTGGGTCATCACCAGCCACAGGCCCGTCATGAGCAGAATGAGGCGCGCGACGAGCCGCGTCACCCGATCGAGGTTCAGACGCGGAAGCCACCACGCCGCCAGGAGACCGGCCGCGTACCAGAGACCCAACGCCACCCCGAATCCGAGCGGACCCGCCGACAACCGCACCAGAATGTAGTCCGTGTACAAAATGTTGGCCACCCACATCAGCGCGTTCACCGCCGCCACGACGGCCATCTGGCGCCGAAGCGGCGCGGTCACGCCCGGCGCCACCCGCGCCCGCGACGTGCCCCCGACCCACCGGGCGGGTCGCGGGGGCAACTGGGCCAACGCCAGCGCGGCCATCAGATACGCCGCCGCGCTGACGTAGAAACCCAGCGTCCCGCCCCACACGCGCAGCGCGACACCGGCGGCCAGCGGCATGACCCCCGACGCCAGGCTTCCTACCACCCTCAGCCGGCTGACGAGCCGCTTCACCTGCCGGTCGTCGGGATCGGCGAGATAGTGGGCCATGGCCACCGTGCTGACCCCGTTGGCCGCCGCCATCCCCGCAAGCGCCGCCAGCGCGGTCGGGATGGTGACGGCGCTGCCCAGGACGAGCACCCCGCCCGCCCGGAGGATGTACGACGCGACCAACACGCCTTTCGGGGGATGCCGGTCGGCTAGCGCGCTCCATACCTTGGCCAGGGCCACCCGGGGGAGCATCTGGGCCCCCAGGGCCAGCGCATAGCTTTTGGGATTCGGCCACAACGTGAGCATCAAGAGGGCCAGCGCCACTTCGCGAAACTGGGCGCCCGACATGACGAGTGCTTCATCGAGATAGAGCCAGCGCCACCAGCGGGGGGAAGAATCGGACGCACGCAAAACAATCACTCCCCTTCGTCGTGCTGCGACGCGGGGAGTGCCCTTAAACCGCGCTAAGGACGCACTATTCCCGCGGTGGGCCCAAAGCCTCTGCGAGCCTGATGCCTACCCCGGGAATCATGAACATCCCTCCTGATGTGTGGGCCGGCCGGCCCGGGGTTGCCCTGGGGCACCCCACCACCCAGCCTAGCGTAGCGCCCGCCAGGGCATTCAGCAAGCTGGCCCGGGCGGCACGATCCGCACCCCTTCAAACTGAAGCCGTTCGCATGCGTGCGCTGCAGGTACATGTATTGCCAGCCCGTATGATTGTCATACATGATGAGGCCCACCGCCCGGGCATCCACCGACAGAACATAGTGGGTGTCCAATGCGATCGATTGACCCCACACGTCCCAGGAGCGGCGCTGAAACGACGGCGCCTCAGTAACGCGGCTGCCCTGCATGGTGGAGAAATGACCTCCCATCGGGGGGTTGGCGATGCAGAACAACCGGGGACCAATGGGTGTCACGCGGTGCAGCGCCCCCACGCGATATCCGGACCCGACCCGGATCGCGAACCGGAGCACCTGATGAGCCAAGCCCGGCGCCGACCCCCTCACGGTCGCCACCACGAGGGGTACGTAGACGGTCATCACGCCGCCCGCAGGGGTTTCGGCGGGCACCACCACGTCGCGCCGCACCCCGACCTGCCAAGGCGTCCGGTGCCACGCCGACACCCCCGGCGCCTGCCACACGGCCGGCAAGGCATGGTGACGGCGAAAGACACCGTCACCCGTGCACCGGCCAGGGTGGGCACCTGCAGCACGGGAACCCAGAGGCGGCTGACCGCGTGACACCGTTCACGTGGTCCAACACGGCGAGCGGGACGAAAAAGCCGCCGCGCGCGGTGGTCACCACCAGTGTCGCCCCCTCGGTCAGCGTGAAGCCGCCAGCCGGAGGGGTCATGGCCAACACCGAGTGGACCGCGGCGGCTCCCCCCGAGAGGACGGACCAACCGGCCGGAGAACCACGCGCAGCCCGTCACCACCGTCCCAGCGACCCCCGCCAACACGGCTGCCCGCACTCGCGCCCGCCTCCTACGTGGATGGCTGCCAGTGACCGTCAGCACACCGATTTGGGCCCACCACCCGCAGATGTGACCTGGACAACTGCTCAGCCGCCGCCGCCGGTAATGGTACTGTTGGTCACGTAGGTAACACGCCAACCCGTATTGTCGTCGTACCCCGCCACGTCGATGCCCGAACCCGCCGGTGCGGTGTCGAAGACGTTATCGGTCTCGTTGGTCGACCACTCTTCGGTAACTCCTCCGTTAAAGCCCCACGCGTCGAAGGCGGCGTTCCACGTCCACCCAGCGGTGTTGCTTCGGGTCTCGGAGGTTTGGGGCATGGTATGCCACGTGCTTCCGTAGGATCCACTCACCACTTGGGCGTAGTTGAAGTCATTGTTGGTTGCGTACTGGCTTCCCCCATTGGCTCCTCCCTCAACCGAGACTGGCCACAGCTCCCAAAACGTGCCGGTGCACGTGCTGTAGTACTGTGCCTTTTCACACTTCACCACGGTAAGGGCGTTGATGGCCTGACCGACCCATGGGTACGAGCGCCAGCTCGTGGTGGTTCCGTGAGAAACACCGTAAGACCCGTTGGCCGAAAACGAACTTCCGTTGCTGCTGTAACCGCCCTGCATGCTCCAGGATCCGGAGGCTGTCACGTGAGTGTGTTGGAGGCCTACTGATCGCCGTTCAGCTCGGCGACCTGCGTCAGCGTCGCTCCTTCGAAGGACGTCCCACACACGTGGGGGATTGTGGTGGTTGTCCCCGCATCTACCGTTCGGTTTCCGAACCCGCCGGCAAATTCAGCCGGAGGGCCAAACGGGGGGCCGCGGTGCGTCCGCCCGACGGGTTGCTCGAACCCGCGTGCAGGGAAAAGCCGTGGCTCACCATGCCAGACGTCCCGAACGCCAACACCGTCAAGGCTTCATAGCCTTGCGGCTGAGTCGGCGTGGGAACTTCCAGCAAGGCGCTCCCGCTCGAGTTCGCACGCGCCGTCGCCAGAATCTTGCCGGTCGCATTTTGCATGACCTCTACCAGCACGCCTTTGGCGCTCGCGTGCGCGCCCTGGGGTGATGCCTACCTTAACAGGCCGATAACTCGGCATGGTCGCACCGTTTCAGGCCAAGGGGGGGACGAACCCATTAGGGTTGTGACCAGCACTGCTGCAACGCCGACGGTCCCGATCTCGGCGAATAGCTTTCTCCTCATGGCTGTCCCTCCTTCTGGATAATGGTCCTCGTTTTGCCATCTGCCCAGACCCATTTGTTCCCGGTCCCGCTCCTCTGTCAACCTCAGGGCCAACATTTCGGACACTTTTTCCTTCAGACCCACGTTACGATGTCTGCCGACCGTATTCCGAACCCCCGGGACCCGGCACCCCGTGGCAGATGATAGACTGACTCGAAGGGAGTGGTGGCGTGCGCATGCGGTCGGCCCGGCCTGAGGAAGCGCCGATCCTCTCGCAGCTGGCCTTGGAATCCAAGGGCGTTTGGGGCTACGACGCCGCGTTCTTGGAGCAGTGCCGCGAAGAGCTGTCCGTCGCGCCGGCCGACATCGCGTCGCTGGTGGTGGAGGTGGCAGACGAGGGCCCCGGTCAGCCTCCGTTGGGATTTTTCGTGCTGGACCCGGCAGGCTCCGACGCCCGTTTGGACAAGCTGTATGTCGCACCCGGTCAGCGGCGGCGCGGTGTAGGGGCACGGCTCTGGACGGCCGCCCTTCGCCACGCCGCCGCTCGTGGGGCACAAACCCTCACGTGGGATGCGGACCCGCATGCCGTCCCGTTCTATGTCCATATGGGCGCTGTGGAGATTGGCCGGGCCCCCTCCGGCTCGATTCCCGGCCGCACGCTACCCGTGATGCGCGTGTCGTTCCCCGAGCGGCAGGCCCGCTAATACCGGTGAAACAGGAGGGGTCGGCAGATGAGTGCCCCTGAAGTTCCCGCGGCGCACACCGCGCTTTTGGTGATGGATGTCCAAACGGGCATCGTGGCGCGCTTTGCCAGCGATCCCGGGCGGCTCGAACCGCTCCGGGCCGCGGTGGATGCGGCGCGGGCCGCCGGGATCCCGGTCATTTTTGTCCGCGTGGCCTTCCGGCCGGGCTTCCCCGAAGTGAGCCCGGCCAATCGGTCGTTTTCCGCCATCGCTCAGGGGGGATCCTGGGCCACGGACCCCGAGATGGCCGCCATTCACCCCGCGGTGGATCCCCGGCCGGACGACCTGGTGGTGACCAAGCTCCGCGTGAGCGCCTTCACGGGCAGCGACCTCGAGGTGCTGCTGCGGGCGCGGGGCCTGACCCATCTGGTGCTCGCCGGCATCGCCACCAGCGGTGTCGTGCTCTCCACGGTGCGGGAGGCGGCGGACCGGGACTACCGGCTCACGGTGCTGTCTGACGGCTGCCTGGACATGGATCCCGAGGTGCATCGGGTGCTGATTGAGAAACTTTTCCCACGCCAGGCCGACGTCCTGACGGTGGCCGGCTGGCGGGCCGGACTCGCCGCGGCGCCGCATGTCTGACACTCCGGCGGTGGCCCCACGCACGGTGACCATCGCGGCCATCGTCGTGAACTGGCACGACTGGCCCAAGACCCTGGCGGCGGTCGCCTCGCTCACCGCGTCGGAATCGAGGATGCCCGACACCGGGCGCGTCGGGGTCGCGGTCCAGGTGGTGGTGGTGGACAACGAGTCCACGCCCCCGGTGCCGGACCTGCCGCCCGGCGTCGAGCTCCTGTGCAGCCCCACCAATCGCGGATACGCCGGCGGCAACAACGCCGGCATTCGCCACATGCTGGCCCGCGACCCGGCGCCGGACGCCATCGCGATCATCAACAACGACGCCGTCGTCGCCCCCGACATGCTGGCGGAGCTGGCCACGTACCTGGGACAGCATCCCGACGTCGGCGTGGCCGCCCCGGTCCTGATGGCACCCGACGGGGGCCACGCCTCCAGCGGCGGGTCGTGGGGCTTCTGGCGTCTCACGCGCTATGGCGAGGCGCCGGCCGGCCCGCGGCGGGTCGACTTTGCCATTGGCGCGGCCCTGTTGGTGCCCCGGACCGTGATGGAGGCGGCCGGGGGGTTCGACGAGCGCTTCTTTCACTATGGCGAAGACTTGGACTTCTGCTTCCGGCTGGCGGCGAGCGGCTACGGGGTCGTGGTGGTGCCCACCGCCCAGGCGGTTCATGCGGGCCACAATTCGCTTGGGCGGCGGCAGGATCAGTTGGCCTACTACGTGGTGCGCAACGCGTGGCTCTTTGCCAAGAAGCACGGACCTGGGGCGCCCATCGGCTGGGCCCAAGTGGCGGCCCACCTGGTCCCAGTGCGGTCGTGGATCCGTCGCCGGCCCACGACCGCGGCGGCGGCTTGGCGGGGGTGTTGGGACGGGCTCCGCGGCATCCACGGCCAGGTCGACATTGGGCACCGCCGCGATTGATCTAGGACAGGTTCATCTGCCCTTTCAACGCGGTCAGCTCCTGGCTTAAGTGCGCCATCTGCTCCTCAGCCATGACCAGAAATTCTGGGAGATGGCCCTCGGCCTCTCGGTCCGGGTCGGCCAACAGGCGCTTCAACTCCGCGTAGATGTCCAGGGTCTGGTCCACCTGCTGACGCAACCGCTGCACCTGGTCCTCCCGCTGGCGGCGTACATCCCCCGCCTGGCGTCGTTCGAAGTGTCTGGCCAGCAAGGCCCCCAAAAGCCGGTCATCTGTCGACACGCGTATGGAGATCGGGCTGCGCGTCTCGCTGCGGGCCGCCTCAATCCAAAGCAGGGGATCGGGAATCGGGACACCGCGGGCAAAGCCTTCCCACGGCACCAGCGGCACTTCGATGCGGCGGTGCACCCCAAAGGCCATCGCCAGCGGTGCATCGGTGTCCACCGTCGGCGTGAACCGTACGCGCTCCGCGTGGGCCAGCAGGTAGCCCACCATCAGGTGGGCGGGGGGAATCGACATCGTCAGGCGCGCCAGGTGTGCCAGAGTTTGCCGGGTCTCGTCCATCGGATCTTGCGGACCGGACGGACCGGACGGACCCGAAATCCCGGACCGATCAAACGCTTGGTTGCTCATCGCCCGCCCCCTTGCCATCGCCCGACTGCACGCATCGGTAGACGATACCGAACTTCTCACCGGCCGTAAACCGGCCCGACCTCTCTGGCCGGGGCAACTTCCGTCACGCCTCCCCCCGGTCGGGCCGAAACGGGCCCAGATTAAATGGCACCGCCACGTCAAACAACAGCGCGTACACCACGTCCGCCATGAGGGGACCCAACGTGAAGCCATGCCACCCCGCGCCGACCGCGACCGCCAGCCCGTCCAACCCCGGCCAGCCGCCCATCAGCGGGAGACCATCCGCCATCGCCGGGCCCAGGCGCGCCGTCACGGCCGCCACGCGTCCCTCGGCCACCGCAGGCAGGAGATCGGCCGCGTCCAGCGTCCGCCGAAGTGTCGCCGCGGACGCGACCGCCTGATAGTCGCCTCCCTCGCTCGCCGACACGAGGGCGACGCGGCCGGTGTCCTGAGGCACCACGAGCCGTCCCCGCCCCACAATGGCGACCGGCGGGGGCGGCACTCCATCCAGCACCACTTCGGTCCAGCGCTGGGCCGCCAGGGGCAAGGGAGCCGCCCCCTCCGGCCACAATCCCGCCGCCTCGGCCCCGGTGGCCAGTACCACCGCCCCCCCGGGGAGAATCTCGCCGGGCAGCCGGACGCCGTGCACCCGCTCGCCCCGCACGTCCAGCGCCAGCGCCGGCGTGCCCCATCGCACGCGTCCACCCCGGCGCAACAGCGATGCGAACAACAACGTGCCCAAACGGTGCGGATCCACCCGCAGCGCGTCGCGGTGCAGCATGCCCGCCTCGATGTGGCGTCCCAATCCCGGCACCACCTCGGCCAACTCTCCGCCCGCCACCCACCGGGCCGTGGGGTGGCGTCGCTCCAGGCGCGGCCGCACGCGTTCGAGCTCCTGGCGGTGGAAGGGGCTCTCGGCCACCGCCAGCACCCCCGCCGCGCGGGGCAGCTGGTCCACGAGGTCGGCATCCACCAGCCAGTCGGGCCAGCGGTGCACCGCGTCATCCACCACATCCACCAGGGGTGGGGCGGCGGCACCGTCCAGCGCCGGCGCCACCAGCCCGATGCCGCTCCAGGCGGCGCCGGGGTCGCTGCGATCCACCAGCGTCACGTCCAGTCCTTCGCGCGCCAAGCGCTCGGCGGTCATGAGGCCCACGAGGCCCCCGCCCACGATCACGACATCGGTCAGCATGGTCCACCCCTCTTGCGGCGTCTTGACGCGCGTCCCTTCCGGCCCTCGCAAGCTCCCGGCCGCCCCCCGGGGGCGGATTTCCCCGGCATCACTCTCTCCACTGTACTCCAGCGCCCGCCGCGGCGAAAATTGGGCTCGGGGGAATTTTTAGAGCCCCGGGGGAAATCCTGTGGGGCAGGGGCGGCAGGATCCCGGCCGCGGGGCGCGAAGCTCTCCTTGACCCGAGTGGCCAGGAGGGATGCGCAAGTGCAGTGGCTGGTATACGTTCATCTGGGGTTTGCCATCGCATTGATGGCCGGCACGCTTTGGCTCAGCATCGTGACCTTTCGCGCCCGACCCACCGGCGCCGTGCCCGGGTCCGTATGGAAGGGCCTCACGCACGTAGATCGCTTGATTGGCCTGCAAGCGGTGGTGGGCGTCATCCTGTATTTTACCGTCGGCCACGCCAAGGACCCGCTGCATTACTTGTACGGCGCGATTTTGTTGCTGGCGGTCCTGGTGGAGCAGGCGCTGCGGCCGGGGCGGGGGCTTCGGGACGTCATGACCCGGGACTACGGCCGTTTCAACGAGCCGCTGGTCTACGCCATACTTATCTTTGTGATGTTCCTGCTGGCGGCGCGCGGCTTCACCACCGGGCTCTGGGGCTTCTAACAACAATTGCTCGCGCCGCGACGCCCTCGCGGGCAGGAATCGGCGCCGGAAGGGCGAATTTCTATGACAGCCCGAGCCGGGTCAACGAACCACCGCCACGTTCCATATAGTGGCGGTGACTGGGGCCTACCGGGATCCACGCCCGTCTGTCCGACGTACCCGGGTCATAGGGTCCACGGAGGTGTCAAGGGGGAGGGAGAGCATGAAAACCTGGACCGACAACGAATTGCGGGCCCTCATCGTGCTGTTGGGCGACGACGACATCAAGACGGCCCGCATCGCGCGCCAAACCTTGTTGGAAGCCCGGCAGCAGGCTCGCCCCTACCTGGAAGCTTCGCGAGAAGCCGACGATCCCCATGTGCGCACCCGCGTCTACGGCATATTGGAGACACTCCGGCTGGACGAGTTGGGCGCACGGTTTCAGCGGTTTGCCAGTCTCCCCACCCCGTGGCTGGACTTGGAAGACGGCGCCATGCTGGTCGCCGAATCGGCTTACCCCGGGTTGGACCGGGGCCACTACCACCGGCAGCTGGACGAGATGGCTGAGGACTTGGCGGTTCGCCTGGGTGGCGTGCCCAAGGGCCGGGACGTGATTGTCGCCATGAACGACTATCTTTTCGGTGAGCTGGGGTTTCGCGGCAACGAAGAAAACTACTACGATCCCGACAACTGCTATGTGAACCGCGTGCTGGACCGACGGCTGGGCATGCCTATCCAGCTGGCCACCGTGTACCTGCTGCTAGCCCGCCGGCTTCGGTTGCCCGTGACCGGCATTGGCATGCCGGGACACTTTCTGCTGCAGTACAACGACGCTTTTTTCATTGACCCGTTCCACGGCGGCCAGATCTTGTCGCGAGCCGACTGCGTACAGTTTCTGGTCACGAACGGATTTGGGTACCATCCGTCGTACCTGAGCCCTACGCCCACCCGCTTCATGCTGGTGCGCATGCTGACCATTCTGATTCAGCTGTACAGTCAGAACGATCCGGAGCGGGCGGAAAGCCTGTCCCAGTACCGCGACGCGTTGACGAGCCTGCCCACGGCGCTGTGATCAGCCGCCGATGCGGTGCATCGTGCGCTCGGGCTTGACAAAGCCCGGTTGCGCAATGAGATGCCCGGCCCATTTTTCGGCCACCGCGTCGCGCATCCGCTCCACCAGGGCCTCATCGTCGGCTCCACCGCGCAGCAGAGCCCGCAGATCGGTCTCGTCGGTGGCAAACAGGCAGTTGCGAATCCGACCCTCGGCCGTCAGGCGCACACGGTCGCAGTCCGCACAGAACGGCTCCGACACCGACGCGATCACCCCAAATGTGCCGCGGCCGTCCCGAAAGCGATACAGGCGGGCCGGGCTGGCCTTGTCCTCGCCCACCTCGTCCACCGGCCCGATGGTCCGCGCCACCTCCAAGATTTCGGCCAGAGTCACCACCGTCTGCCGCTGCCAGATGTTGTCGGCGTCCAGCGGCATAAACTCAATGAACCGGACCACGTGTCCCGTGTCGCGGGCCCACAGCAGAAACTCCCCAATCTCGCTGTCGTTGACGCCGCGCATGACGACGGTGTTGATCTTAACCGGGGTGAGCCCCGCGGCCTCGGCCGCCTGGATGCCCGCCAGCACCTCCTTGAGGTAGCGGCGGCGCGCCAGCACCTGAAACCGTACGGGGTCAAGCGTATCGAGGCTCACGTTCACGCCGTCCAACCCCGCCTCGACCAGCGGGGCGGCCAGCCGGGGCAGCATGAACCCGTTGGTGGTCATCGACACGCGATGCACGCCGGCCAGCTGCTTCAGCCGCCGGGTGATGTCCACGACGTCCGGCCGCATCAGCGGCTCGCCGCCGGTGAGGCGAATGGTATCCGCCCCCATCTCCGCGAACAGCCCGGCCACCCGCACAATCTCGTCGGCGGTCAACAGCTCCTCGTGGGGTAGGAACTCTGCATCCTCGGGCATACAGTACACGCACCGAAAGTTGCACCGGTCCGTCAGGGAAATGCGCAGCTTGTGGACGACGCGTCCAAACTTGTCCCGCAGCACCGGGCGCGTCGTCAGCGGCTCTGTCACCATGCGCACCACCCCCTCGTTGTCGTCGTCTCGGGTCGCTTCTCTTGCTTCTCTTAGTATAGCGGTCTGTCAATGGCAGAGGCATGGCCACGGATTCCCCGACGCCACCGTCCCACCGAGGATGCGCCCACCAGGCCATAACCGGTCTGTCGATTTACATGTTTGGTATGGTGACCCACGATCCCGGTGGAGGTGTCCCCATGCGTCGGTCGGACCAGTCGATGGTGCTGGCGGCCCTGTTCCTGGTATTTCTGCTGGGCATTGCGACCCTGGGTCTCACGTATGGCTCGGTGGCCTATGCCCGCACCCAGCTGCAGAACGCCGTCGATGCGGCCGCCCTGGCCGGGGCCCAGACGGCGGCCGCGGGTCAGAGCCCCACTCTCAACCAAAGTTGGCTGAAGAGCAAGAATCTCGGCAGCCGCGGTCACCTGACCGTCCGGTTCAGCCCGTCGGTGGCAGACGGCGTACGCGCCACGGCCAGCACCACCGTCGCCGGAGGGTTCGCATCCCTGTTTGGCGATCGCTCGTTTACCGTCAGTGCCACCGCCGTCGCCACCTATTCCGCCGGCCCGCCGTTCGACTACGCTCTCTTTCAAGGCTCTCAGAACCCGTCGGCGCTGACAGCCAATGGCAGCCTGAACATCCAGGGGTCGGCTCACTCCAATGGCGGCATGATGATCGACGGCTCGTACTGTGTCACCCAGGGCATCACCACCGTGACGGGAACCACACGCCACGGATCCGCCGGCTGCGCCACGGCAGTGACCCAAACCGGCGTCATCCCACTGCCGGTGTGGACCCTCGCGCAGGTCACCCCGCCCGGGGCCTCCACAGAGACGGTCAGCGGCACGCCCAGCGGGCCCATCACCGGGCCGATCATCCTGAATGGCCAGGGCCAGGACATCAACTTCAACGGCAGTGAAGCCCTTACCGGCCCCATCCTGATCGTGAATGCGCCGGCCGTCACCTTTGATGGAAGCGTCTCCTTGACCGGCAGTCTGGTCGTCGATGGCGGCAACCTCACCTTCAACGGATCGGTCAGCCAGTCGGGGCCCGGCACGGCCGGCATGAGCATCGCCGTGCTGGGTCAGGGGGACAACATCATCATGGACGGCAGCTCGAGCCTGGAGGGCATCTTCTACGACCCTCAGGGCAGCGTGGACTTCAACGGCTCCGCCACCATCACCGGGGCCGTCATCGCCAACCGGGTGGAGAACCTGAACGGTTCGGCATCCATCACGTACGACGCGCAGCTCACGAACGCTGTTCCGGTGAAAACCATCCAACTGGTGCAGTAGGGCCGGACCGACAGCCGCCGCTAGACGACTGCCCGGAGCAGGGGCCGAACCCACCCTCGGCCTCCGCACTGTTTGCGCTTTTGCTGGGAGAGGCGCATGGTTGGGAAGCAGCCGGTTGTCCCCAGGGAGACCCCCGCGACCATTTTCACCGGGGAGCTTCTGAGACGTTGCTCGCTTCCGTCCACCGATCCGTATCCCCCAAGATGCAACATAAAATCCGCCAGGTATTGACACTTGCCCAGCGCATGCCATATAATGTTTTCATCACGTACTGAGAAGGAAGGGTTCGCATGGAGACCCGAGGGAGTGCCTTGGCTCGGTTGCTCGACTGGATCAACAAGCGCTCCGTCGCGCGGCAGGATATCTCCGCGGACGACGTCCGCCGCCTTCAAGACGCGCATCGCGCTGACGAAACGAACAAGGACAGGCAGGTCTGGGTGCACGGAGGGATGAACGGCCGCCACTAACCATCCGGAGCCGTGTGCAGCCGTCCGCAACGATGATGACGGCTGCACAGTGCCCGGAAGCCCAGCGACCGGAGCGCGTGGTGGAGCGCTTAGAAGTCCGCGCGTCGCCCCAGCTGAACGAGCGGACGCGACGGCTAGCCGCCGCCAATTCCCAGGCGAGTGACGGGGCGGGATAGCCCTCGTGCACGAAGTCACCGGGCTCGGTCAGGCGACCATTGGCCGGCGCCGGGGGCGCGTGGACACCGACCCCACGCTCAGCCCAGACCTGGACCAGTGGGGCCACCCGCCACTCGCCGCGACGCCGAATCGCCCTTATGGTGGAGGGCCAAGAGTGGCGAGGCCGTGGCGCGGGCGGTGCAAGCCCGGGGTCATCGCGTGGGCGCCACCACGATGGCCGGCCTCCTAAGGGCCGGGGGTATGGCCTCTGGACCCGTCGCAAGCGGCTCTTTTGCAACCCACGTCTCGACCAGGACGCTTAGTGTACCTTCTCACTTTTGTGGATCCAGTTGAGATTGAACCTGTTGCAAGGCAACCCGTCCCCGTTTGACTTTGGCCAGGATGTGATCCACGCCCGCCGTCCACACCAGTGGTGTAGCCTCGGCGTTGCGGGTGGCGATGTCCCGGTGGATCGCCGCGATCAGAGCGGGGACGTTGCGAAAGGACCCGCGGCGGACCGCGTCGACGGTCAGGTCCCGGAACCACCGCTCCACCAGGTTGAGCCAACTGGAGGAGGTCGGGGTGAAGTGCAGGTGGAAGCGCGGATGGTCCGCCAGCCAGGCGTGGACCGCGGGCTGTTGGTGGGTGGCGTGGTTATCGACTATGGCGTGGATCGCCCGCCGCCGCGGCACCTTGCGGTCCACGCGGGCGAGAAAGTCCATGAACTCCTCGTGTCGGTGCTGGGAGACCCATGGGCCGAGGACTTGGCCTGTCGCAACATTTAAGGCAGCAAACAGCGTGGTGGTGCCGTTGCGCCGGTAATCATGGGTGACGGTCTGCGGGCGATGCCGCCGCCATGGCCGGGCTAACTGGGTCCGGTCCACCGCGTGAATCTGGGTCTTTTCATCAATACAGAGCCCCACGGCGTGGTCCGGGGGTTCAGAGAGAGCCCCACCACATCGACCAACTTTTCTTCAGACCGCGGGCCGGGGGAGAGTGTGACGGTCCGCACCCGGTGCGGGTGGAGGCCGCGGCTCGCTCAGATCCGTTGGACCGTGGCGGGACTCACCCCGTAGGCTTTGTCCATCGTGCGGCAACTCCCCTGCGTCCGCCCTTCGGACGTCGTGGTTTGGGTGGCCGTGAGGATCGCCGCCACCGTGTCCGCAGACACGGTGGGCGGTCGGCCGCGCCCGGGGCGGACGCGGCCGACCCCCGCGAGGCCGTCCGTGGTAAGGCGGGCGCGCCACCGGCGGACGGAAATGACGGCGACGCCCACCTGCGCGGCGATGCGGGTATTGGCCACGCCGTCGGCGGCCAGCAAGAGGACCTGGGCTTGCAGAACCTGGCGATGAGGCGCTGTGTGCGATTGGGCCCAGGTCGTTAACTGATCCCGTTGCGCGGAAGTAATGGCTAACGCGGGTTTAGGATAATTCATACAATTGCTTATAACACAACTGAATACTAGTTAGCGAGACAGTACACAAGCACCAGCGATTGCAACCACCCTTGGGAGGCATTCGCCATTCCCGCGAAGAACTGCTCGGAGATCCTTTTGGCCGCAACGGCTCGCCAGTCCCCACCCGGTTGATATGATGCTGGTCGGGGAATGACCTTTAGCACGTCCGCCAGAAGTGTGGTTCCGATGGCGCGGGTGAGCGCGCGGCCTTGTGCCTGTCGGGCGACTTCAGTGCGCCACGCGGCGCGCCGCCCCAGAAGCACGGGCAAGAGGAAGTAGGCAGGAACCGGCGCGAGGATGGCCACCGTTAGCGCGACGTTGGTGTGCCAAGCGTAAATTCCCACCAAAACGATCGTGGCCGCCGCCAAAGGCATCTCGATGACCGCACCTACTACGTTGGACACCAGTGTACCGGCATCGGTGGTGAGGCGCATGCTTAACTCCCCGGCGGACCGGAGGGCTGCGGGCATCCGGCCATACAAGAGGCCGATCTCTATCCGGCCACGCAAGGTACGGAGCCAGGCGTTGGTCAGATGGCTGCGAACGACTACGCCCGATGTTCCCAGCGCCGCCGCCGCAAGAGCCCAAGCGGCCAGAGAGGCCAGCGACTGCCGCAGTGCGGGCTGGGATATAGAGGCAAGCGCGACGCCTACGGCGACCGGTATGGCCACCGCCACGATGGCCCGGCCAAGCGACAGCAGGGTCGCGAGGCCCATCGTGGTCCAGAAGGACCACCCTCCGATTCCTGCAAGGTTCCAGGAGACACGGACGCGCTGGCCGCCAGGCTCAGCCCGAGAGCGCAGAAGAAGAGCCAATGCCGACCACCACCTGTGATCTATGGTATAATACCGATAAACGTATTTAGTGTATGAAACACTATTACCGAACTTATACTTTTTGAGCGAAAAAATACATATCCGAAAAATAACCCGGTTGGTTGAGAAGGAAAAAGACACCACAGTCCCATGACCCACCAGGGATCGCGGCCCAACGGAGACGTGCCGCCGATAACCCAAGACGGGATGTGGGAGACATTAAA
Organism: Bacillota bacterium; assembly: GCA_021795575.1. Lineage (GTDB taxonomy): Bacteria > Bacillota > Sulfobacillia > Sulfobacillales > JAIMBI01 > JAJZWV01. The sequence continues at coordinate 38,368 of JAJYPH010000004.1, forward strand.
GGCAACGGCGGAGACCCATAGCGCTAGGGGGAGGTTGTTCCGGAGGACGCCTAGAAGCTCTCGCAGCAGTATCCCACGAAAAAGAATTTCCTCGGGCAGTCCATTAACCAAAAGCTGAGCTCCGTACACTAGCGGGGTAACCCACCCAAAAAAAACGAGCGGCGGGCTGGGCAAAACATTTGAGAGATCCAGCACCCGACCCAGTTCGCCCAACCCCACCGCAACCCCCAACAGCCACAAGGCGAATCCTAAGTCCCACCACTGAAGACGCCAAACCGTTCTCCACTGTCCCTGCCATCGGATTGCAAAGATCGCGAGCGCCAGAACGGTAATTGGAGCGCCGCCGTAGGCAACGTTGAGCAATCGTGAGGCGAGCATAGGTGATCCCAGGACTGTCGGTGTAGTCGCCAGCGTGTTGCGGGCCAGCGGTAGGAGGGTCCGCCAGAATATGATGGTGAACCCGCCGTCCAGAAGCACCACCGCCATGATCCAAATCCACCCGATGCGTCCCCCTGGCGGGACGGGTAGCGCACGCCGGCGCGGAATCATGCGCAACCAGAGCTCGCTCGCCGCCACCAGGACGGCGGTGGCCCCGTACGTCCCTGCGAAGGGGAGAAGGGTGCTCCACTCACCGGTGAGCGCTCGCCACAAGAATGTCGCCACCGCCGCGTAGACACCGACCGCGATCAACATGCTGCGCAGCGAAGGCCGCTTCAGCGGCACCCCACTCCGGGACATGATCGCGGAGGGAGGACTAGCCACTTCCTGTCACCTCCTTAATGGCTGGTCGAGAACGGTGAGGAACCCAAAACCGGACCACCCACGCCATGGTCTCGTCGGTCATTCGCTCTTGCGGCTTGTCCTCTCCTTCAAAACAGTAGGGGCATCCAAAATTGCAGTCGATGGTCGGGCAGATCGTCAGCGAGATGGCGTGCCGCGACAGCCGGAGCGATTCGCGCTCCTGCAACAGCCGGGCGTGTTCATCGAAGTCGTCGGGGATGACGTACCCTTCAGACTGGAGAGTGGCCAGAATGGCGGGAGACAAGTCCTTGTCCCAGTCTTGCTGTCCAGTGCCCAACATCTCGAGGGCGGCCACCACCTCGGGGTCCACCTCGTGGAGGCCCCGTCGGTAGGCGTTGAACAGATAGGAGCCGTGGTTGTCGGAGACGACATGGTGGTACCGCGAGACTTTCATACGAATCGCTCCTTGCGTTGGGGCAGTCCCTTCTCTCCTCCGAACTCCCCGAGCCTACGGTAGTAACGGCGATGGCCAGCCGTTGAACCTATTCATAGGAGGCCCATAGTCGGACGGATTGGTACCTTCGAAATGGGGATCTGGAAAGGTCAGCGACGGGGACAGCCCGGGCCTGATCCAGTAGCCCGTCGCCTGCGCAGGTGCGAGGAGGGCTGGCCCGCACAGGCGTACTCCCGCAGTCATCGCGCAGAAACTCGTTAGCAACGTTGGCATCGGTCCCGTCCCCCTGTCCGCCGGTTTGTGGGTATAATTTCCCGATCGCGCTCCCAAGTCCTGCTATGCAGCGCGTCACGTTGGGTCCATGGGGGTAGAACCAATGGAATTGGGCACCGCCCTCCTCCAAGCACGGAGCGAAAACGGCCTGAGTCAAGGGGATGTGGCCGAGGAAGCGGGCGTGAGCCGCGTAGAGATTCATCGTATTGAGCGCGGTACGCGCATGCCGCGCCCGGATGTGTGGTGGCGGGCTTCGCAAAAGGTACACCTGGCTGCCGCGGAGGCCGTGTCGTTGTATGTGAGCCAGGAAACGCGCGCCCACACCCTCATTTCGTTCGCCCAGGTGCTGCTGGCCGCCCAGGAGCCGGTGCTGGCGCGTCGGGTCCTGCGCTGGCTATCGTGGCTCAACACGGAGCATTAACGGGGCCGGTACTCCGGTGCCCTTTATGGTCTCTTTGGCCACACGGCCTATGACTTGGGGCGGTACGCCGCGGCCGCGGGATGGTACGGGAGGGCGAACAAGGCCCAAGCCCTGGGGCGAGCTCGCCCCAAAGAGCAAGCCCGCGCAGCGTTCAACTATGGGCTGGCCCTCAAGCGCTTGGGGCGGTGGGACCGGGCCGTGCCCGAGCTGGAGCAGGCGTGTCAGTTCTACGAACAGAGTGGCGATCTAGAGCAGGCGGCCGATGGTCGACTGGTCCTGGGACACATTTTCCTGGACGCGCGAGGCTACGCGACGGCGTTGCGCCATTACGAGGCGTCCTACGCGGGATATCGTCATCCCAGTTCACGTCCACGGGCTGAACTGGGCATAGCGATGGCGCGGATCGGGCTCGGGCGATTCAGCGGCCTGGAGGAGCAGCTCACCGCCCTCTACCGTGATGGCCAGTGCGACGTTCGGGGGTATGCGGGGTACGCCTTGGCCGCGATGCTGCGTCAGCAGGGCCGGGTGGCCGAGGCGCTTGCGCTGAGCGACGAGGTGCTGACACTTTCGTCGGCCGACCTGGTGTTGCTGGCCGCGAACGCCAACGAGCGGCTCGTGTGCCAGTTGCTCCGCGGCGACTGCGCGGCGGCGGGCGAGACGCTCGCGACCCTGGCACCGATGTTGGAAGCCTGCGAAGCGCCCAACGGCGCCCTATGGTGGTGCGCCGCCTTGTTTCTGCGGTGGGAACGCGGTTGACCGCGCCCATCCCGCCCGGCCCCCGATGGCTGGGAGCGGCGCTGCGCGTCTTTGATGACGGTGCTGTGGGGCCGACCTGGCCAAACCTAGCCCGGCATCGGCGGGATACCGGCGGAGGCTTGTGTCGATTCGGGATCGGCGAAGGTGCGCGGCGGCCGTCACGGCCCGCTATCGTCAAACATGGCGCCCCGCCTCGAGGTCGATGCGGGCGCGTCCGTGCAGCACATTCAACACATTGACGTCGCACATCGCGAGAGCCCATCCCATCAGTGCGGGCGGCAGGAAGAGGGGCGCGAGCGGCGCCGCGCCCTCGGGGCCGAGGGGGCGGACCCACACCTGTTTGGGCTGGCCGTGTGCGACATCGTGGCGATGCCGGCGCGCGAAGCCGCGCGTCAGGTCCAGGTACGTCCACCCTGCCGCCCGATAGCTGGTGCCCGCGAAACGCGCGGGGTCGACGAAGGCTTCGGCCAGCACCACGGGGGGCCATCGATCGCCTGCCAGTCCGTGGCCAGCCGCCGCGTCGTCCGCGCCAGCGTCTCCGAGGCGAGACGGGGGATCTGCTCCCCATGCGTATTCTGGCCGGACCTGGCCACCGAGTCCAGTAAAGGCTGGCCAACGTTTCTGAAAAAGTCTGGCCACGCGGAGTCAGCCAGGATGTTCCTGGGCGCGAGGCGAACCCCGGTCGGGGTTCGCCCCTACACGACAGGAGGCCTGAGATCATCACGCAAGGGTCGTGCTTGAACGGCATCAGCTACCACGTGAGCGAGTGGAGCGACAGCAAGCCCGCATAGCGTAAGCGGGAAAGAAAGGAGACGCCCATGGCCATGCCGGCCGTTGACAGGGATGAAAAATGAGGGGTCGAATGAGGCCAGGGTTCTTCGACCGAGATCGGCTTCACTCTGATGCCGCGAGCTCGTAAAGGAGACGGAGTCCGACCCCGTCGAGCGTTGATAGGTGGTGCCACGGCCGCCCGCGGGGGCCCGTGAGCCCGTACAGGAGAGTTCGAGATCACTCCGGGGTTGTCGAAGGCCTACCACGACGCGGGAGGGGATGGCGATGGAGACGGTGGTGACCCATGGGGCCGGGTTGGACATCCACAAGGCGCTCATCGTGGCGACGGTGTTCACGCCCGGCACGACGGAGACGCGGTCGTTCGGCACGCTGACCGACGACCTGCTGGTGCTGGGGGACTGGCAGACGGCGGCGGGCGTGACGCACGTGGCCATGGAAGCCACGGGGGTGTACTGGAAGCCGATTTACAACGTGTTGGAGCAATTCGAGTTCGCGGCGGTGCTCGTGGTGAACCCCCAACAGATCCGGGGGATGCCGGGGCGGAAGACCGATGTCCAGGACAGCCAGTGGATCGCGTCGCTCTTGAAGGTCGGGGTCCTGAAGGGCAGCTACATCCCGGCGCGGCCGCAACGGGAGCTGCGGGAACGGGTCCGGTATCGCAAGAGCCCATCGAGGCACGGACGACGGAAGTCAACCGCGTCCAGCAGGGGCTCGAAGGCACCAACATTAAGCTCAGCAGCCTGTTGAGTGACGTGGTGGGCAAGTCCGGGACCCGCATCCTCGACGCCTTGGCTAGTGGGGAGACGGACCCGGAGGTGCTGGTGACCCACGTGGACCGGCGGGTCCGCGCGGACCGCGCGGACCTCATCCGGGCCCTGCGGGGACTGGTGGGGCGTCACCAGCAGTTCGTGCTGGGGTGGCAACTCCAGCACCTGGCGTTTCTCGACACCGAGATTGCGGCGCTCAGCAGGGAGATCGCCCAGCGCCTCGCCAATGTTGAAGACGCCCTCACCCGCCTGGCGACGATTCCGGGGGTGGGGCGTCGGGTCGCCGAGACCATTATCGCCGAATGTGGCACGGACCTGCCACGGTTTCCGTCGGCGGCGCAGTTTGTCTCGTGGGCCGGGTTCAGCCCCGGCCAGCGGGCCAGCGGGGGCACGCCCATCCCGCCCCGGTACGCAAGGGCAGCAAAGCGCTGCGCGGGGCGGTGGTGGAAGCGGGCCAGGCGGCCGGCCGGACGCGGACGTATCTGGGGGCGGTGTACCACCGGCTGGCCGGCCGCCGGGGCAAACAGCGCGCTGCGGTGGCCACCGGGCGGCACATCCTGGTGGCGGCGTATCACATCCTCAAGACCCCGGAGAGATGGTGTCCGCGCATGTGGTGTAAAAAGCGAGGCGCGCTCTGGTACCCAGGCTTTTCCTGGACAGAGAGCATCCCGTTCGGGTTTCCTTGGGTTAGTTGAGAACCTGAAAGGAGTCCGAACGAGATGCCTACGGAAAGTGTGGCACTGGGTGACCTGTTGCGCAAGGCCGGGGTCGGCCAAGCCGAGTTCTTGCGGGTGGCGTTAGAGGAGATGCTGCAGGGCCTCATGGAGGGCGATGTCGACGCGCAGGTGGGGGCGCAGCGCTATGAGCGCGCCGCCGAGCGCGCCACGTACCGCAATGGCCACCGCGACCGGGACTGGAACACCCGGCTGGGCCCGATACCTGAGCGAGAGCGGGAGCGACCCAACGTCGCCCCCGCTCTTTGCTGCTTGCCCCGCGGTCAGGGAGCGTGAGACTCGCGTGGTCAAACAGCGTGGGACTCGACAGCACCACATCACCCTCGACCGCGTGGAGGCGTGCCTCGGCTGGTGGGAAACCTCGCGCCACGCGTCCGGTGCCACCCGGAATCAGCGGCACGGCCGCAGAATGACGCTGCCAGCCTCCGTCTCCGCACCTTGCACTGGTACCTCGGGAGGCGCATCGTTGAACCATGCTCAGCCAGGTTCCAGGAAGGGTGTAGCCCGTGTCGATTCCTGACGAAGTGGTCGCCCGATTGCGCAGCGCCCTGCCCATCGAGCAGGTGATCCCCTTTGGGTCGCGCGCGCGGGGAACAGCGCAAGACGACAGCGACTGGGACTTTCTCGTGATCATGCCCACGATCATGAGGCCTGGTGCACGAGACCTCGCGGTGCGCCGTGCGGGCCGCATTCCCGGGCAATCCATGGACTTTATCGTGAGAACCCCCCGGGAACTGGCCGACGGCTTCCCCTTGTCCAAAGAGATCCTGCAAGAAGGGCGTGTACTTTACGATGCCCGCCATTCCTGAGTGGCTGGCGGTTGCCGAGGAAGACCGTGCCGTCGCACAGTTAGCCGCCGACGCGAGCCGGTGGAACGCCGCATGTTTTCATGCCCAGCAGGCTGCCGAAAAATATCTCAAGGCCGTTTTCGAGCGGCAGCACCTAACGGTGCCGCGCTCACACGACCAACGGGTCTGCCGGTGGCCGACATCGCGGGGCCAGCGGAAGTCCTGACCGCTTACGGCGTGGATGCTCGCTACCCAGGGTTCGTGACCGATGAGGACGAGGCCGCGCATGCCCTGGTGATGATGGAACGCGTGGTGAGGTGGGCTCAGCCACAGATGGACTGACGCCGGCAGTCCCATGGGCCCGCGGCGCCGTCAATCCAGCAGACGAAGCCAATTGGCCTCTGAGAAGCCCACCGCCATGCCCCGATCCGTCTCCAAAATGGGCCGGCGGATGAGCCGGGGCTCGTCAACCATCGCTTGAAGCCACCCGGGCTCATCGGCGATGGCGCTCGCCCGTGCCCGGTACGCAGGGCTGCGGGTGGCCAGCACGGCCTCGAGACCGCCGGCCCGGCGCACCAAGTCCTGGACTTCGTGGGTCGACAGGGGCTCGCGGATGAGGTCCCGTTCCTCCACCGGAGACATCGTCACCTTCCGGTCGGCCAGCGCCTGCGAAAGCCACGCTTTCGCCTTCACACAGGTGCTTCACCCGCGATAGTGATACAGCCGAATCATGTCACGCCTCCTGCCCCATTCTCTGTCCCCGGCACGGTTGGCACACGCCATAGACGCGAAGCTCCTGGTCGACCGCTTCGAAGCCCTGCTCCTCCTTGAGCCGCCGCCACACGCCGGCGGTCCAGTCCGTCGGAATGGGGCCCACTTCTCCACAGCGCACACACACGCGCTTCGGCTGACCCGCTCCGTCCTCCCCTGCCCAGACGAACCGGGCAGACGTGTCCTGGGCCCGACGGCCCTCGATGCGCGCCACGACGTTTAAGGACACCAGCAGGTCCAGGGTGCGGTACACCGTGGCCAGTCCCACTCGCAGACGATGCTCCGCCTCCGCGCGCACCTGGAGCTCCTCGGCAGACAGGGGCGTGTCCCCGTGACCCGCGAGCGTCCGCAGGAGCAGGTGCCGCTGCGGCGTCAGCCGGTGGGACCCGGCCTCCAGTCGCCGATACACCTCCGCCAGCTGCATCGGCCACCACCTTGTCCCGTAAGCTTGTGGGTCCAGAATAAAAGGACTCCCGGCCGCGCGCAATCCCATGTGCCGGGATCGACCCGCCTCCCGACCAGCAGCCGCTGCGGACCGCCACGGTCCCACCGCCCGCGCGTACCCGCGGAGAGCCGCTCGCCCGCCATGAGCCCAGGCCTTGTCTCCCGTGCTACACTCAGCGTAACCATACGGCCACCGGGGACGTTAGCCACGATGAGACGGATGGCGGGTGCGGCGAACACGTGGAACCATTGCGAGGGGGGAGCGGCGTGGCCGCTGGTGCATGAAGGTTTTTCGGTCGAGCACGACAGGAGCCGGTGGCCTGGGCCGCCTGCGCGGCGGCCCAGTGCGCACCGGCTTCGCATGGCCCGTGCTGCTGGCCGCCGGGATCACCCTGTTGGCGGCCTGTGGCGGTCCGGCGCCGTCTGCGAGCCCGCCGCATCACCAGCACCACCACGCCGGGCACCCGGCTTCCACGCCCGTCGCCACGAACTCCGGCTCCCGCGACCCGCTGACCGGCTTGGCCACGCCGGTGCATGGACCGCTGGTCGCCCTCATGATCGAGAACTCCGAATACGCCCGCCCGCAGTTTGGCCTGTCCTCGGCCGACGTGGTGTACGAGGCGTACATGGAAAGCTTTTACTACACGCGCTTCATGCTGCTGTACTGGGGCCACGCCCCCCAGACCGTGGGCCCCGTGCGGTCAGCCCGGCCGTACTTCGTCAGCTGGGTGCATTCGTGGGGCGCGGCGTACGCACATGCGGGCGGCTCTACCCTGGGCGACCAGGCCATCATCAACGACGGGGTGCACAACATGGATGGGCTCGCCAACGCCCAGTCGCTTTACTATCGCACCACGTCGCTGCCCGCCCCGCACAACCTGTTTTCCGACATGGCCAACCTGATGGCCTACGCCCGACGTCACTGGGGCAATCCGGCGGTGACGCCGCAGTGGTCGTTCGCATCCCCCACGCCGGCCGGCGCCAGCGCGCCCCCGTATCAAACGATCACGATGCGGTGGAACACGCGCAACACGATTGAGCAGTGGCGATGGAACAGCGCCGACGCGGGCTACACCCGCTGGGTCATGTGCCCAGTGTCGTGCAGCCAAACCGGCTACACTCAGGTGATGGGCCAAAACTCGCATCAGCCCGTCGTGGCCAAGAACATCATTTTCCAGTACACCACCGAGTACCTGGACAACAGCGACCCGAACCCCAACCCCAGTGACCGGTGGATCCTTATCGACACCCACGGCCAAGGGGTGGCCAAGATGTTTTTGGGCAACCGGTACTACGTCGGCACCTGGCGCAACGGGGGCCCGGGCCAGCCAACCCGGTACTATCTGGCCAACGGCCAGCCCGCCCGCTTCGACCCCGGACAGACGTGGATTGAAGTGGTGCCCACAGCGGCTTCGGGAACCAGCTTTCGCCTCACGCTGTCGCCCACCGCCACCCCGTAGCGCACGACAGGGCCACGTAACGCGGCCCCGTCGTGCCTCGGTCCGTACCCGGCGCGCTGGCTGGCTACTGGGCGCGCACGGCCGGCGGGTGGGCCAGGAAGTGCCGGGCGCCGCGCTCCATGACCGTGACCCCCAGCGGCAGCGCGTCCTCGTGGATGCGAAAGTGCGGCGAGTGGTGCGGGTGCCCATCGCTCGCCGGCGCCGCCCCCAGCCACAGAAACGCGCCGGGCACCTTCTGCAGGTAGTAGGCGAAGTCTTCCCCCTGCGGCATGGCCGGCGGCTGTTCCACGGTGGCCACGTCCTCCAGCAGGCGCGCCCACTCCTCCACCACCGCCGGGTCGTTGATGACGGCCGGGTACCCGGGCAGGTACTCACACTCTGCCACCGCGCCGTAGATGGCCGCGATATGGGTGGCCCGGCGCCGGATTTCCTCCTCCACTTGGGCCTGGATGTCGCGGGCAAAGGTGCGTACGGTCCCCGTAATCTCGGCCGTCTCCGCAATGATGTTAAACGTTTGGCCGGCGGTGATGGTCCCGCAGGTCACCACCACCGTCTCGGACGGGGGCACGCGACGGCTTACAATGGTCTGCAGGCTCATCACGGTTTCGGCTGCGATGAGCACCGCGTCCTGGGTGCTCTGGGGCTCAGACCCATGCCCGCCCCGTCCGTGAATGAGGATGCGAAACCGGTCCGAGTATGCCATCAGGGGCCCGGGCTTCAACCCCACCCAACCCACCGGCCACCCCGCCTGCAGGTGCAGACCCAGCACCGCGCGGGCCCCCTTGAGCTCACCGGCCGCGATGAGTTCCACCGCCCCCCCGGGCGGGCGCTCCTCGGCGGGCTGGAACAGGAGGCGCACCGTCCCGGCAAAATTCCGCGCCAACAGGGTCTCGGCGGTGCCCAGCAGGATGGCCATGTGGCCGTCGTGCCCGCAGGCGTGCATGATGCCCGGGTGCGTGGAGCTGAAGGGCTCCCCGCTGTCTTCGGTCAGCGGCAGCCCATCCATGTCGGCCCGGAGCACCACCAGCGGCCCGGCCCCCTCGCTTCCCTCGATGTCCGCCACGACGCTGGTGGGTGTAGGACGGCGTGGGTCCAGCCCCCACGCTCGGAGCTGCTGCTCCAAGTACTGGGCGGTCTCCACTTCTTCGTGCGCCAGTTCAGCCAGACGGTGCAAATCCCGCCGCCACGCCACCAGCTGTTCGGCTCCCCCGGTTGCCATCGCATCCCTCCTGCTTCCTGCGTCGAGGCACCCCGTGGGGTGCTGTCGGGTTTAAAAGATGCGCTGGCCCAGGGCCGACGCAATCAGGTCGGCCGCCAGCGCAGCGGTGCGGTTGTGCTCGTCCAAGATGGGATTGACCTCCACCATGTCCATCGAGGTCATCACGCCGGCCTCCGCCACCAGCTCCAGTAGCAAGTGCGCCTCGCGCTCCGTCAGGCCACCCGAATAGGGCGTGCCGGACCCCGGGGCAAACAGTGGGTCGACGGCGTCAATGTCAAAGCTCACGTGGACGCCGTCGGTGCCGTGGGCCACCACCTCCAACGCCCGCGCCACCACCTCACGCATCCCGTACTTGTCCAACTCGTACATGCTGAACACCGTGACGCCTGCTTGGTGCATCAGGCGCTCTTCGTCCGCGTCCAGCGTGCGGATGCCAATATAGGCCACCCGGTGCGGGTCCAGGAAGTGGCCCTTGAACGACGCCAGCAGGTCGGGGTGGCCGAGTCCGCATGCCGCCGAGGCCGGCATCCCATGAATGTTGCCGGACGGCGAGGTGTCGGCGGTGTTGAAGTCTCCGTGGGCGTCCACCCACAAAAGCCCGGGTTGGGGCTTGACCCGCAGCAGGCCGGCGATGCTCCCCATGGCCAGCGAGTGGTCGCCTCCCAGGACCAGGGGAAAGTCCCCCTCCTTGAACGCCCGCTCCACGGCCCGCGCCAACACCCGGTTGACCTTGACGATCTCCGGCAGAAATTTCAGGTGGTGGTCTTGGGGCTCGCGGCTCTCCGGCACCGGCACGGGAATGTTGCCCACATCCGAGACGGTGTGGCCGATGCGCTTCACGCGTTCATGCAAATCCGCATACCGAATGGCACTGGGACCCATGTCCACCCCTCGGCGGTCTGCGCCGTAGTCCAGGGGCACCCCGATCACACGAACATTTTTTGCCTCTGACGGGCCATGCATGGTGGTTGGCCGCCTCCCTCCAGCGGTAGTATACCGCCTGGCGACCCGAAGCGCGGCCTACCGGAGCAGGTCCGCGGGACGCGGCGGCGCGAGATACTCCGGCGGGGCGGTACCGCCCACGAACCACCGCAGCAGCCCCACCAAGATGCACCACGCCAGGTCCCGCTGGTACTGGACCGCCGTCAGCCGCAAAGCCTCCTGGGCATGCGATAGAAAGCCCACCTCGACGTTCACCGCAGGAATCGCGCTGTGGCGCAAAACATACTGGTTGATGCGCGTCACCCGCCGATGCGTCCCGGTGAACCCCGACAGTTCTTCTTGGATCGCATCCGCCAACACGCGCGACGGGATGCCGTCCCAGTAAAACACCTGGGGCCCAACCCCCCCGGATCCGACGTTGGTGTGAATGTCGATGAGCACGTCCGCCCGCTGCCGGTTGATCCACCGTGAGCGGGCCTGCACCCGATACTTGCGATGGGCCGGGATGGGACGCCCCGCCGACCACGTGAGGAGGACCCGGGCGCCAGCGTCCTCCAGCAAACCGCGCAGCATTTCGGCCACCGCCAGGTTGATGTCGGCTTCGCGGGCCCGCCGGTTGATGGCACCCGGGTCCCAGCCACCGTGGCCAGGATCGATGACGATGGTACGCCCCGCCAGCATGCCGACGTAGGGCGCCACGGCGCGGGGCGCCCCGCCGCCGGCCGACCAGCCGCGGGCCCCCACGCCGAGCGCCACCAGCGCCAGCCCCACGGCGGCCATGGCACGCCAGATGTTGCGCAACACGCCGCCTCCACCCTGTCGCTTCTCGGACGACTCCAGACAGGGTATGCGTCACGGGGCCAGGAAAAACGCCGCCCGGTGGGCGGCGTTCGGTCAGCGCTTGGAAAACTGTGGCCGCTTGCGGGCCTTCTTCAAGCCATACTTGCGGCGTTCCTTCATGCGGGCGTCACGGGTCAGATACCCCTCTCGCTTCAGCTGGGGACGAAAATTGTGGTCCAACCGCACCAGCGCTCGCGCCAAGCCATGACGCACCGCGCCCGCCTGACCCGACACGCCGCCGCCGTGCACCTTCACGATGACGTCGAAACGCCCGTCGGCTGACAGCGCCTTCAACGGCTGAAAAATCACCAGCCGCTGGTTGTTGGTGGGGAAGTACTGCTCGACCGTGCGGCCGTTCACCCGAAACTCGCCCGTGCCCGGCATGATGCGCACCCGCGCCACCGCGTTCTTCCGGCGGCCGGTGCCCCACACTTGTACGACATCCGCCATGTTAGCCTCTGACCTCCCACACGGTCGGCTGCTGACCCGCATGCGGATGTTCCGGGCCCCGGTAGACGCGGAGCTTCCGGAACATGTCGCGGCCCAAGCTGTTCTTGGGCAGCATCCCGCGGATCGCCTTCTCCACCGCAAATTCCGGCCGACGCTTCATGAGTCGGCTGTACACCTCGCGCTTGCCGCCACCGGGGTAGCCCGAGTAATGAAAGTAAATCTTTTGCTGAAGCTTCCGCCCCGTCAGGACAACTTTTTCGGCGTTCACGATAATCACGTGGTCACCGGTGTCCAGGTGCGGGGTGTAAATGGGCTTGTGCTTGCCGCGCAAGAGCGTGGCCACCTCGGTGGCCAACCGGCCCAATGGCTTGCCCGCTGCGTCAATCACGTACCACGTCCGCGTGATTTCCGCGGGACGAGCCATGTAGGTCGACACGAGATCCCTCCGTCGTCTTGGTCATCTGGCGGGTGTCGCGTCACGTAGCACCGTACACCCGCATTGAAGCCGCGTGTCAGTGTACCAATAGCGCACGTCCGCCGTCAAGCGGCGGTCAGCCCCCCGCATGTGGAGGCGGGACATGGCGCCGGCACCATTTTCCCACCGCGCAATGCGAGTCGGCGAGCAGCGTGCCCCTTCACCGCCACCGTGTAGCCGGTGGCCGTCAGCGCTGCCGCTCGCCCGCCGTGAGGGTACAGGGCGAGCGCCCCCCCGCCGCGGGACGGACACCCCACGGTCACGGCAGGCCGAGGTGGGGAGGGCGTTGACGAATCGCACCAGCCGCTCCATCCACGCGCGAGGGGTCTCGGTGCGGGAGAGCGAGCGTGCCGAGACGTTGTCGATGGGATGCAGAACCGCCTTCACGATGTGGCTGGGCCGGTGGGCCGACGCTGGCCGCGGCGAGAGCCGCACATCAGTGATCCAGTGCTGCTCAGGCTCGACCCTGCGCCGTCCGGCGCCCAGGTCCGCCGGACACACGCCCGGTCACACCAGGCCCCCACTCCGCTCGCCATCGGGACGCGGCACCCGACCTCCCCGACCATGACGTGGGCTGCGCTCGGGAGGGGATCGATCGCCCAGGGAACGACCGCCACCCTTTTCCGAGCCCCGGGTGGGACCGGGACGCCGGTCGTCATCGCGGACGGCGCCCCGGCGGCGGCGAGTCGGGGCCGCCAGCCGGGGTGCAGCGCGACCTACAGCGTGGAACCGGGGGGTAGGAAGCGCAAACCAGACAACGCCCCCTGCCCTGCCGTCGCGGCGATCAGGGTGCGGCCGTGGCCTCGACCGTGGGCCAAATGACCGATGACGAGCCGGATGCAGGGACGGCACGCACGCGCGCGCCGCGTGGTATCATACGCCATCGACGGGACCACCGTTGAGGTCGTCGGGCGCCCGGCCACCTACTCCTTTTCCGAGGCTAGCGCGGACGGCTCAGACGAACGTACCACACGGACGCACGACGCTTGGAAAGGCCAACCCACCTGGAGGGGAGGCGGCGGAGGATGCGACTGACGGTCCGGCGGCATCGGCCGACCGAATTTCTGGGACGGGCCGGCCCATTTCTCGCGCGCCACGAAGCCGCCGAGAACCTCTTGTTCGGCTTGGCCCACACGCTCGACACCCAACCGGACGCCTACAGCCTGCCCGCCTATCTGGCTACCGTGGAACGCGCCGACGGCGACGTGGTGATGGCCGCGATTCGGACACCGCCCCGCTTCCTGGTGCTTTCCCGCAGCGAGGACCTGGGCGCCTCCAATGCGCTGTTGGACGACGTCTGGGCCCTGTACCCGGATCTGCCCGGTCTCTTGGGGCCGCGGGCGGTGGCGGAGGGCGCGGCCGACGGCTGGGCGCGGCGCGCCGGCCAGGTTTCGCTGCGGACAATGGCCGAACGCATCTACGAGTCGGCCCGCGTCATCCCACCCCCGCCGGTTTCCGGCCGCCGCCGGCCTGCCACCCTTCAGGACCAGGCGCTCCTCCTGGAATGGCTAACGGCGTTTTTCGTGGAGTCTGGCGCCGGTGGCACCCGCGGTGATGCCCACGCCGTCGCGGCCGCGACGCTGCGACAGCGCCTGACCAGCGAGCACGGCGGGCTCGACCTTTGGGAGGACGGGGACCCGGTGTCGCTGGCGGGTTATGGTGGGCCGACGCCCACCGGGATTCGCCTGGGCCCGGTGTACACGCCCCCGGTCGCCCGGCGCCACGGCTACGCGTCCGCGCTGGTGGCCGACTTGAGCCAGGCCCTGCTGGACAGCGGGCGCCAACGGTGCTTTCTCTTCACGGACTTGGCCAATCCCACCTCCAACCGGCTGTATCAGCGGATTGGGTACCGCCCCGTCGCCGACGTCGAGGAGTATCAGTTTCAGCGACCCTGAGCGGCAGCCAGCCGCTCGTCCCCGGCGGCCCCGGTATACCTGGGCGCGGGTTCCATTCAGCGGCCGTCCGCCGGTCGGTCCCACCCCTCCCGCACCAGACGGCGCACCACCTTGCCCGTGGGACCCGTCGGAAGTTCGGTCATCACCCGAATGTCACGCGGCCGCTTGTAGTCGGCCAGCTTGGCCCGGCAGGCGTCGCGCAGCGCCTCGACGTCCGGGGTGCGGCCGGCGTGGGGCACGACGGCCGCCACCACCACCTGCCCCCGCTTGGGGTCGGGGAGGCCCACGGCGGCGGCCATCAACACGTCCGGGTTTTCCAGCAGCACGTCTTCCACTTCGCGCGGGTACACGTTTTCTCCCGCCACGATCATCATGTCCTGCTTGCGGTCCACCAGCCACAACCGCCCCGCCTCGTCCTGATATCCCATGTCCCCGAGCGTCAGGTACCCGTCCGGGTCCCGGGCGGCCCGAGTCGCCTCGGGGTTTTGCCAGTATTCACGCATGAGGCTCGGGGCTTGGACGTACACGTCCCCCACCGCGCCCGGCGCGACGGGTTGGCCCTCTTCGCCCACGATGCGCACCGACGCGCCCACCACCGGCCAGCCCACGCTGCCCACCGCCTCATCAGGCGCATGCTGCATCAGGGTCACGCCGCCGTACTCGGTCGCCCCATAGATGTCATACAGCCGTGCGTGGGGAAACACCCGCAGCAGGCGGTCGCGCAGCGCTAGGTCCAAGGGGGCCGAGGACGTCAGCGCGACGCGGAGGTGCGACGGCTCCAGCGCGCCGCGCTCGGCGGCATCGGCCAGCATGGCCAGCATGCTGGGCACAAACATGGAATACGTCACCTGGTGCGTGTTGAACGCCTCGACAATATGCCCCGGATGGAACGTCCGGTGCGGGTAAATCACGCACGTGGTCCCGATGATGAGCGAGAGTGTCACAAACCACATGGAGTTGACGTGAAACATGGGCAAGAGCGCCATCCCCACGTCCTCGGTGGTGATGGACAGCTCAGCCAGCAGCACCAGCGCAATCATGAGGTTGGATCGGTGATCCCGCACCGCCCCCTTGGGCCGGCCGGTGGTGCCCGACGTGTACACGATCACCCAGGGGTCGGTCTCCTGCACCACCACCCGGGGATCCAGAGCGCTGGCCGCCAGCACCGCGTCCTGCCACGCGCGTCCCACGTGGATGTGCGGGGCTGGCGGCAGCAGGGCCCGAAAGTCTTCGTCGGCCAGCACCAGCCGCACCTGAGCGTCCGCCAGCACGTATTGGACTTCCGGCGCGGCCCACCGCAGGTTCACCGGCACCGCCACGGCTCCGGCCCGGGCCGCCCCGAAATAAGCCACGGCCATCCACAGTCCGTTGGGCAGCAACAGCGCCACCCGATCCCCCGGGCCCACCCCCCAGGCCGCGAGCGCGTTGGCAAACTGATTCACCCGCCGGTCCAGCTCGCCATACGTCAGCGTCTCGGCGCCAAACACCAAGGCAGTTTTGTCCCGATGCCGCTGGCTCGCCGAGCGCAGCGCTTCGCCAATCGTCAGCATCCTTGTGCACCTCACACCCTTCTGGTGATCTAGGACGGGCCCGGCGACCGGCCGCCCTCACCCCGTACGGGTTGCGCTCAGTATACAAACGGGGCGCCCTCCGCGCCATGGAGACAATCCATTACCCTGAAGAAGAGCCTCAGGACGGGCACCGAGCGGACGAATGGAGGTTGGCGCATGACCCGGGTAGGTCTCTTGACGGTCGGCAGCCGGGGGGACGTGGAGCCGTTTGTGGCGCTGGCGCTGGCGCTGCAGCGGCAGGGGGCCGACGTGCGGCTGGCCACCCACGAGCGCTTTCGTCCGCTGGCGGACCGCTATCAGGTGGCGTTTGCACCCCTGCCAGGCGATCCGGCCGAGCTCATGGCGACGGCGGCGGGCCGCCGCGCCCTCACCTCCGGCAGAAACGTGGGCCGCTTTCTCACCGCGTTTCGGCAGCTCACCGAACATCTGGCGCTGCCCACGTGGGACGCGGCCGAAGCCGCCATGCACGACCGCGACGTGCTGGTGTACTCGACGTTTGCGTTTCAGGGGCACTACTTGGCTCAGCATCTGGGCCTCCGCGCCGTGGCCGCCCACCTGCAGCCGCTGCTGCCCACCAGCGCATTCGCCAGCCCGGCCCTGCCGTTTCCCCTGCCCGGCCGCCTCCTGAAACGCTGGTCCCACGATGCGGCGCTCCGCCTGTTTTGGCGGCAGGCCCGGGCGGGCGCCCTGCGGCTGACCGAGCGGGTGCCCGGCCTGGTGATCCCACGCGACGTCCCCTTCGCCCATGCGCTGCGCGATGAGGCGTGCGTGGTGGCGGTGAGCCCGTCCGTGGTGCCGCGGCCAGACGACTGGCCGCCCAAGGCGCACCTGACGGGCTACTGGCGCCTTGCGCCCCCGCCCCGCTTCACGCCCCCGCCCGCGTTGGCAACGTTTTTGCAGGAGGGCCCCCCACCCGTCTACGTGGGATTCGGCAGCCTGGCCCAGCCAGATCCCGCGGCCGTGCGGACCCTGGTGGAGGCGGCGCTCGCGCGCGTGGGTCGCCGGGGCGTGGTCCATTCCGGCTGGAACGGCATTGCCGGGGAGGGGTCGTCCACCATCCACGTGGTCGAAGACGTCCCGCACGCGTGGCTGTTCCCGCGCATGGGTGCCGTGGTGCACCATGGCGGCGCCGGCACCACCGCCGCCGCGCTGGCGGCTGGCGTCCCGTCGGTGGTGGTGCCGCACTTTGGCGACCAGTGGTTCTGGGCCGAGCGCGTGGAGCAGCTGGGCGCGGGGGTCTCGGTGGCGCGGCGCCGCCTCACAGCCGACAGTCTCGCGGCCGCCGTCGCGGCGGCGCTGGACCGACCGTTTCCCACGGCCCTGACCGCCGCGCTCGCGGCGGAGGAGGGTGCGGACGCCGCCGCGCGGGTCGTGCTGGGCGCATGACGAGTGGCGGGCCGCGGGCGCTTCGCCTATCATGGCGCCACGTGAGCGCTGTCCGGGCACCAGATCCGGCACCGGGCCGTGTCAACGCGGTTTTCTCAGATGGTTTACCTTGTGGCAAAGGTGGGAGTCTATGAACCCCGTAACACCCGTAAAAGATGGAGACCGAATCCCGGTGATTCTGGATGTGGACACCGGCATCGACGATGCCATGGCGATTTGGTATGCCCTGGCGTCCCCCCGGCTGGACGTCCGCGCGATAACCAGCTGCTTCGGCAACGGCGGGATCGAGGCCACCACCCGAAACACCCTGCTGGCCGTCGAGCTGTCGGGGCGGTCGGTGCCCGTCTACCAAGGGGCCGCCCACCCGCTTGCCTCAGGCGTGGTGGATACGGCCGAGGCCTTTCACGGCGCCAATGGCTTGGGGGAGGCGGTCCTCCCGGCGGTTCACGGCCACGCCGAGGCCGAGCCGGCCGCCGAGTATCTGGCGTCCGCGCTGGCGGGGGGCGGCACTACGCTGGTGGCCACCGCGCGGTTGACCAATCTGGCGCTGGCGCTCGCCCTTCATCCCGAACTGGCCCAGCGCATTCCTCGGGTCGTCGTGATGGGGGGCGCCGCTTTCTGCCCCGGCAACGTCACGCCGGTGGCCGAAGCCAACATCTGGGGCGACCCGGAAGCTGCCGACCTGGTGTTCCAGAGTGGCATCCCCGTGACGATGGTGGGACTGGACGTCACCCACCAGGCGTGCCTGACGGACCAGCATCTCCGGGCTCGCGCCCCGGATCCCGAACGGGCCTACGCGGACGTGCTGGCCACGGCCACCGAATATTACATGCGGGCCTACAATCCCGGGGCACCGGCAGGGGATCGCACGTGCCCGCTGCACGACCCACTGGCGGTGGCCGTGGCCGAAGACCCCACCATCGTCACGACCAGCCCGTATGCGGTCCGCGTAGCGCTGCAGGATTCCCTCACGCGCGGCATGACCGTGGTGGACGCGCGCGAACGCGCCCCGGCACCGACCCACCCGGTAGATGTGGCGCTCACCGTCGACGCGCCACGCTTTGTCCACGAGTTTTGTCGGCGGCTGGGCTACAACCACGTCCGATGAGCCACAGGGCTGACCCATAGTTGGTAATAGTTAGTACTGGTTGGTAGACGAAGCATGGGTCGGGGTGCCGCCCCGCGGTGTGAATGCTGTCGTGACCTCGGATCGAGGCGCCGACGCGACGCGGGGGGCCTAGGGACCACGCGACGGCTAGGCGGCGGCGGACCGGGGGATCCGGCCGGAGGAGAAACCCGATGAGGGAGCCTACGCGATCTGCGCGATTCACGCGCGCGGATGGGTCACCCCGTCGCGCTGGCCATCGGGCCGCGTCAGAGACGCGTGACGGTGCCGGAGGAGGGCCAGAGCAAAGCGGGTCCGCGTGGTGACGGGGGCAGGTCTGTCGAGTCCCATGCTGTTTGACCACGCGAGTCCCACGCTCCCGGACCGCGGGGCAGGAAGCAAAGAGCAGGGGGCGACGTTGGGTCGCCCCCTGCTCTCGCTCCGGTATCGGGGCCGGCCGGCGTACACGGTGCCGGCCCACGGCAGTTCGCTGGCCGCCGTCGTGGTCACCGCGTCGTCGACCAAGGTCGTCTGGGCCCCATAGGCCGCCATCAGGCAGGCCCGCGCCCAGGTGTTGAGCCGCCGCGGCAGGCCGCGCGCGACCATTCCCCGCCGGTCTGCAGGGC
>JAJYPH010000269.1 GCA_021795575.1 Bacillota bacterium
CATGGGGCGGGGTTTGCGGTTTGACATCGACGTTCGGCAGGGCGCGGGCGCGTATATCTGTGGCGAGGAAACGGCGCTGTTCAACTCCCTGGAGGGCCGTCGCGGGGAACCGCGCAACAAGCCGCCGTTTCCGACCACGCACGGGCTTTTTGGGAAGCCGACCGCGGTCAACAACATCGAGACGCTCATGAACGTGCTGGCCATCCTAGAGTTTGGTCCTGCGCGGTTCCGGGCGGTCGGGACCCCGGACGCGGCGGGCACACGCCTGTTTTGCCTCTCGGGGGCCGTCGCGCGCCCCGGGCTGTACGAGGCCCCGTTTGGCACGCGGCTTGGCGCCCTCATCGACATGGCGGGCGGGCTCACGCCCGGCCGCACACTGCAGGCGGTGCTGCTGGGAGGAGCGGCGGGGTCGTTCGTGGGGCCCGCTGCCTTAGACACCCCGCTGGCGCCGCCGGATCTCAAAGCCATCGGCGCCACGTTGGGGTCGGGGGTGGTGGTGGTGTTTGACGACACGGCGAACCTCACGGACACGGTGCTTCGCATTGCGCGCTTCTTCCGCGACGAGTCGTGTGGGCAGTGCGTGCCGTGCCGCGTGGGCACGGTGCGCCAGGAGGAGCTGGTGGCCCGCCTGGCCGCCGGCCGGCCGCACGGTACGGTGGCGGACGAACTCCGGCTGTTTAGAGACTTGGCCCAGGTCATGCGGGACGCCTCCATCTGCGGGCTGGGCCAGACGGCCGCGAACGCCGTGGACTCGGCCCTCCGACTGGGTGTGTTGGGTGACGAAGGGAGGGGGGCCTGAGATGGCTGCCGTGAGGCCCATGACGCGGACGGACGGTGCAGTTCCCGAGCGCAGTGTGCGCGCCACCATCGACGGACGGGCGGTGACGGTGCCGGAGGGCACCACGATCCTGGCGGCGTGCCGCGCCGAGGGCACGGAGGTGCCCACCCTCTGTTTTCTCGAAAACCTCGCTCCGGTAAACGTGTGCCGGGCCTGTGTCGTCGAAGTGAAGGGGTCCCGCGCCCTGGTGCCGGCCTGCTCCCGGCCGCTGGAGGCCGACATGGTGGTGTCCACCCGCTCGGAGCGCGTGGACCACAGTCGCCGCATGGTGCTGGAGCTTTTGGCGTCGTCGGTCGACATGAGCCTGGCCGGGCCGGAGCTGGAGCGGTGGCTCGAAGAATACGGGGCGGAGCCGGCTCGCCACGGGCCACGGGACTCCAGCGGCGCGGACCGGCATGCGCGCGCGGGCCGGCACGGCAGCGTGGCCGGCGAGACGCGCGCCACCCTGGCCCAGCCCGTCACGATTGACAACGAGCTGTACGTCCGAGACTACTCGCGCTGCATTCTGTGCTACAAGTGCGTCGAGGCGTGCGGCGACCAGGCCCAGCACACGTTTGCCATTGCGGTCGCGGGCCGCGGGTTCGACGCCCACATTGCCACCGAGTTTGACGTGGCGCTTCCGGACTCGGCCTGCGTGTACTGCGGCAACTGCGTCGCGGTCTGCCCGACCGGGGCGCTGATGTTCAAAAGCGAGCACGACCTGCGCGAGGCAGACCATTGGGACGAGTCCCGCCAGACCGTGACCGACACCATCTGCCCGTACTGTGGCGTGGGGTGTACGCTCCAGCTTCACGTGCAGGACAACCGGATCGTCAAGGTGACGTCGCCGATGGACCACGAGGTCACCCATGGGCACCTGTGTGTGAAGGGGCGCTTCGGCTTTGACTTTGTGCACGCCCCGCCACCCGGGGCCGAGGACACCGCGGGCTAGCAGCGCACCGCTGGTGAACGCGGTGTACGGCAGCGCCTGCCCCAGACCAGGACCGCCGTCAGGACGCGCGAGCAGACAGAAGGCGGTCGGCCAACGGCCTTCGTGGCGACACGGGTCGATTCCGGCTCGCGCCTGCCTATGGTGCGCCCCGTTCATCCACCGCCATCCGGCGGATCCCTTGGGAGCGCAGCGTGTCCAGGAGCGCGTCGCGGTCCTCGTCCGGGTCGTAGGTGGGGTGCCAGGACCACGGGCGGGAGGCATGACCCAGCGACGTGAGACTGACCAGCCACGCGCCATCCTCACCGCCCTGCCAGCGCACATCGGCCAACACGGCGTCGGGAGTGCACCCGGCCTGCGCGCAGTGCCGTTCGATGGCCAAGCCGGTACCGGTCATGTTCCACAGGGTCTCGCCGGCACTCAGGGCGTCGTCCCATCGGTCCGGGTGCCCGACCAAGACGTGTTCGAGGCCCAGTGCCGCTTGCACGAATCCCGCCGAGGACGCCAACCAGACGTCGAAGCGACCCTGAGCCTCGAGCGTCTCGGGGTCGTCCGCTTCCCACAGTGGCCGTTCGTCGCCCGTACTGAGCACCGTGCCGACCAAAAAGCGCAGATGGGGGGCACCGTCGACGGGCGTCTCGACCGAGGGCGCGGCCTCGAGCGCGGGAGGAGGCAGGGCAGGTTCCTTGCGGCTGAGGCCGTCCACGAGCAGCCGCAGCCATTGGCGCTCCGCCACCCAGGAACGGGGCAGGTCGGCCAGCGTGTACAGCGCATTGTGGCACACCACCGATGCCTGGTCGTCGACCAGCCCGTGGGTCCGAAGGGATCGAACCAGCCCCTCCCAGGCCGCCCCCGGGGGGATGACCCGGGGAACCGCTGTGGGTGGGGGTGCCGCCAAGACCAGGGGAACCAAAAATGTCGAGGCCACCCCGGTGAGATTGCCGCCCGGTCGTGACAGGACCACGTCCAGCGTCCCCGCGGCCTCCCCCGCGGCCATCAGCACGAGGTCGCCTGCCTCGTGGGCGTGGCGGGCGTCCAGCGCCTCCACGGCCCGATGGATCGGGTGATCCGAGCCGGCGTCCAGCACGCGAGTCAATACGTGGGTCAAGCGAACCACGGACTGGGGTTGGTCCTCCGACGGCACGGCCATCGCGACGGTTTCTGCCAACGTGACAATCTGATTGGTCCAGCGCTCCTGGCGGGTACGGGGTCGTGCCATCAACGTGCCTCCCTCTGGTTGCCCAGCCTCCGGTAGAATCGTAGCAGAACCACCGCACGGTAAGGGAGGTGTCCTCCTGAGCCGCTGGATCGTGGGCGGACGGTGGGGAGACAGCGGGTGGGGCGATGATAGAGGAATTTTGCAGCCGTGACGACTCCGTCGGTCCCCGGGCATCAGGTGGACAACCGGTGGGATGGGCCTGGGGCTGCTGGTACGCAGCCCCGGCATCGGCGACCAGGTGACGGCCGGATGGCGCGAGTGGGCGGGAGGCGAAATCCCCGAGTTCACGAACATGCTGAACGATACGCGTCAGCGGGCTCTGGACCGCCTGACCGCGCATGCGCGCTCCCGCGGAGCCATGCCGCCATCGGCGTGCCGTTTGACTCCGCGGAGCTGGGATCCAACATGTCCGAAGTGCTGGCGTATGGGACCGCCGTCGTCGTCAGTCCCGAAACCGGCCTCGCGAGGCGGTGCGCTTGACCTAAGCGCATGCGCCGGCATCAGGCGCCTCAATACCCGTCGACCGGCTCGCGGAGCGGTGGGTCCACCACCCCTTCGACACCGTTCACAAAACGCCCCGCCACAAACAGCAGGTCCGACAGACGGTTCACCCAGGCGAGCACCGCGTCGGGCACGGGTTCCTGGTGGTGCAGCGCAGCGATC
>JAJYPH010000068.1 GCA_021795575.1 Bacillota bacterium
GATCCCGACTGTCATGGGCGGGAACCGCCATGATGGCCCCCTCGCCGTACCCGGAAACCACGTACTCGGCGGCGTATATCGGGAGCTTTGCGCCGGAGAGCGGGTGTCGGGCATGCCGGCCGAGCGCTTTTTGCCCGCCCTGACCGCGTCCGCCGTCCACCGCGCCGCGGCGGCCGCCGCCAACGGACTGGAACTGTGGGCGGCGGCGCGGCGGGCTCCCCGGGCCCGGTCGCTGGTCCGAGCGCTGCGCACGCCCCCCCTGGTGGCCCCGGACATCGCGATCATTGCGGAATGCAAGGCGAAGTCGCCCTCGCAGGGGCGGCTGGTCCCCGCGTACGACCCGGCCGCGCGGGCGCAGGCCTACGAGCGGGCCGGTGCCCGCGCCGTCTCCGTCCTCACCGAGCCATACTTTTTTGACGGCGACTTGGACCATCTGAGGGCCGTGGCCGCCAGCGCGGGGGTGCCCGTGCTGCGAAAAGACTTTCTGCTGGAGCCCGCCCAGGTGGCCGAAGCGCGCATGCACGGCGCCGACGCCGTGCTGGCCATTGTGCGGATTTTGAGCGATGGGCAGCTCTTGGCGCTGTTGGCGGCCGGCGGGGAGCTTGGCATGGACGTCCTGGTGGAAGTACACAACCGGGGGGAGTTGGCCCGGGCCGTGGCGGCCGGGGCCACGCTGGTTGGGGTGAACAACCGGGATCTGGATACGTTTGACACCCGCCTCACCCGCGCGCTGGATTTGGCGCCCGCCCTGCCCGAGAGCGCCACGGCCGTGGCCGAAAGCGGCATCCGGACGGCCGTGGACCTGTCCCGGCTGGCCTCGGCCGGCTATCACGCGGCGCTGGTGGGCCAAACCCTGATGCAGGAGGGCACGGCGCTGTTGGGGCCGTCCCGATGACGGCGGCGGGCGGTCCCCTCGCCATAAAGATCTGCGGCCTCCGCTCGCCCGACGAGGTGGCCTGGGCGCTCGAGGCCGGGGCCACCTTTGGGGGGGCGGTGCTGGCGAACAGCCGCCGGCAGGTGTCGCTCGACGTGGCCTCGGCGATGGCCACCGCCTTCCCGGGGCGGGTGGTGGCGGTGGTGCGCGGCGTCCCCGACCGGACCTGGGAGAATCTGTGGACCCTGCCGTGGGGCGGCTTGCAGGTGTACGACCGGCCCGCGGCCGCGTGGATCCCTCGTGCGCGGGCGGACGGGCGGCTCGCCATCGAACCGGTGGCGACCCGGGGCGCGGCCGACGCCGACGTGTGGCTGTGGGACGGGCCGGTGCCTGGCAGTGGGCAGGCGTGGACCCGACCCGGGGTGCCGCGCCCCGACCACCGCCTGTGGGTGGCGGGGGGCCTCACCCCCGCCAACGTGGGAGCCGTGCTGACGCGGTGGCGGCCGGACGGCGTCGACGTCTCCAGTGGTGTGGAGGACAGGGGCCGCAAGTCACGAACCCTGATTCAGGACTTTGTACAGGAGGTGCGGCAGTGGGAGCAAGACCAGGACCAGCGATCGACCTAAAGCATCCCGAGGGCCTGCGCCCCAGTGGCCGGGGCCGCTTCGGCCCGTTTGGCGGCCAGTTCGTACCGGAAACGCTGATGCCGGCCCTCGAGGCGCTCGATCAGGCGTATCGGGCGGCGCGGCGGGACCCGGTGTTTCGTCGGGAGCTCGGGGAGATCCTGGGCCGCTACGTGGGGCGTCCCACGCCGATTACGGCGGCGGAGCGGCTGTCTGAGGCGGTCGGGGCGGCGGTGTACTTGAAGCGCGAGGATCTGTGCCACACCGGGGCGCACAAAATCAACAACACGGTGGGTCAGCTGCTGCTGGCGCGGCGCATGGGCAAGGAGCGCGTCATCGCGGAGACTGGGGCCGGCCAGCACGGCGTCGCCACCGCGACGGCGGCCGCGCTCTTGGGGCTCAGGGCCGAGATTTACATGGGCGCCGAGGATGTGGACCGGCAGGCGCTGAACGTCTACCGGATGCGTCTCTTGGGTGCGGAGGTCCACACGGTCACCTCCGGCAGCCGGACGCTCAAAGACGCGACCAACGAGGCGATTCGCGACTGGGTCACCCACGTGCGCCACACCTACTATGCGATTGGGTCAGTGGTGGGGCCCCACCCGTACCCGGCCATGGTGCGGGACTTTCAGGCAGTGATCGGGCGCGAGGCACGCCGTCAGATGCTAGCGCTCGGGGGTCCCCCGACGCATGTCGTGGCCTGTGTGGGCGGTGGGTCCAACGCCATGGGGATCTTTCATGCGTTTCGTCGGGACCCTGTGGCGCTGGTGGGCGTGGAGGCGGCAGGCGAGGGGCTTCACACCGCGCGGCATGCGGCCAGCCTGTCGGCGGGCACGCCCGGGGTGCTGCACGGGGCCCTGAGCTATTTGCTGCAGGATGCGGATGGACAGATTCGCCTGGCGCATTCGGTGTCCGCGGGGCTGGACTATCCGGGGGTGGGGCCCGAGCACGCCCACCTGGCGGCCACGGGCCGTGCCCGGTACGAGGCGGTGACCGATGACGCCGCCCTGGCCGCGTTTCATGAGCTGTCGCGCCTCGAGGGCATCATTCCGGCGCTGGAAAGTGCGCACGCGGTGGCGTGGGTGTGGTCGCGCCGCGGGCAATGGCCGAAGGGCGCCCGGATCCTCATCAACCTGTCGGGGCGGGGCGACAAGGACGTGGACCAGGTGGCCCGGCGGGAAGCGCCCGCGGGCGCGGTGGGAGGTGGGACGGATGCCTAACGCGGGCGGAGATTGGGGGCGGCCGACGGGGGTGCGGCGCGTGGAGGCGGTGTTCCGCGGGCGCCAGCGCGCGGCGCTGATGCCGTATCTGACCGCCGGCCTCCCGGATCTGGCCAGTCTGCCCAGGATGCTGGCGGCGCTGGCCGCGGGTGGTGCGGACGCCGTGGAGCTGGGCGTCCCGTTTTCCGATCCGCTGGCGGATGGGCCGGCCCTCCAGGCGGCGGCCACGGCGGCGCTGACGGCGGGATTTACGCTGGACGGCTTGTGGGCCGTGCTGGAACGCACGCTGGCGCAATATCCCTTGCCTGTGGTGCTGCTGACCTATGTGAATCCGATGCTGGCGCACGGGGCGGCCCGATTTGTGGATCGGGCGGCCGCGTGCGGGGTGGCGGGGCTCATCGTGCCGGATCTGCCGTGGGCGGAGTCAGGGCCCCTCCGCCGCCTGACGCGGGATCGGGGGCTGGCGCTGGTGCCCATGGCCACGCCGAATTCGCCGCCCGGGCACCTCCAGCGCATTCGCTCGGGGGCGGGATTTGTGTATGGCGTGTCCGTGACCGGCGTGACGGGGGTGCGCGACCAGCTGGCGCCGGACGTGCTGGCTTTCGCGTCGCGCCTGAAGGACGCCGTCCGGCTGCCGGTGGCCATGGGGTTCGGCATTTCCACGCCGGAGCAGGCGGCCCGTGTGGGCAGGGTGGCGGATGGCGTGATCGTCGGCAGCGCGCTCGTGACGGCGGTCATGCAGGATCCGGCGCATGCGGCCGAGGTGGCCACGGCCCGCGTGCGGGCCCTGCGGGCGGCACTGGACGCGGATGGACCGGATGGACCGGATGGAGGAGATGGAGATGGAGAGGAAGGGAGGCGTCCCACGTGACGGGGGGAGCAGAATCGGCGGCCCTGGCGACGCGAGGGCTTACGGCCGCCGCGGACGGGCTCGTCGAGGTGCGGGCAGCTCGGGTGCCCTTTCCGCTGGCCAGCCGGGACGGTCATCCGGATGACACGGTGATTACGCTCAGGCCCGGCGTCGCATTGGGCGGACGCCGCGTGCTCCTGATGGGCGGCCCGTGTGCGGTGGAGAGCGAAGCCCAGCTCATGGCCACGGCCGAGGCCACGGCGCGGGCCGGCGGGCGCGTGCTCCGCGGGGGCGCGTTCAAGCCGCGGACGTCTCCGTATAGTTTTCAGGGGCTGGGGCCGGAGGGGCTCCGCCTGCTGGACCTGGCGCGCCGCCGCTTCGGCCTCGCCATCGTGACCGAAGCGCTGGATGAAGACGGCTTGGCCCGGGTCGCGGAGGTGGCCGACATGGTGCAGATCGGGGCGCGCAACATGCAGAACTATTCCCTGCTGCGCGCCGCCGGCCGCATCCAGAAGCCCGTGCTCCTCAAGCGCGGCTTGTCCGCTACGCTGGAGGAATGGCTGTTGGCGGCCGAGTATGTGCTGGCGGGGGGGAATCCGGACGTGGCCCTGTGCGAGCGCGGCATCCGCACGTTCGCGCGGGAGACCCGCAACACACTGGATCTGTCCGCGGTGCCGCTGGTGAAAACGCTGTCCCACCTGCCGGTGGTGGTGGACCCGTCTCACGCGACCGGGACGTGGCCGCTGGTGGCACCCATGGCCCGGGCGGCCGTGGCGGCCGGCGCCGACGGCGTGCTGGTGGAGATCCACCCGGAGCCGGGCCAAGCCCTGTCGGATGGCCCGCAGTCGCTGTCCCTGCCGCAGTTTGCCGAGCTGGCGGCGACGCTGCCGCTCATCGCCCGTGCGGTGGGCCGGCATGTGTGACACCCTGGTCCTGGAGCGCGGGCACGTGCCGGATGCGGCGGTGGCGGTGCCCGGCGACAAGTCGCTGACCCACCGGGCGATCCTGTTGGGTGCGCTGGCGGACGGGCGCTCGCACATCGACGCCCCGCTGGACGCCGACGACACGCGGGCCAGCGCCCGTGCCGCCCGAGCGTTGGGTGCTCGGGTGGACTGGCCCGCCGGCGGCCCGGTCACCGTCGTGGGCCGGGGGGCGGCGGGGCTCCAGGAACCCTCGGACGTGGTGGACTGTGGCAATTCGGGCACGACCCTCCGCCTGATGATCGGCATGGCCACGGGGATTCCGGGGGGCCTCACCGTGCTGACGGGGGATGGATCGCTGCGCGGACGGCCGATGGGGCGTGTGGTCGAGCCGTTGGCACAGGTGGGCGCTCACGCGTGGACCCGGGCCGGCGGGACGCCCCCGGTCGCCGTGCGGGGCGGTGGGGTGGCGGGCGGCCACGTCAGCACGCCCGTGCCGTCCGCCCAGGTGAAGTCCGCCCTGCTGTTGGCCGGGCTCCTGGGCCGCGGAGCCATGACCGTCACGGAAGCGCTCCCGACCCGGGATCACACGGAGCGGCTTCTGGTCCAGATGGGCGCGCGCCTCCAGCGTGTCGGGCTGGCCAGCACCATCGAGCCCGGAGCGCTGGCGCCGCTGACCTATCGGATTCCCGCCGACCCGTCGGCTGCCGCCATGTGGTGGGTGCTGGCGGCCCTCACCGGCGGGCGGGTGTCTACCGCTGACGTGCTGCTGAACCCCTCTCGCATCGGCGTGTTGAGCGTGCTGCGCCAGGCCGGCGTGGCCGTGGAGGTGGAGGTCGAGCAGCAAGCGCCCGAGCCGGTGGGGCGCGTGGTGGTGCGGGGGCCCGGCGCGCTCCGGCCCATCCGGCTGGCCGCCGCGGCGGTGCCGGGCCTGGTGGACGAGGTGCCGCTGGTGGCCCTGCTGGCCACGCAGGCGCACGGCCACTCCCGCCTGGAGGGACTGTCTGAGCTGCGTGTGAAGGAAACCGACCGCCTGCATGCGGTGGCGGTGGGACTCGCCGCCCTGGGCGCCCGCGTGGTGGAACAGCCGGATGCGCTGGACATCGACGGTCCCACGCCGCTCACGGGCGCGGCGGTGGACAGCCGCGGCGACCACCGGCTGGCGTTCACGTGGGCCGTGGCAGCCAGTGTGACCGACGGTCCCGTCACGCTGGCCGGAGCCTCCGCGGTCTCGGTGTCCTACCCCGCGTTCTGGCGGACCCTCGCCGCGACGGGGGCGGTCGCGGTCCACGACGCACCGGTGGAACCGGCGACTGGAAACAACATCCAGACACCATCCGTACATGAACCGGCGCCGCCCGGCCACACTGGGAGTGGAGCCGTGTGACCAAGACTCCGCGGCTACCTCCGGTTTCTCCTCTCGGACGGTCTATCCCCCGGTAGGCCGTCCTTGATGTGTCTGTCGTTTTCGGGCTCCTTCCCATGGGGGCGGCCGTCGGCTATCGTGGAACCGGCAGCCGGTGGCGATGGGGAAAGGGCCTGCGCCCGGAGAACCGTGGGGAGGAACAGCGGATGAGGGGAGCCACCGCCACGCTGGTGCGAGAGGGACGCGTCCTGACGCCCGAGGGGTGGCGGGTCGCCCGTCTGGAAGCGGAGGGTCCGCGGATTTCGGCGGTTCGGTTGCTGGCCGCCAGCGAGGCGGACGGCGGGTGGTCCCGCATCGTGCCCGGATTCGTGGACCTGCACTGCCATGGGTCGGACGGCGTCGATGTGATGGCTGCGCACGCGGCCGAGTCCTGGGAGCAGCTGTCGCGCGGCTTGGCCCGGCACGGCGTCACCGCGTTTTTGGCCACCGTGCTGACCGCTCCACTGGACGTCATGGCCGCGGTCGCGCCGCCGGCGGTCGAGCTGCCGGGAGCGCAGTGCCTGGGAGTGCACTGGGAAGGACCGTACCTGGCTCCGGCGTGGGCCGGCGCGCAGCCCCGCGAGTGGCTCCGTCGGCCGGACGCGGTCGAGTTTGCCGACGTCTTGGCCGCCGGCCCCCTGGCGCTGGTGACGCTGGCGCCCGAGCTGCCCGGTGCGCTGAGTCTTATCGGCATGGTCCGCGCCCAGGGCGGGTGGGTCAACGTCGGGCACAGCGGGGCGACCTATGAGGAGGCGGGCCGCGCGTTCGCCGCCGGCGCGGACGGCGTCACGCATGCCTTCAACGCCATGCCGCCGTGGCACCACCGCCGTCCCAGCCTGCTGGCCCGGGCCCTGGACGCGCCGTCGGTCTGGATCGAGGCCATCACGGACGGCGTCCATCTGCATCCGGCCACGGTGCGGCTGTTGGGGCGGGCCGCGCCGGGCCGCCTCGTGGGCGTGACCGACGCCAGCCGGCTGGCCGGTACCTACGACCGCGAAGGGGACCTGGGGGGCCATCCAGTCTTGGTGCACGACGGTGCGGCCTGGCTGGCACGCCAGCCCGACACGCTGGCGGCCAGTGTGCTCACGGCCGACCGGGGGGTGGCCAACCTGATCCGGTGGGGCTGGTCC
This sequence comes from Bacillota bacterium, assembly GCA_021795575.1. Classification (GTDB taxonomy): domain Bacteria; phylum Bacillota; class Sulfobacillia; order Sulfobacillales; family JAIMBI01; genus JAJZWV01. Next base: position 7,023 of record JAJYPH010000068.1, read on the forward strand.
TGGGACGATGCGGTGCACGCGTGGAGTCGCGCGCCCGCCCAGCGCATGGGGTTTCACGACCGGGGGCGCCTGGCCGTGGGTGCCCGCGCCGACTGGGTGGTGCTGTCCGACGACGTCCAGGTGACGGAAACGGTCGTCGGCGGGCGGGTGGTCTACCGGGCGGACGAGAGGACGGCCGACCGGCAAGCCTCGAGCCCCGTGCCGCGTTGACGTCCCACAAGGCGGCGGCCGGCCATGGCGCGCCGACCGCGGAGCGGGGCGAGCCCGTCGGCGTGAGAAGGGCCGCGCGCGCCGGCCCTGTCGAAAGACGCAGGGGGCGCTGGAGGTCCGGGAGATGATTGATCCCGGCCGGTTGCCCATACTATATTGAAGCTCGGACGCTTGCAGCTCGGACGCGAGACAGTGTACTCCAGTGGAGGAGCCGTAAAACATGGCGAAGGTAGTAGGGATCGATCTGGGCACCACCAACTCGGTGGTGGCCGTCATGGAGGGGGGCCAGCCCACCGTCATTTTGAATGCGGAGGGCAGTCGGCTGACCCCGTCGGTCGTGGGATTTAAGAAGGATGGCGAGCGGCTGGTGGGCCAGCTGGCGCGGCGGCAGTCGGTCATGAACCCGGAAAACACGGTGTTTTCGGTCAAGCGGTTTGTGGGCCGCCGCTACGGCGAAGTGGCCCAGGAGCGCAAACGGGTGCCGTACCACGTCGTGGCCGGGCCAAACGACCAGGTGCGCATGCATCTTCCCAATGCGGGCAAGGACCTGACGCCCGAGGAAATCTCCAGCATGGTGCTGGGGAAGTTGAAAACTGACGCAGAGAAGTACCTGGGCGAGGGGGTCACCCAGGCGGTCATCACGGTGCCGGCGTACTTCAACGACGCGCAGCGCCAATCGACGAAGGACGCCGGGCGCATCGCCGGGCTCGAAGTGCTCCGCATCATCAACGAGCCCACGGCAGCGGCCCTGGCCTACGGCCTGGACAAACAGACCAACGAGACGATTCTGGTGTGGGACCTGGGCGGGGGCACCTTTGACGTGTCCGTGCTGGAGGTGGGGGACGGCGTCTTTGAGGTCAAGTCCACTGCCGGCGACACGCACCTGGGCGGGGACGACTACGACATGGCGATCGTCGAATACGTGGCGGACCAGTTCCGCCGGGACCATGGCATCGACCTCCGAACCGACCGTCAGGCCCTCCAGCGTCTCATCGAAGGCGCGGAAAAGGCCAAGATCGAACTGTCGTCGGTGACGGAGACCCAAATTTCCATGCCGTTCATCACGGCCGACCAAAGTGGCCCCAAGCACCTGGAGATGAGCCTCACCCGGGCAAAATTTGAGGAGTTGACGCGCGCACTGACCGACCGCACCACCGCTCCGTTCAAGCAAGCCCTGGCGGACGCCGGCTTGTCGGCGCAGCAGATCAATGAGGTGGTGCTGGTGGGGGGGTCCACCCGCATCCCCGCGGTCCAGGAGCTCGTCAAGCGGCTCACGGGCAAGGAGCCGCACCGTGGCGTGAACCCGGATGAGGTGGTCGCGATCGGGGCGGCGATTCAGGCCGGCGTGCTGGCCGGCGACGTCAAGGACGTCGTGCTGTTGGACGTGACGCCCCTGTCTCTCGGCATTGAGACCCTGGGTGGGGTGACCGAGGTGCTGGTCGAACGCAACACCACCATTCCCTCCCGCAAGAGCAAGGTGTTCACCACGGCGGCCGACAACCAGACCCAGGTGGAGATTCACGTCCTCCAGGGGGAGCGGCAGTTTGCTCGCGACAACCGCACGCTGGCGCTGTTCAAGCTGGAGGGGTTGCCGCCCGCCCCGCGGGGCATTCCTCAGATTGAGGTCGCCTTTGATATTGACGCCAATGGCATTGTCAACGTGTCGGCCAAGGACCTGGGCACCGGGCGCGAACAGCGCATCACGGTGACCTCCAGTACCCAGCTGTCGCGCGAGGACATCGACCGCATGGTTAAAGACGCCGAGGCCAAGGCGGACGAGGATCGGGCCGCGCGCGAGCTGGTCGACCTGAAGAACCAGGCCGAGGGCATGGTCTACGCGACGGAAAAGGCGATGGCCGATCTGGGGGACAAGGTGTCCGCGAGCGACCGCCAAGACGCCGAGGCGGCCATCGCGGCGATGAGGGAGGCGCTGGCCACGGACGACCGGGACCGTGTGCAGTCGAGCCTGACGCAGCTGACCACGGTGAGCCATCGGCTGGCGGAACAGGTGTACAGCCAGGCTGCCAGTGCGGCCGGGGCGGATGGGGCTGGCGACACGGTGATCGACCAGGATGCCTCCTCGGATGGCGAGCCGGCGGCGGGCGACGGGGCTCCCAGCGCACCATAGGCGCGCGGCGAGGAGCGGCTCCGGGCTGGGCACACTCCGAGCATCAGGGGGCGTGATGCATGGATCCGGATCAGCTAACCGCGAAGGCCGCGGCGGCGTGGGCCGCGGCCGAAGCGTTGGCGCGCCAGCGCGGCCAGCAAGTCGTGGGGCCGGCGCATCTCCTAGCGGCACTCTTGAAGGATGCCGAGGGCATTTCCGTGAGCGTGCTGACCACGCTGGCGGTGGACGTGCCCACGCTGGCGCAACGGGCGGATGCACGCGCCGCCGAGGCGCCCAGCGTGTCCGGCGCGGGGCCGGGCATCGTCTGGGATCCCGCGCTCGAGCGCGTCTGGTCGCGGGCCCAGGAATTTCGGGTCCAGCTCGACGATGACTTCGCGTCGACGGAGCATCTGCTGTGGGGGTTGGCCCGCGTGGCGTCGTCGGCGCGCGAGCTGCTGGCGGCCGCCGGGGCCTCAGCCGACCGGATGCGCGACGCCATCGCGGCGGTTCGGGGGCCGCACCGCGTGGTCGACGAGCACCCCGAGGAGAAGTATCAGGCGCTGGCGCGCTACTGCCAGAATCTCACCGAGACCGCGAGTCGCGGCGCCCTCGATCCTGTGGTTGGGCGGGACGGGGAGATTCGCCGCGTCGTGCAGGTGCTGTCCCGCCGGACCAAAAACAATCCCGTGCTCATCGGCGAACCCGGCGTGGGCAAGACGGCCGTGGTCGAGGGGTTGGCTCAGCGCATCATCGACGGGGATGTGCCCGACGGGTTGCGGGACCTGCAGGTGCTGGCGCTGGACATCGGCGCGCTCGTAGCGGGCGCGAAATACCGCGGGGAATTCGAGGACCGGCTCAAGGCGGTGCTGACCGAGCTCACGGACCGCGCCGCGGGCGTCATCCTGTTCATTGACGAGCTGCACACGCTGATGGGCGCGGGCCGTGTGGAAGGGGGCGGCCTGGACGCCGCCAACCTGCTCAAGCCTGCCCTGGCGCGGGGCGAACTGCGGGCGGTGGGGGCCACCACGCTGGACGAGTATCGCCGCTATATTGAGAAGGACGCCGCCTTGGAGCGCCGCTTCCAGCCGGTGCGCGTGGAGGAACCCTCGGTGGACGACACCATTGCCATCCTGCGGGGCCTGCGCGAACGCTACGAGCGGCACCACGGCGTCCGGATTCGGGATGCGGCCTTGGTCGCCGCCGCCGAGCTGGCGGCTCGGTACATTCGCGACCGGTTCATGCCGGACAAGGCCATCGATCTGATGGATGAGGCGGCGGCGCATCTCCGCGTGGAGATGGATAGCGTACCGGAGGTGCTGGACGCCCTGAATCGCCAGTTCATGCATCTGGAGATCGAACGGGCCGCGTTCGAGCGCGATGCCGAGGCCGGCAGCCCCGAACGGCGGCGCGAGCTGGCCGCGGCCCTCGCGAACCTGTCAGAGGAGCGTACCGCCCTCCAAACGCGGTGGACGCACGAAAAGGACTTGGTGCGCCGGGTGGGAGACCTCCAGGCGCAGCTCGAAGACGCCCAGCAGGAGGAGAGCCGCGCCGAGCGGGCCACGGACCTGGCCCGCGCGGCGGAACTGCGCTACGGGATTCTGCCCGGCCTCCGGCGTGAGCTGGCCGCGGCGCTGGCGGCGTTGGACCAGGAATCGGGCAGCGGGCGGCTCTTGCGCCAGGAGGTGTCGCCGGACGACGTGGCCCAGGTGGTGGCGCGTTGGACCGGCATCCCCGTCACGCGGCTTCTGGAAACGGAGCGCCAAAAGCTTGTCCATCTGGAGGAGCGGCTGGCCGAGCGGGTGGTGGGGCAGCCGGAGGCGGTGGCTGCCGTGGCGCGTGCCGTCCGCCGCGCACGGGCCGGCCTCTCGGATCCCCGCCGGCCCCTGGGATCATTTTTGTTTCTGGGCCCCACGGGCGTCGGCAAGACGGAATTGGCCAAAAGCCTCGCGGAGGTGTTGTTCGAGCGGCCGGATGCCCTCACGCGGTTTGACATGAGCGAATACATGGAGCGCCACGCCGTGGCCCGGCTGGTGGGCGCGCCCCCTGGATACGTGGGCTTCGACGAGGGCGGCCAGCTGACGGAAGCGATGCGGCGCCATCCGTTTGCTGTGCTGTTGTTCGACGAAGTCGAAAAGGCGCACGCGGAAGTGTTCAACGTCCTGCTGCAGGTGCTCGACGATGGCCGCCTGACCGATGGCCGGGGGCGGACGGTGGATTTCCGGCATGCCGTGATGATTTTTACATCCAATCTGGGCAGCGACGTCATTCTGGAAGAGGAGGACGCGGTCCGCCGACGCCAGCTGGTGATGGAACAGGTCGCGGCGGCGTTTCGGCCGGAGTGGCTGAACCGGCTGGACGGAGTGGTGCTGTTTGAGCGCCTGGACCTGGACCATGTGAGGGCAGTGGCCCGACGCCAGCTCCAGGAATTGGCGGAACGACTGGCGGTGCAGGGGGTGGCGCTCGCCGTTGACGACACGGCGCTCGCCTGGGTGGTTCGCCTCGGGTTCAGCCCGGCCTACGGGGCGCGCCCGCTGCGCCGCGTGATGGACCGGGAGCTGGCCGACCCGCTGGCCCTGGAGGTGCTGGACGGAAGGCTGAACCCGGGCGACACGGTGAGAGTGGTGGCGGGAGCCGAGGGGCTGCAGTTTCACCACGCCCCGGGCGATGCGCCGGCTCGCCTAGCGCGGGCGTTGCCCGCCGTCCGCGAGCCAGCGGAAGCCGAGCCAGTAGAGCGCCCCCGACGCGAGTAGCGCGAGCGCCGTCGCCTGCCACTCCGGCAGCGTCGCCCCCAGCTGGCGCACCAGCACGGGCCACAGCACCACGGCGGGCAGCGCGGCCAGGCCGGGAGCGGCCGTGCCCGCCAACAGAGACGGCCGGCGGGCGAACTGGCGGAGCGCCGCCCAGGCATTCAGCAGGGCCGCGAGACCGAGGCCGCCGGCGATGCCCCACACCATGACATGCGGGCCCCAGCCCGGCCGGCTTCCCAGCCAGAGAATCGCCACCAGCTCCAGTCCGGCCGCCAGCACGTCGTGATAGAGGGGCGTGGTCATGCGGCCCAGCCCTCGGAGCCCACCCGCCAGCACGATGTTGAAGTTCATGGCCAGTGCGCCGAGCACTAGGGGGTGGAACAGCCCGGGGTCCATGTGCGTGGCAAACAGCAGGTTGTTGACCCTCGGCCCCAGCACCCACAGCAGCCCGGTGACCGGGAAGCACCAGAGCGCTGTGACCGAAAGGGCCCGCCGCATCTGGGCCGCCTGGCGGTTGGGGTGGTCCTGGTCGGACGCGATGGCCGGCACCAGGTTGGTGGCCAGGGCAAACGAGAGCGCGCTCGGGAAAAAGACCAGGGGCATGACCATGCCCGCCAGCTGGCCAAAGAAGCTCACGGCCGCGACCGGCGTCATGCCGCCAGCCATCAGCATGCGGGGAATCATCGCGGCCTCCACCAGGGCCATGGCAGACGACAGGAGGCGCCCCAGGGTGACGGGCGTGCCCAGCCGGAGCAGTTGACCCGCCAGCGTGCGCATCCGCACGGGGGGCCGCTCGGTGTCCTCGGATCGAAGCCGCCGAAATCCCCATAGCATGAGCAGCAGGCTGGCGGCTTCGCCCAGCGGGATCAGCAGCACCGCCGCCAGCGGGCCGCGCGGCATCCAGAGCGCCGAGCCCCCGATGACCAGCAGGGCGAGGAGCCCGAGCCGCGTCACTTGCTCCGCCACCTGCGCGGCGGCGGGGACGCGCATGCGTTGGCGGCCGAAGTACAAGCCGCGGAGCGGGGCCGACAGGCCCACGGCCACCACGGCCGGCGCAATCAGGACCAGCATCGGAGCCAAGCGGGCATTGTGGTACAGGACGGACGCCAGCGGGCCGGCCATCAGCATGAGCCCCACCATCAGGGGCGTCGCGAGCCCGCCGCCCAGCAGCAGGGCCACGCGGCCGAGCCGCCGCACCTCGGCGCGTCCCTCCGCCACCAGCTGGGACACCGCGACGGGCATCCCCCCGGCCACGATGGTCACCAGCGTCAGATACAGAGGAAACACCATTTGGTAGAACCCGAGCCCCTCGGCGCCGAGATAACGGGCCAACAGCAGGCGGTATAGCAATCCCAGGCCCCGCGACACCAGCGCGGCCGCCGTGAGCGTGAGGGTGCCCCGCCAGAGGCGCTCCACCTTGGCCAGCCGCATTCGCCTCCCCGGACACGCTATGACGGTGCGGGCGCGGGATGAACCCTGCCGTCGGGTGGACGGCGCACCAAGCCTCCGGGGCGTATACTCAGGCCCGAGAGGGAGAGCACGGGATCGCGGGCGGGGAGGTGGTCGTGGAGTGCGACGGTGGGCGGTGGTCATCGGATTGGCTGCCCTGTTTTTCTGGTCGGCCGTTCAGGTGGTGGGCTTCTACCGCCAGCACTGGGGGGACGTCGTACGCCTGCCAGCCATCACGGCCGCCGCGATGCGGCGCCACGATGCGCAGCCGCTGGCCCTGCCGGCGGTGTCTCCGTGGTTCCTGAAGGCTCTGATTGCGACGGAGGACCGTACGTTTTACACCAATTTTGGTGTATCGATTCAGGGTATCGTGCGGTCCTTTTGGGTGGACCTGCTGGAGGGCGCCTATGTCCAGGGGGGCAGCACCCTCACGCAGCAGCTGGTGCGCGATCAGCTGCTGACGACCCAGAAAACCTTTCGCCGGAAATTGTCTGAAGCCCTGCTGGCGCTGGCGGTGACGGCGCGCTACCCCAAGCCGGAAATCTTGGATCTGTATGTGAACCAGGTTTATCTGGGCAACGGCTACTGGGGCGTGGGCCGCGCCGCGCGTGGCTACTTCGGTACGCCGGCCCGCCGCCTGTCGCCCGCCCAGGCGGCCGTGCTGGCCGGCCTGCCGCAGGCGCCGTCGGCCCTGGATCCGCTGGTGCACCGCCAGGCCGCGCGCCGACGGGAGTGGGCCGTGTTGGAAAATCTCGTCGCCATCCACGACTTGACACAGAGCCGCGCCCACCAAATCTTCCGGATGCCACTGCATCTGGTGCGCTCTCACACCTGACCGCACGGTCCGCCCGACCGCGTATGCACGGCGCCCTCCCGGGAATGCTGGGACATACAGTAAAGTTTGGGAGACGATGCTCGTGGAATTTCAGGCAGTGAGCGTGCAGACCGACATGGCGGTGGAGGCCCGGGAATTGGTCCGCGGCCGGTCCCGTCGCGACATCCCGGGCGTCCGTGTGCATGAAGACCGACGCGATGGCATGCTGGTGACCCGCGTGCACGTGGTGAGCGACGAGGCCGCGCGGTTGATGGCCAAGCCGGTGGGCCACTACATCACGATCGACGTGCCGCGGTTCAAAGAGCGGGACAGCGACTTGCGGGACCGCGTGACCGAGGCCATGGCGGAGGTGCTCGCCCCGCTGTTGGCGCGGCCGTTGGGAGAACACGTGCTGGTGGTGGGCCTGGGCAACTGGAACGCCACGCCGGACGCCCTGGGTCCGCGCGTGGTGGACCGCCTTTTGGTGACGCGCCATCTGGAAGCGGTGGTCCCCGCCGACATTCGGGGACGCATGCGGCGGGTGTCGGCGGTCGCGCCGGGTGTGCTGGGCACCACCGGCATTGAAACGGTGGACATCATTCGCGGCATCGTCCGGGAGGCCCAGCCCGATCGCGTGGTGGCAGTCGATGCGTTGGCTGCCCGCAGTCCCTCACGCCTCTTGGCGTCGCTGCAGGTGGCCGACACGGGCATTCATCCGGGGTCCGGGGTGGGCAATCGGCGCGAAGGGATCACGGAGGAGACCGTGGGGGTCCCGGTGATCGCCATTGGCGTGCCCACCGTGGTGCTGGCGGCCGGCATGGTGTGGGAGGTGGTGCGGCGCCTGGCGGCCACGCTGAAAGAGGACGCGGTGTTTCACCGAGCCTTGGCCGAGATGGAGCAGGACGACCAGCGGCGGCTGGTGGACGAAGTGATGGGCCCCGAGCTGGGGACCTTGATGGTGACGCCCAAAGAGATCGATGTCCTGGTGAATGATATGGCCGATGTGTTGTCCGATGCCTTAAACCGCGCCCTGCAGCCTGACTTGGACCGTACGGAGTGGGCCTAGCGAGGAACGAGAGGACGAAAAATGAAAATGGACGGCTTGCGCCGTCCATTGGGAAGGAGTCCTGAAGGACCCGGGACGTCGGATCGGACGTCGCAAGCGGTCTAGTGGCTGCGGCCGGCCAACTGCTGCTCCGCCATTTCGATCATCTTGCGCACCATGTGGCCGCCGACCGCGCCGCACTGGCGGGCCGGGACATCGCCCCAGTAGCCGTCGTCCGCGCCAGAGATGCCCAGTTCGTGAGCCAGTTCGTACTTGAACTGGTCCAGCGCCTTCTCCGCTCCCTGCAC